>PBPR01000003.1 GCA_002724775.1 Methanobacteriota archaeon
GCTGCCTCAATTATTTTATCAAAATTTAGATAACTTTCTGATGGATTTGCAGGTCCAATACAAACTGCTTCATCTGCCATAGAAACATGCGGAGAATTAACATCAACATCTGAGTACACTGAAACCGATTGAATTGACATTTCTTTACAGGCTCTTATGACTCTACAAGCAATTTCGCCTCGATTCGCAATTAGAATTTTTTTAATCATTACTTACTCCATGAAGGAGAGCGTTTTTGCATAAAAGCGGCCATGCCTTCCTGTGCTTCAGAACCCTCACGAATCTGTGTTATAAGTTCAGCTAGGTGAGAATCCCTTTCGTTAATAAATTCTTTGTCAACTTCTTCAGAGAGTAGTTTCTTCACAAAACTCTGCGCTAGCGGCGCTCCTCCAACTACATTTTTAATTAATTTTTCAATGTCTGAATTTAGACTATATAATAAACCAAAGCTATATGCCTGCTCTACTCCAAAACTTTCTCCAGTGATGAATAATTCTCTCATGCGCCCAATACTAATTTTTCGAGATACATAAGGCGATATAACTGCTGGAATCATACCTATCTTTACCTCTGGAAAACCAAACTTAGTATCTTCTTCAGCAATAATAAAATCACACGCAGATGCTAGACCCATACCTCCCCCATAACACACTCCATGTACATGTGCAACAGTTGGTAAAGGACAATCTGATAAAGAAAATAACAGCTCCTGCAATTCTTCAGGATTCCAATTGTTAATATCGGCTCCCGAACAAAATACTGAGCCTATACCTTTGATAATAATAACTCGTAAATCCTCATAATTTTCTACATCTTCAAGTATTGCACTCAAAGCACCCATCATTTCTGAAGTAAGTGCATTTTTTTTGTCAGCATTATTAAGACTGAGAGTCAACACTTTCCCATCTCTTTCAACAATTAGTGGTATTTCGTCAGCCATATTATTTTACAATAAAAATACCTGTATTAATAATAGTAACTAATTTGAATCAGTATGCGCTTCTAAGTCATCCCCACCTGCAAAAGTAGATTGAACTATAGAATAAAGATCATCCATTCCTTCGCCTTCTTTTGAAGAAACTGCTAAAAGATTTGATTCCAAGGCTAATACTTGTAGTACTTTAAGGAGCTCAGAAGACAAGACTCCGCTCATGCCTGACAAGTTAGGCATATCCATCGCTAACTTGTCTAAATTAGCAGCCCATTCTCTAACGTTATCTACTTCCTCAGGTTTAAGCAAATCACACTTGGTAAGTACAGGAAACATTGGAATAGGAAATCTCAAATGTGCAGCAGATGCGAGTAGCAACTGAGTAACAAATCCATCAGGAGTCCTAGAAAGTAAAGGATCAAGAAGCAAAACAATTCCTGCTCTTAGCGAAATATTCTCTACTAAAACCTTTGAAGCTTCTCTGTAAAGAAATAATTCCGTTTGGCCAGGCGTGTCTACTAAAAAGTAGTCACAGTTAATTTCATCGACTTGTTCCTTAATCCAGTCCAACTCTACTGCCAACAAATCTGCACAAACTACTTGAGCTCCATTAGGTCCTAAACTATATTCATCCATTATCTGAGAAACTGTAAATTTCTCTCTGACGTCAATTGCTGCCTCATAGGCTACTGTTTCAGAACCTGGATCTAAATTTATTGCAACTCCGTCATACCTATAGTGTTGCATCCATTCTTGCAGTGTGGCTACTAATGTAGATTTACCGGCCCCAGCAGGGCCTACGAAGTAGAGTAGGGCTGTATGATCCATTAAATTCTTCTTCGAATTAATGCAACCATACTAAATATTGCTAAGGCTGCGAGCATCGATGGTGCTGGTAGTAAACCACCATCATCTTCCTCTTCATCGAGATTGGCTACATTTGATGCACCGAATGTCTGTTCCTTTGATGGGAATGTATTATCGGCTTCATCAACTTCTTTGATTGAGTCTTCAGGATCTAATATTGCCACAAAGATGTAACTTCCGTCTTTAACTGCCCAAGTGAAAGATACTGCTCTTGAATCTCCTCTAATTAAACCTTCAATAGTCTTTACAGTTAGAGTATCTACTGGTGGGTTACCGTTTGCATAATCTGTTGCTTTGTAAACATGCATTGCAACATCAACATCCAGTTCGGATTGTTCTCCCTGTGGATAACCAACAGTTACTTTGATTGTGGCTGAACCATCTGACTCAGTTACTTTGATTGCATCAACCACAATATTTGTAGTTAATTTTGCAATAGATAACTTGTTCACAAAAGCCACATCATTACTTTCATCAACATTTATGGAACTACTTACACTAACTGAAACGTTGTAGGTATCTGTTCTGTCTTTGTTAGGAATCCATGGTATCACTATAGTCTGGTTACTAAAACTAGAATTAAAATCAATGTAACCGAACTGACCACTAACTGAATAACCTGTACCTAAAGGATAAAAGCCAGTAGAATTTTGTGTAGCAACACCTAGAACTTCACCCCATCCAAATGTTCCATCAACGGACACGTTGAAATGGAGTCTGTAAGAACTTCCTTCTGGAATGTTTGCAACGCCCACTTCAAAAGTTATTGGACATTCTTTTCCAGCTAATCCATCTCCTATATCAACGGACATATCTGAAACATAAGCATCAACTGAGCTGACTGCGTATGCATTTTTGATAGCTTCGTTATTAAGCTCAGGCCCGCCTGTTCCTTCAGCTATTTCTTGACTTTCATCGACTTTAATAATGAATCTGTAAGCCGCATTCTCCAAGAATGTAAATGGAATACTTACATCAGTTGTCTCTCCCATATCTAGAGCTTTGTCTACATTAATTGTAGCTAATTTAGATGTAAAGGGTGATGAAGTATAAAATGTAACTTCAAGCTTAGTACCTTCGCTATCAGTCATATTTCTAACTCCTAAATTGGCTATTGTTGCAGTTACTTCACTGCTAACTCCAACCATAGCATAACCTTCCTCATTAACTGGAGATATGTCTACAGATGTGATTTGCAAATCTGGAAGTTTTTCATAAACTGTTATTACTTTATCTTCAAATTCATTATTGCTTTCGTCCCATTCTAGAATATCATCATTTTTATCAACATATGCACTTATTCCATAACTTCCCAATTTGGTAGGTGTCCAGTCATATTCAAAGAAGGTAGTTTCTCCATTTAGGCCGACCGTTTTTGCTTCATCTATTTGGAACCAATCGACTGCTCCTCCTTCAGGATCTTCTACTCTAAGATAAACTTTGACATCATTAGCTACACTGTCTGCTAAATTAGATTGGGTAACTGCCACTTCGATAGTTGTTACTTCATTATCGTAAACAGTTTCATCTCCTTCATCAATATTAGCCACAATCAAGTCTGGTCTTTGTTCCTTCAATTCAAGGTAACCGCTCTTAACTCTAAACCAGCTTGAATCGAATGCTTGATTATTAGTTTCATTAGTTTCCTCAATGGAATTGTATCCATCTACAAACACTCTTACATTCCAGAAGCCTGAATCTTGAGGTGAAGTACTCCAATTTAATCTTAGGAAAGAATCATCATTAAACTCTCCACCATTTCCTGGAATTGATGGCCTTATTGCACGACTTTCATTGACTTTAACCCAAGCTTGCCCTGAACAATCTTCATTAGGACATTTCATAACTTCTAAGAACATGACTAAAGGATTACTTGGTGTGCCTCTTGCTTCACCTTCACCTACATTCTCTATAGTGTATGTGAAAGATACGATTGTACCTGCAACAGGTTCAACAGGAATACTGCTTAGTGTTTGAGGGCCAACGTCTTTGACTCTAAGATCTGGCTGACTGCAGTCTCCTACACACAAATCTATACTGTCAACATTGTTAGAGGTGTCTGGATCTTCGGTATTATTTGATTCGGAATCTATTTCAACCTTTAGTTTGTACAGCCCATCTTCTACAGATGGAATTGTATATTCCCATTCCATTCTTTCAGGTGGGATTTCGTCTTCAGCTGGATCTGGACTCAAGTATGCGAAAGTTAGAGGTGAAGGATCAATTGTGTAAGGTCCATCATCAGATTCTCCGGTAGCATCAAACCAGGCCATTATTGTAATTGGTGTCTTTGTACTTACATCTCCATCGTTACCGTATTCAAAAACGACTATGATATCTTGACCAGGAGCTGCTTGATCGCTCTCCATGTCCAAAGAAACATACAAATCAGCATCACCAGTTTCAGGTTCTACAAAAACAAAAAATTCGTAAGCGCCATAATCACTTCCGCCCTCATTAACAGCTGCAGTGATACAAACTTCGCCGACTGTGCTGAATGTTATCGATAGCGTTACTTCGCCATTTTCCCCTGGCGACATTGTAAATTCATCAGTTTCATCTGCTACTGTGGATGAAGAACAATCTCCATTAGATGCAGGTTCGTATAGTACAACTTTAGCTGTGTAAGCATCATCTCCAACGTTCCTCCACTTAACAATATAGTCATATTCTATATTTTCACGTGGTGGTGGAGTTCCATCCGGTTCAAAAATATCCAAAATCTGTAAATCATCAGAAGCATCTGCTTGAGTTCCTGCCAAAAATACTACACTAGACAGTAACAACAATGCTGCAACTGAACTGACAAACACTTTACTTATTCGATTATCTACCATAAAATCGCCTACATCCTAATACTTCCCCCCCTTAATAAGGGGTTTGTTATATTACATACAGCGCACATATAATGTCAAGTTACGGCTGAAAAAATGAAATCTAGGACAGATAAACTTGTAGAGATTACTAAAAAATTTAGTGAAGAATGCAGCAATCAGAAAGCAAGACTCATAGAAGAAAATAAAAATGTTGAGTTCGCATATAATCCATTAGATTATGCTTGGATATCTCACAAAACTTACTTAAAAAAATACGGCGACCTAGGTGCTACTAAAATCATCATGGGAATGAATCCCGGTCATGGAATGGGGAATACGGGTATTCCATTTGGATGTCCTGAAAAAGTTAAGAATTATCTGAAAATTAGAAATTTGAAAATTAATGAACCCAAAAAAATACATCCCAAAAGAATAGTAACTGGGTTAGAATGTAAAAAACCTGAAATTTCTGGTAAACGAATCTGGGGATTAATTGAAGAAATATATGGAGCACCCGAAAAAGCATTCAAAAATATATTTGTCCTAAATCACTTTCCTCTATGGATGTTCAATAGTAGTGGGCAAAATGTAACGCCAGATAAGTTAAGTATATCTTCATCTAAACTTATTTTTGAGGAATGTAATAAATATCTAATGGATGTTGTCAATATATTGAAGGTTGAGCGAGTAATATGTGTAGGTAAATATGCCAGTAGAATGGCACAAAAGGCGATTAAAAACTCCGATGTCCACAATTTAACTATTGAAGAAATACCACATCCAAGTCCTGCGAATCCCTTAGCAAATAAAGAAAAAGGGGCTCTGTGGAAGAAAATTGCTAGAGAAGTAATTGAAAATAGATAAAAAACCACAGATTAACTTTTATCTAAGGCCCTAGGTTGCAATTTAATGGAAAGAAGTTCTATGAGCTTGTACGCAACCGTAATTTCTGTGTTTACATTAGGATTTGTAGGGAGAATTGTATTACATGATTACCCTAATTTTGAAACGGTTATGGTTGCCAGCTTTTTGTCTGCAATGGTTTTACCTAGGAACTGGACATTCATAGTAACTATTTCTATGATTGTTGCTAGCGACATTTACCTAGGATACTTTGGTGGAACAAAAATTCTATTGTTTACTTATTCTGGATTTTTGTTCGTATCTTTACTGACGTCTAAATTCAAAAACAGTATTCAGGGCGGAATCAAACCCGGTACTGTGTACAAGTTTGGAGCATCAGGAATAATACTGACTCTAATGTATGATATCTGGACAAATTTCGGAGTTTTTGTATTATCATACGAGCACACCTTGGATAATTTGATTTTAGTTTACATTCTAGGACTTCCATTCATGCTTTATCACCTTCTTTCAAGTTTAGTCACATTCACTCTTATTGGATTTCCATTTTACGTTATCTACTTGTTCGGCATGGAAGATGAACTAGTAATAGATGATGAGACAGTTAGTCATGAGCAAAACTAATATTTTTATTGCAGTTGCACTGATCAATATCGTTGTCATAGCTGGAATTGTGAATGAACTAGGACTTGGAGATGATGAAGTTGACACTTCAACAATTGTTACAGCAAAACTAAGCATTTATTACAAAAATGCTGGAGATAATGATACATTAATTTTTGAGTCATTAACAACATCTGAATCCACTGTTTTTGGATTGCTAATGGCTGGAACTGATCAAGGAAATTATGAAGTCATGACAACTAACGACGGCCAAGGAGTTTCAGTCACGGACATCATTATTGAGGGATGCGATAGCTGTCAAAAGGAAGAAGGTTACAGCTGGCAATATACATTAAACGGATTTTACAGTAATGTTGCAGCAAACAGAAATATTATCTCAAATAACGATATTATTGAATGGATATATACTGACGAAGTATAACTATAGCGCTTTTATAGTCATATAATGAGGACTGTTTATGAGTAGAAAAATCAGCATAGCCTTATCATTTTTCTTACTCTCTACAACATTTGGATTAAACTATGATGTCTCAGCTGAAGAGGAAATACCTGAATGGGGATTTTACGTTTACATGGCTGGAGACAATACATTGTACGATGAACTAACTGATGACTTGAATGAAATGAAAATGGTTGGTTCGAACTCAGAATTGGAAATCGTTGCGTTAACTGATAAAATAAATGATGACGATTCACATGCATACCATGTAATGAAACACAACCTAGTAGAATACAATTTAAGTGAAATTAACAGTACATGGCAAAATGAATTAGACATGGGTAATGGGGATACACTGAGGGATTTTTTGATATGGAGCTCTGAAAATTTCCCTGCGAAAAAGAAAATTTTGATAATATGGAATCACGGAAGCGGCTGGGAAAAAGTAGCTGAAGATGGGAACAGCTATTTGACAGTCCCTGAAATAAATAATTCAATAAACGAATATCGTGAAATTACAAACGAAACACCTTTTACTTTAATTGGATTTGATGCTTGCCTTATGGGTATGTTTGAGATAATGTATGAATTGAAAGAACATACTGAAATGGTACATGGCTCTGAAGCTTACGAACCTCTTGAGGGATGGACTTACAATAATCTACTATACAAACTAAATGAAAATTTGAATAATGATGAGCTAGCATACCATGTGGTAAATGATTACGTAGAGTCCTATCGAAATGGCTCTGTTTACACTAGTTACTCTGTTACTGCTTCTGTAATATCTAGTAATGAATTAGATGAGTTATGGCAAGAATTAGACAACTTTAGCTCAGAATTAAATAGTGTTTTGCCTATTTTTAAAGAAGAAATTAAAGATGCAAGAGATCGTACTCAACGATTTGATCAAAACCCAAATTATAGAGACCTTTATGATTTAACAGTTAACATAGAGCAACACATACCTGTAATCTCAGTGAAAGAAGCTGCTCAAAAATTAAGGAATGCTTTGAATCAAACTGTAGTGTTTGAAGATCACTGGATTAAACCTGAAAAACTTAATGTAGAAAGGGCAAAGGGAATGACTATTTACTTTCCAACCGACGGAGTAAAGTATGGATATAGTGATCTTAAAATTAAAGATAATATGTGGTTTAATTTCATAACAAACTATGAAAAATCAATTCAATCTGAGTCTACTTTTGTGCAAGTAAACTCCACAAGTGTGAATACTGGAACTGGGCATAACGATAGCGTTCTAGTTAATGGGAGTTTTACAGGTAATGCCTCATTATTGATTTTGAGGATGGTAGATGCTCAGGGTGAATTAATAAAAACAATAACAGAAAACCTTGAGGGAAAGAAATTTGATAATCTGCTAATTCAACCAAAAAAATCAGGGAACTATTCAATAGAGCTAACTCTTTACAGCTCAGATGGATATCTGCAAGATTACTATTACGACGAAAATTTATTCGTAGATTTAAATTTGCCTGACTTAAATTTAGATATGCCACTACTAATGAGTGAAACCTCAGAAGGTGCTTTCTCTAACGTTAAGGGAGTCGATGTCAATGACAACTTCTTTCTCACGGGACAAATTAGTAACCTAGGAACAGTAAATGCTAACAACGTTACTCTAAAAATAGAGTATGAAGGAAAAGAGAAAATTTTAACGTACTCTGGACTTCACCCTGGAGAGAAACTCAACTGGACTCTAAGTAACGAGGAGTTACTATCTGAAGATAAATCATCTAGGATCATTATTGCTAATCTAAGTTTATCCTCTTCAGATGAATTTGAAATAGATTCAGAAAATAATGCCAGTTCTTTTTCTTTCTTTATACACGAAGAGGGGCCACACTATTATGAATCTGTTGCAAAAAATCTCAATACTATTGAATTGGAAACAGATGAAAATGGATACTACTTCCCATGGTTAGAATCTGAAATAACTATAATAGATTCCTTGGAGCAGTCTTGGGATACGATAAACTTAAGTTTTACTTTGCCTAATATTTGGGAAATCAACAGCACGAATATTTTACATACTGAAAAAGAGAGTAGGATTGTAATTAAAATCAAACCTCCAATTAGTGCCACTGAAGGTGTAAAAAAGATACCGTTTGAGGTTAAAAATGGGAGGGGATTAGTTGGAGGGTATGGAAATATAAGTGTCAATATTCCTCAATACTATGGAGTCAGTATTGCTGCCCAGCAAATCGATTCTAACGTTAAAATATTAGTAACAAATACAGGAAATGGTAAAGATACTTTCAAATTGTCTAAAGAACTTGAAGAAGGACTTAATTTGTATCTTACAGAGACTTACTTTGATCTCGAGCCTTACGAGACAAAGCAAATAAACACTCAAGGACTTGAAACTGAGTCTTCATTAATTTATGAAGCATATTTCTCAGCTGAGAGTATTGGAAATGCCAATATTTCAGCTAATATCGTCCTAGAGATAGAGGGCAGCCCTCAATCGAAACCTGATGATAGTTCTAATATTTACAGAATTGTAGCATTAATTTCGGGAATAATTGTAATTTCAGCTTTTTTANANAAAATTCGAAGAACCTGACCAATGCAACATTTTTTAGACCTGCATAGNAGTGGCATGTAATGAGAGCCAAAGGCATNGTTCTGNTATTGATTTTAAATCTTTTCATGCCAATGGGCTCAGTAGCTGAGAGTAAACCTGATTTCGATATTACGTTTTTTGATAGAAATGCTGACGGAATTGATGATCGGATGAATCATTTGCTACAAGATGGTGAAGATGTTGCTGTAATTCTGATGCTAAATTCTAAACCGAGTGAAGAGCATGTTAAGGAAATAGAGAATCTAGGTTTGGAAGTAACACACATCTACAAGTATATTGATGCAATTAGAATTGATTATGTTCCAGCAAGCAAAATAGGTGAATTAACTTTTGTTTCAAATTTAAAATTAATCGAATGGCAAGCTCCAGTTTATCCTATGCTCGATACTGCAGTTAAGGCAGTAAAGGTTCGAAACTCTGATGAATATTCTCCTGTAGTCTGGGACAAAGGATTGTACGGTGAAGGGATTAATGTTGCAGTTTTAGACACTGGAGTAGATAATGAACATGAAACTTTTGGAGTTTATGGCGATCAAAATGTTAGACGATTTATTGCCGGCATGAACTGTGATGGCGGATGCCCTACAGATGAAAACGGAAATTATCAATTTACAACTGATGAAGATAGCAACGAAGATCCAGATGATTTTGATGGCCATGGAACGCATGTGGCGTCAACCGTTCTCGGAATGGGGGGAGATGATGATGAAGACGGAGATGGAGAATTAGACTATCTTGGCGTTGCACCTGCTGCACGACTTATTGATATGAAAGTGATGGCTGACTGGGGTTCGGGTTCAGCTGCAGATATAAATGAAGCAATCGAAGCGTGCATTGAAAATGTTAATACAGATTGGGAAAACGATGGAGATAAAAATAACGGAATTCACATTATGTCCATGTCTCTGGGCACCACAAGCGACAGCGATGGAACTGATTCACAGTCTCAATTGGTGAATCAAGCAAATGCTGCAGGTATTGCTGTAATAATCGCCATGGGTAATGACGGTGATGAAGAGGTGCCATCGCCTGCTGCCGCAGATTGGAGTATTGCTGTTGGAGCCATGGACAACATGAACAACGTCAACAGGAATGATGATGATTTAGCTAGTTATAGTAACTACGGTCCTCGGCAGAGTGATGGTGACGACGATCGCTGGGACGAACTAAAACCATCTGTTGTAGCTCCTGGAAGCGACATTCGAGCCGCTGCCGGACACTCTAATCTTTTTGGAGATAGTAATGCACAAGGATGGTCAACAAAGAGTGGAACTAGTATGGCNACACCCATNGTAGCNGGNTTAGCTGCNCTACTTCTGGAAGCTGATGGAANTCTAAAACCTACCTCTACNACTAATGGTGTAAGAGACAGGCTNCAAGAATTNTCTGAAGCTTGGGACACTGAAAACTATGATGGTAGTCCNTCAGAGNCTAGCGAAAATGACAAATACAATTATTACTACGGATATGGATATATTGACGGATATGAAATCGTCGATATTAATCAACCTAATGCAGTTATAAGCGAAATAACGTCTACTCCTGAAACTCCGTTAGAAGGAGATACCGTAACTATAACTGTTGAAATAGAAAATCAAGGTAACGTAGACATAGATAGTGCCTCGATAAAATTATTATTGGACGGAAGCGAAACTTTAGATGAAGATTCTATAAGCTCTATTTCCAAAGATTCAAGTGTAACATGGACTTACGAATGGAATCCTCAGGAAGGGGAGTATACCATTGAAGCCGAGGTCTATGACGTCTCGCCTTCTGAAAGCGATACTAGCTCAAACAGACTTGAAAAAACCATAAACNTCGGTGCAGCACCTGCTGAGGGTGTTGACCTTACAATAACTGACGTGTGGACNGATGCTCAAGATCCTGTCGATAATGAATACATTAATGTTTACGCGAAAATAAAAAATCAGGGAACTGAAAGCTCTGAAAATTTTGAACTGAGGTGGTATCACAATTCAACTGGTAAATTCTCAACAATACAGGGTGGAATTATTGAGGTAGAAGAAGAAACTACTCTTGAAACACAATGGATTGCTGAGGAAGGAGCAAATACTCTAAGTGCTAGGCTAGTTGCAATACAGCCTGAAGATCAAAATGGCAATAATGATGAAAGAAGTTTCAATGTAGATGTAGGGCCTGCGCCAGACGAACCTGATTTTTCCCCCGCAAATATAGAGTTTGTNGGAGATTTGGAAGATGGAAATGAAATTAACATAAATTTTGATATTCTAAACCTAGGTAAAACAAGTGGAACTGTTGATTATGAAATNATGATAGATGGAANTACTGTAGACAATGGAAGAGAACANATCTCTTCTGAGTCTTCCAAAACTNTCACATATCTATGGACTGCTGAAGAAGGAACAAACACTGTAAAAATTGTATTAGACAACTCAGACCCTGTAGAAACTACTGAAGAAAACAACGAAATAACAANAGACATAGTAATTCAAGAACCAAGGGAAGATTTTGAACTAAAAAGTATATCGTGGAACGATCCTTTATTTGTAGGTGAAGAAACTATAATTACAGTAACTGTAGCAAATAATGGNGGAAAAGATGGTAATGCATTAATTTCAACATACGCTGCTGAGAATTTACTTTACCAAGAAAGCGTTGAAGTGATTTCGAAACAAGAAAATAGTATTTCATTTGCATGGACTCCTTATGAGTCTGGAAGTATACAAATAACATCAGAAATAGAAAGCAATGAGGAATCCATTAGCAAATATGCTTATGTTCAAGAACCTGAGGACGAAAATATCAAACCAATTGCAATAATTACTTCTCAAATTAATGGAATAACTAACGGAGAAACTGCTTTTACTATTGAAGAAGGCGACACAATATCATTCAGTGCAACAAACTCATATGATACAGATGGGGCTATAGTTAGCTACAAATGGATAATTAATGGCGGGCTAAATTCCGAAGAATACAATCAGGAAAATCTAGATTATTTATTCAAAAATGAAGGTAATTATGAAGTAACACTTAGAGTAACTGACAATGATGGAGAAACAACTCTCAGCGGAACACTATTCATATTCGTAAACGCTGAAGTTAGCACTGGAACAAGTGAAGACAATGAAAGTAGTACTCTTCTCATTGGAGGAAGTCTCGCTGGAATTTTAGTGTTAGGTGCTTTCGTAGGCTTGAAGTATTTCAGAAATGAAGAGGAAGAAGATTTCTTTGATTTCGAAGATGTGGGACCAACTACTTTGACTTGTCCAAGCTGCTCAGGGCAAATAACAATTACTACAGAACAAAGGCCTATACAGGTTGGATGTCCTATGTGTCAAAGTCAATTTATCATTCGAGAATAAGCTAAGCTTCAATCCCGACTACGTCACTTATGGATTCAAACCCTTCGCTTTCTAATCGGTTTTTCAAACCCTTAACTATACTTTTTGCTATATNTGGACCCTCAAAAACTAGACCTGTGTACAGTTGCACCACTGAAGCACCCGCTGCGATTTTATTCCAAGCATCTTCAGCTGTAAATATTCCTCCTACACCNATTATTGGAATCTTGCCCTTAGTTAACCTGTAAATTTTACGTATCATTTCTGTACTCTTATCTTTAAGAGGTGCACCGCTGAGACCTCCTACTTCTTTATATATTTTCTCAGAAGAGGGATTATTTGTTTCAGGTCTATCTAATGTTGTATTTGTTGCTACTATTCCTGAAATTTTATATTTTTTCACTAATTTTATAATATCTTCTAAAAAACCTTCGTTTAACTCTGGAGCTATCTTAACTAAAAGCGGTTTCTCGTCCTCATTTTCAACTTTAGAACATTCTTTGTTGGTTTTACAACATTCTTTGATTACTAATTCTAAATTTTTAGACTCCTGAAGATCTCTGAGGCCTGGTGTATTAGGAGAACTAACATTAATCACAAAAAAATCAGCATGCTTCCATAAAATCTTAATTGAACCTGCATAATCTGATGGCGCTTCTTTTAGTGGAGTTTTCTTGGATTTACCCAAATTAATTCCAACTGGAGAATCTGGCCAGAGCCCCTTATCTTTCCAGAATTGTAATTGTTCTTTTAATGCACNTGCGCCAATATTATTGAATCCCATTCGATTGATTAAGGCCTTATCTTTACTTGCCCGAAACATTCGAGGCTTGGGATTACCTGGCTGTTCGTGTAGAGTTACACCTCCTATTTCGCAAAATCCATAACCAATTGATTGCCACGAAGGAACTGCTTCCCCATTTTTATCCATGCCTGCTGCTAATCCTAAAGGATTTGGAAAATCTATATTCATTACAGTAATTGGAAGATCTGGAGAGCGATAAAGCGCACCTAACATCGAAAGAGAAAATCTTGTACGAGACATACTTGATAGTGTGGATAAAACGCGAGAATGAGCTCTCTCAGAGTCCTGCAAAAAAACTGCCGGCCTTAGAAAGGTTTTGTATAGGAGACTCATCTAAAAAACAAGTCGATAAATGGTTAAATATAAGGTTAATGGAACTTTCATTCCAATTCTTCCTCAGCCTTAGCTATAGTAGTTACAACTCCTACTATCCCTATTAACAAAAGTGCGAGACCTGAAAATAGTAAAAAATATGGAGAGTCGGCCCAATAAAACCAAGACAAGATTAGTACCAGACCAACCATAAAACTTAACGAAGAAGATAGCTTACGAATCAATAGAGCCATAACGCCTTAGTATAGTTGGCCTTAAAACCAGACCTCCATAGTTCCGTACAATGAGTATTAGTTTAACTGTAATGATTCCTACTTTGAATGAAGGGGAATCTATCGGACCTACAATAGATCAAATACCGAGAAATTTACCTTGGTTAGACGTAAAAGTTTTGATTATTGATGGAAATTCTACAGATAATACTGCTGAAGAGGCTGAAAAAAGAGGTGCTATAGTCCATAATGAGCCTCGTAAAGGNTATGGAAGAGCGTACAANACNGGATTTAGCTTAATTGATACAGATTACGTTGCAACAATTGATGGAGACACNACTTATCCGGCAGANAAGATTCCTCACGTTTTNGCATTCTTGATAAATAATAANTTAGATTTTGTAACATGTAACAGACTCGATAGAATGGACCCCGATGCCATGTCTTTGACACACCAAATAGGAAACTGGGGACTTACCTTTGGAACTAATCTNTTTCATGGCATAAACATAAAAGATTCACAAAGTGGTATGTGGGTTTTCAAAAAAGAAGTGATATCTAAAGTCAATTTNACAAGNGATGGAATGCCACTTTCTGAAGAATTTAAAATTGAAGCTTTCAAGAGAGGTTTGAGAGCCGTAGAAATTCCTGTACCTTTTCACGCCCGCGTAGGAGAAGTCAAATTAAACACGTGGGAAGATGGAATATGGAATTTATGGTTCCTCGTAACCAAGATGAAGGATTTCAGATAGTAAATTTAATCTGAGCAACTNCCGTCAGAGTTTGTGTTGCAAATGTGAAACCATTTCCAATTACTTTGNCCTTGTTTAACTGAATCATCAGATCCTAAATCATTAGTAAACTCTATTACTATAGCATAGTCACCGCTNTTGCCNTAAAATTCTGAAGTATCGAAGATAAATGGATTGAAATTTGGTCCTTCTTCTACAGTACCAGACTCATAAACCACAGACATCTGATCGCCAAAGTATGAAAATTGTATTGTTTCTACAACTTCAGGGCTACGGTCATTATCNNAATCCCAGTAATTTTCATCTTCATCTTCTTCAAATAGTTCTTCTGAGAANTATATTGTAATTGTACCTGTGACCGAAGGAATGATAATTATAGACTTATCTAAATTTGAATCTGGATCATCNATGATTTCGCTTGAGAAATGCATATTTGTAATCACTCCATCATCTCTATCNAGAGGCTTACTGCCATCAAACTGAACAAGGTCTGCTACTGCACTTTCCGAAAATTTATTAAGAATTACTGAATCTGATGCTTTTTGACNACCTAGTTCAACTTGTAGATTGTAATTACCATTCATTTTGAATAAATCTGAATAAGCTATAGACACTGAACCTCTNCCATCATCGTTTAAACTAAATGTACCAGAATGAGCACTGATAGGNCTTCCTGAATACTCTACTGAATTGGGAACATTAACTATAGTATATTTTCCCTCCTTTTCTAAACTACCAAATGCTGGAGANGTTGCCAGTATGTTAAACGTGAATGTGTTGTCACTGGCATCTTTGCCTTCGTTAACGTCAATTAATACTGAAATACTTCCAGCTCCACTATAAAAACCAAAATTTGTAAAGATTGTTGATGATAAAATTATTAGCAAAGCTATTCCAACTGCGCCTGCCAACTTCATCTTAGTTGCCAATTCCATATCAAGAATAGATGACGAGTCTGAATCATCATAATCATCATCCCAATCTTCACCATCATCCCAATCTTCNTCAGATTGCATAACAACCACTCTGAAACTTACTTCTTAAAGGCTTTCCATACAAAATCAGCTTAACTGACTAACTCTGGAACTGTTTGCTTATTACCTGTCATTAAGCTTAAAACTTCATGCTTCAAAACACCTTTTGCAATCAAAGCTAGAACTTTATTCTTAATTTTTGCTGCTGGCATTGAACCGACAAACATGTGAGTAAAGAATTCTTTAGTTTCTTCATCCAAAGCTGCATACTTTATCAGGCTGTTTGGCATAACCATCAACAAGTGCCATCCTACTTTCAACCATTCCAGATCATCTCCCCATTTAGAGCTCCAGGCTCTGTGGTAATGCATTAAATCTTGCTTCTTGAAGTTNCCTTCAGAGAATAATACGTCTAATGATTCTGCAGCCAATCTGCCAGAATCTAACGCATAATAGAGACCTTCTCCTGATAGTGGAGAAACGAAACCTCCTGCATCCCCCACAACCATCATTCTATCTCCTACTGTACAACTCATTCCCATACCAACAGGGATGTTAGCGCCGGAAATCATTTTTCTATCAATTTCGATGTCTTTAGGGAACCATCCTTGTTCCTTGAGGGTTTCAACGTAATCTAGCAAATACTTTCTTTCGCTCCANCCTTTCTTCTCACTTTTTAATTTTTTAATTATATTTCTGGGACAACCTATACCTACATTGAGAACNGTATCTTTTGAGAACGACCAACCATACCCATCGAGTCCATCATATTTGATATGAGCCATAGATATTCTCTCNTCGCCATAAACCTCATCCATGAATTCTCTGCCTACATCTACTTCAAAGTAAAGCGCCATGGCAATATCTTCGTCTCTCCAATTCATAGGCATGTTTTCAATTTCCCTAATTCTTTTTGAAACTAAATCATAAGACCCTCCGGCTCCAATGATTACTTCTCCGCTCAATTCATCGCCATTACGTAATTTGACTGAAACTTTGTNTTCGGAAACTTCGAAATCTTTAACTGCAATACCTTCAATCAAAGTTGCTCCTTCTGCTACTGCATATTCTACCAACTTATTATCAAATTGCAATCTACGAATGTTGTAGAAGAAAGGCTTCTCACTAACGTAATCTACAGGTAAAAATTCNGGACCGTAAACGATTCCTCTCTGACATTTTGATTCTAAAAAATCATCCCAATTTGATATTATATGATCAAATTCTTCGATATGAACACATAAACCGCCACCACAGGCCTTTTCGCGAGGAAATTTAGCCCTGTCAATTAGAGCAACACTTTTGCCTTGTTTAGCTAAATAGTATGCNGCTGTAGCTCCAGATGGACCTGCGCCTGCTACTACAACATCGTAATGTTTCAAACTTGACCCTGCTTCCTGAAACGNGTTACATATCCTGTAATTCTGTTTCGCATAGTCAAACTTTCTACGTCAGTTAATTCTTCTACAATTGATTTATTATGGTCAAAATCTTCGTTGAATCTATCTGAATAATTTCTTACTAATTCAATCGCAACACGTTTNATGTAAGTCGGTCTCACTCTACCCATATAGTCCGCTTTAATTTTAGGGCCTATTTATAATCTATTATTATTAGTAGTTCTCTAAAAAGCAACACAAACCAATTATATCAATGCTCTATGGAAGGTTGTGTTAAATGAAGCATCAAGACTGCCAGGACTCACGGTTTACACTCGCAAAGGAATGAGGTTAGGNGTCGTACANGATGTCCTTTTAGATACTACCCAAAGAATAGTTTCGGCTTTACTGATTACTGGAACAACTCCAAACTTAGTCAAGGATGGTGCTAACATAATAATTCCATATAGATGGGTTCAGGANCTGGATGATGTTGTGATTCTAAGATATTTTCCGGATAAAATAGATTTCACAGAAAGCTCTGAAAAGAGCGAATTTGAATTCGAAGATGACGACGGATTTTACGACGACTGAATTGGACAATATTTTTTTATGTGCCTTACTGAAAGATTAAGTGAAGCCCCGTAGTGTAGTGGTCCATCATTTGAGACTCTGGATCTTGAGACCCAGGTTCGAATCCTGGCGGGGCTACCACTAATTACTCCCCTTAAATACGGAATGTGTGAATATTTGGACTGCAATCTTTGCCGTATTGCTTATCATTGCCATATTTTGTGGATGGTTGGTGTGGGTTTCAAGATTTGTGTGGGAAAGTAAAGAATTAGCTGTGAGATATGCTGCTATTGCCGGGGCTGCTACTTTAGGAGTAATGATAATTGGAATGGAAAAGTTATGAAAGAGAATTTACTAAATTACAAGCCGATTAAAACAGATAACAACGAAGTAAAATCAATATATGAAAATGAAACTGTGACTCTAATTTACCCCAAGAAATTTGGCAGAATTGAAAAATGGATTAAAAAAAAGATAGGGGGACCTGAAGAATTGCGAAGACCTCTGGACAAATATACCACATATATTTGGGAACTGTGTAACGGTAAAAATACTATTGGAGATATAATCTCAAAGTTCGACGGAAAATTTGGAGAAGAAGTGGCGCCCGCGGATGTGAGAGTCCAAGCATTCATAAAACAACTTTTAGAATTGAATTTAATCAGTTTCGATATTTAGCATTATTATTATATTAAGGCTTACAAGACCCAAAATAGTATGTCAGAAATAAAGTTCGAATGGGAATCTGGAATAGAGGAAGTTTGTTCCAAATTAAAAGATAAAAAACTGATAGGAATTCAGTTACCTGACGGACTTAAGGTTAAATCGCACACTATAACGAAGAAAATCAAAGACCTAACCGGTGCTAATGTAATTTTATGGGGAGAACCAACATACGGTGCTTGTGACTTAGCAGACAGACCTTTAGAAGAAGTAGGAGCTGATGCATTAATTCATTTAGGGCATTTACCAATGCCATATCACTCTGAATTTTATGCAATTCCTACTTATTTTGTACCTGTTAAACATACTGGAAAGCTTAACCTTAAAGAGGAAAGTTTAGAAAAAATACGTGAAATGTTACCCAAAAAGATAGGAATAGTAACCACTGCTCAACATTTACACATGATTGATGAAGCTACTGAAAAATTAGAGAACATTGGATTCGATGCAAGTGTTACGAAAGGTGGGCCACGTCTAGCTGCTGCTGGTCAACTTCTTGGATGTAATTCTTCATCGGCAAGGAGATTAAAAGTAGATGGATATTTGTATATTGGAACTGGATTGTTCCACCCACTTACTGTTGCTCTATCAACTGGAAAAAGGGTTGCATGCGTAGATCCGCACAATGCTGAAGTAAGTGAAGCCGACCCAAAACCATTCTTAAAGCAAAGATACGCTGCAATATCTCTAGCAAAAGACGCTAAGAGATGGGCTGTACTTTTTTCAAATCAAATAGGCCAAAAAAGGATTGAACTCGCTGAGAGAATGACAAAAGCTCTGGAAGATTCTGGAAAAGAAGTAATTATGGTTGGAAGTATACATCAATCACATGAGCAATTACTGGGCATGGGAATTGATGCGGCTGTGATTACCGCTTGTCCTAGGTTAGCTATAGAAGATGGACCTACATGGCCCATGCCACTTCTTACAGTTCCTGAAACACAAATTGTATTGGGTAGAATTAAACCAGACCCTTATCCATTTGATGAATTTGCATAAGGATAATCTCTTAAACTTACCCGGCCTCGAGATTTAACGTGTCTAGATTAGAAGTTGAAAATGTCATTGTCGCATCACATTTAGGAAAAGATGTGGAGTTGATTAAATTAGCAACTGAGTTACCTAATGCTAGATACTCAAGCTCAGGAAATCCGTCTGTGATTATAGAATTGGATAGAACAAACCCTAAGTTTATAGGTCATAAAAGGCTAAAAGCAGCTGGAGTTTTGTTTGGTAACGGAAAAGTACTGGTAACTGGAATTGCATCTCTGCAAGAAGGAAAGGAAATCATTGCAAAATTAAAAAACTCGATAAGAGACATTGATCCTAAGATTAGCACTAAGAGAGCAACTAAAATTGAAAATATGGTAACCAAAATGAAATTTGGTAGAAAATTAAATTTACAAGCCATTTCGAATGCAATACCGGGTTCTGACTATGATCCCTCAAGGTTCCAAGGACTTGTTATACGTGTTGATGAACCATTAGCTAGTTTTATTCTTTTTGAATCAGGGATTGCAATCATAACAGATATTGTGAGTGAAGCAAAGGCAAAAAAAGCATTCAGAGAACTGGAAAAAATTGTTAAGTCTGTTGTATCGTGATTGAAAAGGGAATTACAGAAATTGAAAATGCACTAGAAAAAGCTGTCAGGAGAGACTGCAGTAGCAATGTTACAGTGTCCTTTTCTGGGGGAATTGATTCAACTTTAGTTGCGTACTTAGCAAAGAAACACACCGATGTCGAATTAATTGCAGTAGGTATAGAAGATTCTCATGATATAGAAGCTGCTAAATCTGCTGCAAAATTAATAGATTCAGATTTATCAATAATTACAATGAATGGGGATGATATGCTAACTGAGGCTGCTGTCTTACAAAAGAAATTAAATTTAACTCAATTTGAAGTTGGATTCATGCTACCATTTTGGATGGCCGCAAAAAATGCTAAAAATCCAATACTAATGTGTGGCCAAGGAGCTGACGAAGTNTTTGGAGGNTATGCAAGATTTCGNGAATCCAAAGAAGACACTANTTTGANTNAAGAAACTCAATCATTATTGAAAATAATCCCTGTNCGTGAAGAAAAGATNGCGCNTTTATTTGGATTAGAANTGTCGTGCCCNTACTTATCTGAAGAAGTTATAGAATCATCTAAACTATTCTCACAGAATGAACTNATTGGAATTAATGGAAAAGAGAAACTAAGAGAAGCTGCAATAAATTTAGGACTGCCCTCAGAAATCGCCCACAGAAAAAAGAAAGCCGCTCAGTATGGCAGTGGTAGCCAGCGAACTTTGAAGAAAAAAATGAAATATGAAATTAATTTTGAACTGAAGTTCGACACTAATAAAATTGCTAAGTCAATCAAAAAAGCTACAGACCCAGAGAACGAAGGGTGGGTTGAAAGTGTTGTAAAAGATAATGTCATGAAATCAAAAGTTAGAGCTGCCAGCATGGGTAGCCTAAAAGAAGCTGCTGAAGATTTTATGGCTTGTGTTTCAGTGGCTGAAAGTATATTGAAAAAGTAATAAAGGGCAACCCTGATTATGGCAAATGAGTCAGACATTTACTCAGATGCTCGGAAAAGTAAAAGAATTTCATGATAAACATAATTTTGCAAATAAGGAAAATAATGGNCATGACATGCCCTACAGAATTTTGCTTACAATGGAAGAATTAGGTGAATTAGCTGAGTGTTTCACAAAAGGNAAATCAAATGAAGAAAAAGCTGAAGAGTTAGCCGATATTCTAATTCTAACTTTTGGTCATGCAATAGCTATGGACGTAGATCTTGAAAGTGCCTTTAACGAAAAAATGAAAATTATAATGAAAAGACCTGCTATCAAAGGCGATTTAGGAATAAGGATAACTAATTATAAAAAAAAATAATTCGGCAAATCCCTAAATATTGCTCCCTTTAGTGAAGAATGTGTCACTACCGAAAGATAATAAAGATTCAATACCTGAACCTACTAAAGGATTAGAAGGAGTTGTAGCAGCTGATACAAATTTAAGCTCAGTTAACGGGGAAAAAGGCATTCTAAGATATTGTGGATTTAACATTGACGATTTAGCTTTAGATACTACTTTTGAAGAAACAATCTGTATTCTATATGATTATGAGCTTCCTACAGAAGACCGCTTGAACGAAATGACTAAAAATATAGGCGAAGCAAGAGTTCTACCTGATGAAGTAGTTGAAGTTATTACCAAATTAGTGGGAAAAACTTCGCCNATGAGTACCCTGAGAACCGTTGTATCTGCTCTTGGCCATTATGAAAAAAATGTACCACTTAGCGAGCTAGCTCCTAAAGCTCTGAGACTTGTTGGGCAAATTGCAACTGCTGTTGCAATGATACACCGCCTAAGAGAAGGTCTCCCAATAATCAAAGCTGACCCTGAGCGAGGCCATGCTGAAGATTTTCTGAGAATGCTTCATGGCAATGAACCATCAAAAATTCAGATTAANGCTTTGAATCTTTACCTCATACTGCTAGCTGATCACGGATTTAATGCTTCTACTTTCTCTGCAAGAGTAACTGCTGGAACCTTAGCAAATTTACACTCTGCAATTACTTCTGCCGTAGGTACTCTAAGTGGTCCGCTACATGGAGGGGCAAATGAGAAAGCAATGGATATGATTCTGGAAGTTGGTAAGCCAGAAAATGCTTCAAAGTATATTGAAAACGCTTTCAATAATAAGCAAAAAATTATGGGTTTTGGCCACAGGGTTTACAAAGTTGACGATGCAAGAAGAATTCATCTAAAGAATATGACTGAGTTAGTTTGTAAAGAAAATGGCAACATGGAAATTTACAGAACCGCCGAGGAAATAGAGAAAGAGGTAAGGAAAAGAAAATCAATTATAACAAATGTTGACTTTTATTCAGCTCCTTTACTTTATGAATTAGGGATTCCTACAGATTTATTCACGCCTCTTTTCGCCATGTCAAGAGTGGCTGGCTGGACTGCGCATGTTTTAGAACAATACAAGAATAATCGATTGATTCGTCCAAGAGCTAGGTATGTTGGTCAAATNGACCGAACATTCACACCNCTTCAGCACCGCAGCGAAAAACGATTTTAACAAGTACTTTCTTGGTCAATGAATGTTAACCATTGATGAGGCTAGATATGCTCTCAAAGAAGGCAAAATTATTGTTTATCCGACTGACACGGTATGGGGAATAGGATGCAATCCCTTTCAACAAGAATCTGTAAACACTCTATTCACTGTAAAAGGTAAAAAGGAAAACGGAGTGAGCATCTTAGTTAACAACATAGACTTAATCTCTGAATACTGTGTTACTAGTGCNAAACAAAAAAACATTATTGAAAAATTATTTCCTGGACCTGTGACTGCAATACTGAANTCTAAGGTTGAATTTGCTGAAGGNGTTACAAGGAACGGAAATATTGCAATAAGAATACCAAAAAACAGCACATCTATATCTCTTGCTAAAGATAATCCAATAATTACTACCAGTGCAAATATTCACGGAGAAAGTATCGCCAAANATTTAAATGAAGCAAAAGAAATATTCGGTAATTCTTGTATTTATCTGGATGGTGAAAAGCCTGCTGGAGTTGAGTCTACTATTATAGATTTAACTAAAGATACTCCCAAAATAGTACGCATCGGTGCTTTATACGGTGACACANTAGAGGAAATACTTGAGTATTGAGGAATTAGAAAAATGGAAAAAAGCAGGTAAGCTTGCTCACAAGGCTCTACACTTTGGTAAGAACCTAATTCAAGAAAATAGATCGATGCTAGATGTAACTGAAGAAATTGAAAAATACGTATTCGACAACGGGGGAAAATTAGCATTCCCAACAAATTTAGCAATAAACAATGTGGGAGCACATTGGACTCCGTCAAGTAAAACCACAGAAGTATTCAGCAAAGGAGATTTAGTTAAGTTAGATGTTGGTGTTCATATTGATGGATATATTGGCGATAATGCACTGACTGTAGAAATTGGTACTTCAAAATATTCTAAATTGGTTGATACATCACGAGAGGCACTAAATGCTGCTATTGAAGTTGCTGGACCTGGAATTAATGTAGGAATGATAGGCTATGCTGTTCAAACGACTATNGAAAACCGTGGATACAAACCCATTGCCAATTTAACTGGCCANGGAATCAAAAGATATAACCTTCATAGTGGAATTTCAGTTCCCAATGTAAAAGAAAATGGAGGTACTGTGCTAAAGCCCGGAGACATNATTGCAATNGAACCTTTCGTAACTGATGGTGCAGGGAGAGTGGGAGGAAAGCGGAACTCAAATATTTATCATGTAAGGCAAATTCGAAACATAAAAGATGAAAAAGCTTCCAAGATGATTGATGAAATTCAGCACAGATACAAAGGACTTCCTTTCGCAGAGAGATGGTTACACAATATACAAGAAAATGATGCTACTAACAGCTTAAACAAGCTAATGAGAGCAGGAATGGTATCATATTACCCTATTCTTGATGAATTAGGTGATGGAATGGTTGCTCAGTCCGAACATACCGTTTTGATCACAAACTCAGGTTCTGAGGTTCTTACAAATTGAACGATTCTGAAGCNTTTAGTAGACTAAAAGGAGTCGTAAAGTCGCCAATGCTACAATTAAACATTGTAGCTGCAATAACTGGGGCAAGTGCTGCAATATTAACTTGGGTTTTCATTTCCATGACTGGAGTTATGCAGAATTTATTCTACGGCAATTCTCTTGTCCATAATAATATCTCTGAATCAGATACACCGTGGCTCATTATCTTCATACCTGCTTTAGGAGGACTCATTGCTGGATTTATAATTGAATATTGGTCTAGAGAGGCAAAAGGAGTTGGTGTGCCACTAGTAATGGAAGCTGTAGCTTTCAAACAAGCAAGATTAAGTGCAAAGCAAGGCTTAGCCAAATGTGCTGCCGCAATAACAAGTGTGGGTACTGGAATGTCACTAGGACGCGTCGGACCAATGGTTGTTATATCATCAACACTGGCTTCTGAAATCGGACAACGAACTGGGAAGACAGTAGACGAAACAAGAACTATAGTAGGTTGTGGNGCTGCGGCCGCAATTACAACTGCATTCAATGCNCCTTTAGGAGGTGTGTTGTTTGCAATTGAACTAATNTTGGCTGAACTNAAAACTAAATCGTTCATTCCAATAGTTGTTGCCGCAGTTATAGCAACTACAGTAGCAAGAAGTTTAACCGGNGACGTGGCTGCCTTTGATAGTATTCCNCAGTATAAATTAGGTTCTGCTATTGAATATCCTTTTTACATTATACTTGGAATTTTAACAGGTCTAGCAGCATCTNTATTCATTAANTCNCTCAACTTTGTTGAAATTGAATTTGAAAGGCTAAAATCGATCCCTGTNCCTCTAAAAACCTGCCTTGGTGGCTTATTCGTGGGAATTATAGCGCTTTCCTTTCCGCACGTTTTAGGCAATGGATTTGATGTAACCTCTGACCTAATCTCGTTAGACAGTGATGAAAGTGGAAATATAGTTGTTGGAAAAAATTTAACGAACAACGAGAATAGTGACTCTATTATAGACGAATTACTTATTTTCATCATATCTATAATGGCTCTGAAGATTATTGCTACCTCTGTATCTATAGGTTCTGGTGGTTCGGGAGGGATTTTTACACCTAGCCTATTCATTGGTGCTGCNATTGGAGCTGGAATGGGTTTGTTTATGAATGACCTAGGAATTATTACTCATCCTGGAGCATTTGCCCTTGTTGGAATGGCTGCATTTGTTGCTTCGACAACAAGAGCGACATTAACAGCTATTGTTTTGCTTTTCGAGATGACTGCTACGTATGAGATTATCTTGCCATTAATGCTTTCCTGTGTAGTAGCTGACGCAACATGCTACGTAATATCCAAGGAATCAGCATACACTTCAAAATTAGCTAGAATGGGAATAAATATTGACCTAGGNGCGGAGCAAGATCTCATGCGAATGATTACAGTAAAGGANGCGATGAGTAATGAAGTAATGACAATAACTCCAGATAAACCTCTTGAATTAGCACTGCAAATAATAGAAGATACTGGACACATGAGTTTGCCTGTAATAGATGATGATGGAAAACTTTATGGAATTATAACCTGGACGGATATTCATAACGCTGCAATAAAGCATGAAAGGCATCTAACTATCAAAGACTATTGCGTTACCGACTTAATTACTGTAAATCCAAGAGACACATTATCAGAGGCTCTGGATTGCTTAGGTTCCAGAGAGATTAGCCATTTNCCTGTAGTTGATGTATCTGATAAGAAAAAATTAATAGGAATTATNACNAAAGGNGACATAATTAAGGCATATAATCGTCAGAGACTTACACGNAAAAAAATGAGTCTAGATGAAAAATAGATTAGAAACAAGCTTTTAATTGAGAAGTATAGATACAATAAAATGTCGCCTAACAAAGACGATGACGAAATTAGACTCGGAGATGCTGATAGTGGCGTTAAAGCCAAAAGCTCGCCGTCTCTAACTAGTTTGTTTGAAAGGTTAGTCGAAATAGTAAAAAAATATTGGTGAAAATATGGGTTGGTTTGGAGGAAAAAAGAAAAAAGCAAAAAAGAGTGCCCCGGTCTTGGAGCCTGTAGGTAATACAGTCAATCCTGCTGTTCCAGCAGTTCAAGCTGCTCCAGCAGTTCAAGCAACACCTGCTGTTCAGGCCGCACCCGCTGTTCAAGCAACACCTGCTGTTCAGGCCGCACCCGCTGTTCAACCTGTTGTTGAAATTGCTCCAGTAGGGGCCGTAGCCGACACTAATATTTCAGTAACTGCAGACACAAATCAGAACAAAAATAGTAATGAGTGGTCAAAGAAAAGTAATAAGCCATTATTTGACATTCATAAGAAACTTGACTATATGATGGATTCTAAAGGTAAAAGCTTAGAAGATAGATACAATGAAAGGTTTGGTGATAAGTTACCTGAATCTGTAGCTGCAGATTCTGCAAGAAAAGAATACAATGAAAAGAAAGCTACACAAAAAGATAAACCAAAAATTGTTTTTAAACAAAAATCGCAATTAAAACTTACACCAAAAAAAGAAAGTAAAAAGGAATCTAAAATAGAGACNAGTNCGAAAAAAGAAACTAAAGAAGATGTNGCTCCAAAATCCAANCAAATTCTAACCAAAACAGGAAGTGTCGTCGGACGAAGTGCAGATGTAATGAAATCTAGTATTGGAAAAGGGGCTGGAGCCGTTAAATCTGGAATTGGAAAAGGTACTTCTGCAGTAAAATCTAGTTTTGGTAAAGGAGCCGGTGNTGTCAAGAGTGGATTTAGTAGAAGTACTTCGGCAATAAAAGGCCTATTTAGTAAGAATAAGAATGAAAAAACTGAAGATAAAAGTCCAGAAGTGAAAGATTACAAAAAAATGAAAGTAGCAGATTTAAAAGCCGAGCTCAAAGATAAAGGACTTTCAACTTCGGGAAAAAAAGCTGACTTGATTAAAAGATTNGAAAACTAGTCTAATTTTTTTATNGAAAATCACNTTGCTAGTTANTTAAATTACAAAACAATTATCTGTGAGTAATTATACTAACAACATCTCCATCTGAAACCTCATGATTTATTCCAACAGTTTGACCCGGAAACTTGGCTGAAGGGCCCCATATCTGAGAATACCTAAATTTTCGAACAAAATCACGATGCAATCTTTGACATATTTCAGTAATTGTAGTACCTTTTCTTACGACCATTGGTTCTTCAAGATCTGCTTTTTCTCCTTGAGGTTTCATGAATATTGAAATAAATTCCAATGAATTATAAATTTGCTCTTTTAACTTCTCAACACCTAACCCAGATGGTGCTGCTACCTCTACTGTCTTTACCGAACCACATAGCTTCTTAATTTTCTTGATATCTGCTGGTTTAACCATATCAACTTTACTTATGACATTGAATGAAGGCGTGTAAACCCTGGTTCCTGAAAGAATATCGACTATATCGTCTATAGTTACTCTTTCCCTAAACACTACTTGAGCATTTACTATACCATATTCTCTGACNATACTCTTGATAGCTTCATCCTCTAACTCTTGATCAATAGTAGAAATCACTTCGATTCCGCCGATTCCTGTTTTAGATATACTGCCATTAGGTGGACGACTGTTCAAACGAACACCAGAATCAGTCAGCTCTTTCAAAATAACATGAGGTGCTGGTTCTGTTGCATCTATAACATGAACTATTAAGTCGGCAGAACGGATGACTGACAACACTTCTTTACCTCTACCTGCGCCTCTTGCTGCACCTTCAATAAGNCCCGGAAGATCNAGTATTTGGATNTTTGCATCTCTNTACTTCAATACACCAGGAACTACATCTAAAGTTGTAAACGCATATGATCCGGTTTCACTTTCAGCATCTGTTAAACTGTTCAAGAGTGTGGATTTTCCTACACTCGGTAATCCAACTAAAGCTACTGTCGCATCACCAGCTTTTCTAACTCCATAACCACTACCTTTAGGNCCAGATGAACTTGTAACAACTTCTTCCCTCAGCTGTGCTAGCTTAGCTTTTAACTTACCAACATGATGCTGAGTAGCCTTGTTGTACTTAGTATTGGCAATTTCTTCCTCAATTTCNGCTATCTTATCAGTAAGTGACACAAATGTTGAGAATTAGGGGGGATTAAACGCATTGAGTTGAGAAAACTATAAAGTTATGCTACTAATGAAATTATATGGCATACCCTCCTAACAACAACGATTTATCTGAGGCAAAAACGACTATTGTTAATATTTTAAAAATGGAAGGATACAAATTAGATTCTGGTAGCTTATTTCTGGCGTTTAAGGATGCTGGCGGTGAAATGGCTCAATTTGCCCCATCGCTAGAGGAACTACAAGATGAGAAGATAATAAANTCCGATAGCGAAGGAAACATAATGACAGTTGAAGATTTCCAAAGAGAAAAATCTCAGAATGAGGAGGAAGAAGAGATTGAGGTCAAGCCTGAGGAAAGTACAACTTCATTTGAGAATACTTCTGAAAATAAGGTTGATGGAGGAGACCACAACGATACAAAAATGGAAAGTATGTTACGTAAAAAAGAGGAAACTGATANATGGATTGTTGAAAAAGCGATAAATGGTTCTAAAACAAATGAAAANTTAAGCTTAGAAATTACTGAACTGAGAAAGAGAGTAGACAATCTTGAAAAAATATTAAAAAAAATCAGTGAGGCATTAAATTAATTGGTAGTTAAAGAAAAACGAGGAAGAAANCGATATATTCTTTTAGAACATGTTGAGAAAATAGAGAAAAAAACAATTATAAATTTCTTTANGAAACATGCTGATACTCTAAACGATAAGATAAAATGGAGAATTATAGATTTTAAAGATGATTATAGTATAATTCTAATAGATCACAAAAAAACTGCTATAGCGCGAGACCTAATAATGTCTAATCACTTAGAGTTAAGGATAAAACCAATTAAGACTAGTGGAACTCTTAAAGCTCTCAAAAAATAGAGCAAACATTATTACGCCTTTAGAGATAGGTCAGTTATGGATAGTGAAGAAACTAATGAATGGGAGGAAACTGAATACGAATCTTTAGATTGGGGAGATTCCGAAAACGAACAAANNACTAGNATTGTTTCTCTATATCCATCAACTAACAAGCCCAACATCGCTGCACTATTGCTTATAATTGCAGGATTTGTTTTATTGGGAACTGCAACTACTATGAATGGGATACTTAACGATGGGGAAAAAATCAAAGGAGTCACTGTAAAGTATAATGAAGTGATGCAAGAAATGGGGTTAGAAATTGATGAAGAAGGTGACGAAATTGATGAATCTTTTGTTACTAATGTAATAGAGGTAGGGATGATCTGGGAATTAGTCTGTGCTATTCTTTCATTTGTGGGAGGTGCTCTACTAGTTATGAGACAAAATTATAACCTTGTTCTTGTCGGCTGTGCTGCTGCTATTGTTGGATTAGGNGGTCTTTTGCTATCTACTTTATGCGGTGCTTCAGCTCTNTATTTTACATTTCAGAGTAAACCTGAATTTGGAATCAATGAGCAGGATGAGAGCTGGTAAGGTTGCTTAACCAATTACTAGATTATCTCAATATCAAAGAGCTTTATCCACCACAAAAAGAAGCTATGAAGGTGATAGAAAGAAATGAGTCTTTACTCATGTCAGTGCCTACTGCTGCTGGAAAAACTGTTGTTGCTTATAATGCCCTAATGAAGGCAGTAACTGAGGGAAAAAAAGGTATTTTTCTAGTTCCTTTAAGAGCTCTTGCATGGGAAAAAGTTAATGAATTAAAAGACATNTGTAGAAATATTCTTAATGGAGCTAAGATCGGAGTCTCAGTTGGTGATTTTGATAAAATAAGGGGACTATCAAAGTATGACATAATAGTAGCTACATCTGAAAGGGCAGATTCATTAATTAGACATAATCCTCCTTGGTTAAACGAAGTTGGATGTTTAGTATCTGACGAAATTCATCTACTAAATGATTCAAATAGAGGACCTACTTTGGAAGTAACTTTATCAAAATTTAGAGAGATAAACCCCGATATACAAATTGTAGGATTATCTGCAACTGTCTCAAACTCAANGGAAGTTGCTGACTGGTTAGATGCTACATTNGTTGAAAGTGATTTTAGACCTGTTCCTCTAAGAAAAGGAATTTGTATCGACAACGAGATTGAATGGGATGGATCCGAATTTAAAAGAATTGATATTGATGGAACTGAAGGAATTGCTCTAGATAACTTACCAGATCAATGCTTAGTTTTTGTCAATACAAGAAGATCTGCCGAAGCTCAAGCTAAAAGGTTGAGTATGCTTATTGGAAAAAGATTAATGGATGATGAAATTGAGGAACTTAAGAAATATACTACTGAACTAAAAAGTGGAGCTGACGAGGTTACATCTGTAGACTCAAACCTTACAAAACTAATCGAAAAAGGTGCCGCATATCACCATGCAGGACTTACTAATAGACAGAGACAAATCATTGAAAAAGGTTTTAGAGAAAAGAAAATTAAGGCCTTGTGNGCAACCCCTACTCTTGCAGCAGGCGTAAACTTACCTGCCAAAAGAGTAATAATTAGAGATTTGACTAGATGGGATTCGAGCTTCCAATCTAATCAGCCGCTGCCAGTTTTAGAAATTCAACAAATGTTGGGAAGAGCTGGAAGACCTGGATTTGATGTAGATGGAGAAGGTGTTCTAATTGCAAAAAATGTTGAGCACAAAGAACAAATAGTTGAAACTTATTTTGAGGGGGAAACAGAGCCTGTTCTTTCTAGACTGGGNAGTGAACCTGCACTAAGAACACACTTGCTCTCTCTGATTGCCTCCGGAACGATTAATACTACTGAAGAAATGCATTCTTTTTTGAAAAGAACACTCTTTGGTGCACAAGGTGAATTATGGAGAACTCAGCACCGAATAAACAAAGTAATCGATTTTCTAGAAAAAGAAAATTTGATTGAAATCGAAGGGAAAATTGATGGTGAATTTATACCNGCTAATGCGTCTCTTCAAGAAAAACTGAAAGCCACTGCTTTTGGTAAAAAAGTCTCACAGTTATACATTGACCCTCTATCNGGAGTNATAATCAGAAAAGCGCTTGAATCTGATGTNCCTGCAAATCCATTAGGCTTGCTTCATACTATTGCAAGGACTCCTGACATTTACTCCTTGTACGTAAGGAAGAATGAAATGGAAACATACCTCACACACTTGATGCAAATGGAAGAAGACCTAATGCTTCCTCCACCGGTAGAACATACTGAATTAGAATTCTACCTATGGGATCTAAAAACTGCATTACTGCTGATGGATTGGGTAGAAGAAACGCCTGAAGAACATTTAATGAAGAGATACTCTACAACTCCAGGAGATATTAGGGCTAAGGTGGAAACTGCNGGATGGATTCTATATTCTATGTCTGAACTATCAGAACTACTNTCACCAAATACCACAAAAATGATTTCCGAACTTGAAATAAGAATATCTAATGGAGTCAGGAAAGAATTATTGCCATTACTCGAAATAGAGTCTGTGGGAAGAGTGCGTGCAAGATCTTTGTTTAATGCAGGATTTACAAGTCAAAGTTCGATACGAGACGCAAAACCTTCCGAGCTGAGTGAAATTCCTGGAATAGGTACCAAATTAGCTGAAAAATTAGCTGGAAAAAAAGATCCTGAACAAATGCGNTTNGAGTTAGCCTAATTAAGAGCTCTCTGATAATGGAAGGATGGTAAGGTTTGTCAGAGACCAGCCAGACGCATACATCTACAGCAGTTTTGGAACTAGAATTTTTATTGCTGGTTTTCTATTAGCTTTGCTATACATAGGTCAAGGAATTTTAGTTTATACAAGTACAGATAAAGTTCTATCACTTTCTTCATTACTCGGACGTGATTCAGGTGGAGACATAATGGGACAATTAATTGGAGGGCTAATTCTAGTAACAGCTGTTTTTGTTCCTTTAGCCTCTAGCACAATGGCAATATCTAGGTGGGTTCTGAAGAGAACATATAAGAAACTTGAAAAGTTAGAAGTTGATAGNAGAAGATCTCAATTATTGCTGATGGTAGCAAGATTTGTCTTTTTAGGTTGCATAGTTGCAGCTTACGCACCCATGCCGATGATAGCTGAAAGTGCTATGTCTGGAAGCTTTCCTACTTCTTCTATAAATTATTACCAAACAAAATTTATGAGCTTGTTCTTCACACTTTTTGGATTGGCATTATTTCTTACGATTATATCTCCTGTTTTACAACTTTATCAAAGAACTGGAAGCAGGGCGCTTATATTTGCTGGATTTCTAGCTACAATGGTGGGTGCCTCACTAATCTACATGGGAAATACAGACTGGAATATGTCNGTTTTCAAGCTAAATAGTCAAGAATTTAAATCCTCTTTTGGAACTACCATGATTTTTTGCGGTACNTGCATTTTCTTCTGCCTTTGGATTGTAGCAAGAAATGCTAAATCAATACTTAGATATCAAAAAATGCATTTCACAACGAAATTGGGTGAATAATGGAGTCTTGGGCTGAAAAGTATAGACCTGAAAGTCTTTCTGACATCATTGGAAATACAAAAGTAATAAANGATTTGAAAACTTGGGCTAATTCTTGGGGTGATAAAATGNTCAAGAAAGGAGTAATACTCTCTGGACCTCCCGGGTGTGGTAAAACATCTGCAGCCATAGCATTAGCTAATGATATGGGATGGGAGGTAATTGAGCTGAATGCCTCTGACGCAAGATCTGGTGCTGTAATAGAAGGAACTGCGCTAAGAGCCGGACTTTTCCAAACATTTGGAAGTAAAGGAATGGCTGATAGAAATTTAATATTACTTGATGAAGCCGATAATTTGTACGAAAGAGCACAACAGTCTAAGAACAAAATAAAGAATTATAGTGACAGGGGAGGAAAGAAAGCAATCTCAAAAACGCTAGAACAAACAAAACAGCCTGTTGTAATAACTGTAAATGATTTGTACAATTTAACGAAAGGAACTGGAGCTAAAATCAAAAGATTGTGTCTAAATCTAAAATTTCAGAGACCCTCTGTTGTATCTATAGCCACAGTATTACAAAACATCTGCCAAAAAGAAAAATTGGAAATTGATAATGAAACAATCAGAAAAATGGCTGAAAACGTTAAAGGAGATTTAAGAGGTGCAATAAACGATTTACAATCCTTATCTGAGGGTAATAAAAAGATTAAACAAAACGACTTAGAAAAATTAGGCTCAAGAGACCGCGAAACTGAAATGTTTGAAACTCTTAACGTTATTTTCAATGGAACTACGTTTGATGAACCAAGAACTGCTATTTTTGACCTAAACGAACAACCGAGAGACGTTGCAACATGGGTAAGCGATAATATACCCGTAGTTTACAAAAATCCAAGTGATATTGAAAGAGCTTATTCTAAAGTGGCATATGCAGACTTACTTCTTGCAAGAGTAATTAGAAATCAAAACTATGGATTGTGGGGTTATGCGTCTGAGCTAATTTCGAGCGGTGTTGCTCTATCTAAAATGCATCCGACAAGCGGAAGGCGACCTCAATTCCCATCATATATTAGAAAAATGGGAGCTAGTAGATTCCAAAGAGGATATAGAGATTCTTTAGCAAAAAAAATAGGTGCTGCAACACATCAGTCTATTAAGGAATCTAAGATGGAACAAATAGGAGTTGTGTCTATAATCTGTCAAAATGATTCTCAAAAAGCAGCTGAAATTGCTGGAAATTTAGATTTGAATGAAAATGAGCTTGCTATACTGCTTAATACAGATAAGAAAGATAAAAAACTAATTTCAATTATTGAAGACTCTCAACAGTATCGGCAAGAGAAAGACATTGTAACTATTGATTACATCCCTAAAATAGAAGAAAAGGAAGACCAGGAACCTAAACGAATAGTACCCAAAAATGATAATAAACAGAAAAGTTTATTCGAATTCTAAGTTCAATTTTTGCTGATCTGATACTCCTAAACGACTTGCAGAAACTCCAAGTAACCTTATTGGCCTACCTGGTTCCCAGTTATCATAAAGTAATGATCTTGCTACTTTGTAAATGTCATCTGCCTTATGTATTTCTCCTGGGACTGTTTTCTGCCTAGTTATAGTTGTAAAATCAGACCACCTCAACTTGACCGTAATCGTTCGTGCTGATCTACCCATTTGCTCAATACTTTCAGAAACTTCCTTAGATAATTCTAATAAAGCTAAATCCACTTCTTTTGCTTCTTTTATATCAGATTCAAATGTTGTTTCGGTGCCCTGTTGTTTAGCTATCCAAGGAGAAGGATCTACCGGCCTATTATCAATACCTTTTGCTTTATTTTTTAAATTGACTGAATATTGGCCAAATATAGGCAATAATTTTTGAATGTCTATTGCAACAATGTCTGAGCATCTCTCAATACCTATGCTATTCAAACGAGATGCTGTTTTAGGTCCAATACCATATATTTTCTTTATCTCTAATGGAGCTAAGAACTTTGATTCTAAACCTGGCTTTACTACCGTGAATCCTTCCGGCTTGTCAAAATCTGATGCAATTTTAGCTACTAGCTTAGAAGTGGCTAAACCTGCTGAAGACGGTAAATTTGTTTCTGATTTAATTCGCTTAAGAATTGTTTTAACGAGTGCCTCGGGATTCTTTTGCAGAGATAAATCTACAAAAGCTTCATCCACACTCATTTTTTCTAAAGTACCATATCTAGCCAAAATTTCCATGACTTTAGCCGAACAAGAGCGAATCATTGGACGATTTGAAGAAACTAGTTTCAAGTTTGGGCAAAGTTTCAACGCTTTGCTTGAGGCCATTGCTGAACGCACACCCTTAGCTCTTGCTTCGTACGATGCTGAAGCAATAACTCCTCTCTGTCCAGGCCTTCCTCCAACTGCTAATGGAAGTCCCTCATCCTCTGGATGTTCTAAAATATGAACATTAACAAAAAAAGCATCCATGTCTAAGTGGAGAATTGCACGTGGCCATTCTAAACGTGTCACATACCTCTAACGGATAGGGAAAATAACAGTAAGTTTGATAGGAATCATCTTTAAGTCCCCAAGCTCTGAGTGAAATAATGGAAATTGACCCTTGGGCGAGTAAAGGAATCAAAAACTACGATGAGATTTGTGAAAAATTTGGTCTAGAAAAAATAGATTCTTCTAAGTTACCAAACCCAACACATCTTCATAGGAGGGGGATAATTTTTGCTCACAGAGATCTGGATTCTGTTCTTAATGCCAGAAAATCTGGAAAGTCCTTTGGAGTTTTATCTGGGTTGATGCCGTCTGGTCAAATGCATTTAGGCCATAAAATGGTCATAGACCAAGCTAAATGGTTTCAAGACTTAGGAGGTGATGTAACTATTGCTGTTGCAGATTTAGAGGCTCATGCAACAAGAGGGCTGAGTTTAGAAAAATGCAGAAAATATGCAGTTGAGGAGTATATCTCAAATTATGCTGGCATGGGATTAAATCCTGAAAAAACCTCAATATATTTTCAATCCGAAAGGTCTATTGTTCAGAAAATGGGATTTACACTAGGAACTAAAACTAATCTATCTGAAATGGAAGCAATTTACGGTTTTTCTGGAAATACCAGTCTAGCACATGTTCAATCGCCACTTGTTCAGGCAGGCGATATAGTGCATCCACAATTAGATGAATATGGAGGATTAAGGCCTATTGTTGTTCCCGTTGGTATCGATCAGGATCCTCATATTAGATTAACAAGAGGAATGGTTTCGAAAACAAACTGGTTTAATGTGAATAACAATAAATCTGGTAATTTAACCATTGGATTGTCTATTCAGGATAATAACCAAGAAATAATGGGCATAAGAAGCGATGGTGGTATTGATAAAAACCAAAGAAAAATGATCATAGATAGGGCGATTAGTGCTATCAACAAAGCTGGTTACAAAGAGATAAATTCAAATCCCAAACACGGCACTATCGATGTTAAAGATGCAAATACTGAAAATCGTGCCGAAATTCAATACGAATTATTAACACTAGAAAGACAACTTGGAGGAATGGGGTTGATGCAACCTTCATCAACGTATCACCAATTTGCAGTGGGAATGACCGGCGGAAAAATGAGTTCGAGTCAACCTGAAACTACTATATTCCTAAATGATTCTATGAAATCCATTGAAAAGAAGATAAAAGCATCTTTCTCCGGCGGACAATCCACAATTGAAGAACACCGCTCAAAAGGAGGAAATCCTGAAATTGATGTAGCGTACCAATATCTTCGCTACTTCTTTGAAGAGGATGATAATGAATTAAACAAGATTCGTGAAGAATACATCTCTGGAGAACTTCTAACAGGTGAAATTAAAGCTATATGTGTTGATAAGGCTACTACTTGGATGAAAACACACCATGAACTGAAAGACCAAAATCAGCATCTGGTTAAAGATTTTCTAAATTAATAACTTTCTTAACTTTTCGCCCTAGAATTTCAGGCATTTTACTAATGAGGGCATCTTGCATCTCCTGAACTGAAATATTGTATCCAAACTTAGCTAATGAAGTATGCTTACCTAATGGTAAACCGCAGCCTTCTACAGACTCTATTCTTCCATCTGGTGTATCTAAATTAATATCGAAGCCATGCCTAGACACCCATTTACTAAACGCCAACCCAATACTAGCCACTTTATGATTATTGAACCAGACTCCCTGCATCGATTTATCACGAAGGCCACTAACACCAAATAACGACAATGATTGGATTATCCATTCTTCAATCGTTGTTATTACTGATCTAACAGACTCCTCACTCCACTGAAATATAGGATATCCCACGAGCTGGCCTGGACCGTGCCACGTCAGTCCACCTCCTCTATCAACTTGTGAAGATGAGAAACCATCTGGAACTTCTAGATTATCTAACATTCCACGCCTTCCAACAGTAACAATTTCGGGATGTTCAACGAAAATCAGTGTGTCTCTAATTTCATTACTTATACGCCTTTCCTGCAAATCAACCATCAATTCATCTATTTCCTGATGAGATGAATTATTTGCCTGAATAACGTCGATATCAATCAATTTGAAATATGAATTGCATGTCCTAAAGTAGCTAATGCAGACTCAGCAAAAGCTTCCGTCAACGTCGGGTGAACATGGATTGTTCCTGAGATGTCATCTAGCCTTGCTCCCATTTCAAGTGCTAATGCAAATTCCCCAGACAATTCTGATACATGAGAACCAACTGCATGTATTCCAACAATAACTTGATTGTCTTTTCGTGCAGTAATTCGAACAAAACCACCGTCTTTTCCAGCGTCCATTGCTAAAGCCCTACCGCTTGCAGCAAATGGAAATTTACCAACAATTGTCTCTATTCCTTCTTCTTTAGCCTCATCTGGAGTTAAGCCTACACCAACAATTTCAGGATCTGTGAAACAAACTGCAGCTATTGAAACTGGATCAAATTCCCTTTTGTGACCTGCAATTATTTCGGAGACCATTTCAGCTTGAGCTGATGCCTTGTGAGCAAGCATAGGTTCTCCAATTATATCTCCAATAGCCCACACGTTTTTCATTGAAGTGCGGCATTGCTTGTCAACTTTAACAAATGGACCATCCATATCTACTGCCATTTTTTCCAAACCCCAACCTTGTGTGTTAGGTTTTCTTCCAACTGTAACGAGAACTTTGTCGGCTTTAATTTTATGATTCTTACCTGAAGAATCTACATATTCTACAGTAGTTACATTACCTTTAGTAACTGCTCCTTTTGCTTTGGCTCCAAGATTAACTGTAACTTTGTGCTTTTTGAGCCATAAATTAATCGGACGAGTCATTTCAGTATCGTAAATAGGCAATATTTGATCTAAAGCTTCAATGAAGGTAACTTCCGAACCTAATTTTCTGTATGCTATTCCCAATTCCAATCCAATGTAACCTGCGCCAATAACTACTAATTTTTTGGGAACTTCAGATAACTCTAAAGCTTCAGTTGATGAAATTATATTTTTATCGAAAGGCATGAATGGCAACTCTACAGATTGTGAACCATTAGCCAGTATAACATGTTCCGCATTAATTATGTATTCTTTATCTCCACCGCTAACTTCACATGTCTTAGCATTTCTAAATTTAGCCCAACCTGAGATTAGTTCAACTTTTGCAGCTTTAAGCAAAGTTTCTACCCCCTTATTCAACTTATTAACAATCGATTCTTTCCATGAAATTAGTTCTTTCATGTCAACTTTTGGCTTTCCTGAGATGCTAATTCCCATTTTACCTTTCCCAGAATGTGCTTCTAAACTTTCAAAAGCTGAAGCTGCATGAATCATCGCCTTTGATGGAATACATCCTCTAATCAAACAAGTTCCACCTGCCCTTGAGCCCTCTACAATTACTGTATCTAAGCCAAGCTGACCTGCCCTAATAGCTGCTACGTAACCGCCAGGGCCGGCTCCGACAACCAATACTTTACAGTTTCTAATTTCTGCCATATAATCTCACATGAAAATTGTTGCAGGATTTTCTAACATTGATTTCAAATCCTGTATCAGCAATGCTCCATCATACCCATCAATTATTCTATGGTCGAAAGAAGAAGTCAGATTCATCATTTTACGTACAACTATCTCCCCTTCTCTGACAACGGCTCTATCTCTTGCTGCATGAATGCTGACAATTGATACTTCAGGATGATTGATAATTGGTGTTGCCCCGAGTCCTCCCATAGCTCCCAAGCTTGTTATTGTAATTGTTGAACCTGTGAGTTCTTCCACTGTAGCTGTTTTTTCTCTTGCCGCACTGGTTACACGAACTAACTCATTGGCTGTATTCCACACATCCAAGGATTCTGCATGTTTGATAACAGGAACCATCAATCCATCATCTGTTTGTGTTGAAATCCCAACATGTACTGCTTGATGTCTAAACACAACTCCCTTCTCCTCATCGTAAATTGCATTACATTGAGGGAATTTTCTAATTGCTTTAACTAAGGCTTGTACTATAAATGGAAGGTAAGTCAATTTGGGTTGCTCTGAAGATTTTGTAGAATTAAGGTGTTGACGTAAATTTTCCAATTCAGTAACATCTACTTCTTCGAAGTAAGAAAAATGTGCAGCATTTCTCTTACTAATTGCCATTTTCTCTGCAATTTTACGCCTTAGACCAATTACTGGGTGCTCTTCGATACCAGTTAACTTTACTCCGGATTGAACCGCAGCCAGCCTTCCGCCACCTGATATGAAAGCATCTAAATCATCGTGAGATATCCGTCCTGCTGGGCCTGTTCCAGAAACGCTAGATAGATCGACTCCTGCTTCCCTAGCTCTACGTCTTACTGCTGGTGATGCCAATGGTCTAGTCCCTGAGGGTGTTGACTGCACGCTTACCGGAGTAGGAGGTGTAACCGCTACAGGTACTGTCTTGGGTACTGGCTCCGGTTCTGGCTCCGGTTCTGGNTCCGGTTCTGGNTCCGGTTCTGGCTCCGGTTCTGGNTCCGGTTCTGGTTCTGAAGAACCATCACCATCTACCTCGAAAACAATCAACTCTGAGCCTACAGGAATCATATCNCCTGGATTTCCAGTAGTAGATACTACCTTACCATTAACAGTAGATGGAATTGAAACTGTTGCTTTATCTGTCATAAGTTCTACCAAAGGTTCATCCTCTTTGACTGTGTCTCCGGGTTTAACGTTCCACTTTACAATTTCTCCCTCAACTACTCCTTCACCGACGTCCGGCAGTTTGAATACGTGTTTTGCCATTTTAACTCTCCATTGTTTTCTTCATAGCCTCTATAACTCTTTCCTGACTAGGGAAGTAGTACCATTCCAACGAATGAGGGAAAGGTGTATCCCAGCCAGTAACGCGCTCAATTGGCGCTTCTAAGTGATAGAAACATGATTCTTGTATTTGTGCAGATAATTCTCCTCCAAAACCACTGGTTTTAGGTGCCTCATGCACAATCACGCACCTTCCAGTCTTCTCTATAGATTTTGTTATTGCATCTATGTCTAAAGGAACTAAACTTCTTAGATCAATTATTTCNGCATCAATATTACTTAATTTTGCAGCCTCNCGAGCTACATGAACCATTGTTCCATAACATAATACTGTAACCTGACTGCCCTCTCTTTCTATAGAAGCTTTNCCAAGAGGGATTGAATAATATTCATCTGGAACTTCACCTTTGGGGTGAGTGTCCCATTTCAATGCTGCTTTTTTATGATCTCCATCAAAAGGCCCATTGTACAATCTTTTAGGCTCAAAAAATATAACCGGATCATCATCTTCAATAGCGGAAATTAGTAGGCCTTTAGTATCGTGGGGGTTTGATGGAATTACTACTTTCAAACCTGGTGTGTGCGTAAAATAAGCTTCAGGACTCTGTGAATGGTAATGCCCTCCCCTAATTCCACCTCCACTTGGCGTTCTAATAGTAACTGGAGCTGAGTATTCACCTCCGCTTCGATATCTCAATTTAGCTAATTCGTTTGTAATCTGATCAAAAGCGGGAAAAATATAGTCCGCAAATTGAATCTCGGCTACAGGCCTTAACCCATTGATTCCCATACCTATTGCAGTTGAAACAATACCACCTTCTGCTAGTGGTGAATCAAACACTCTATGCTTTCCATACTTGGCTTGGAGGCCGTCAGTACATCTAAAAACTCCTCCAAAATATCCAACGTCTTCACCAAAAATACACACATTAGAATCTTTTTCAAGAATGATATCTAGCGCAGAGTTAACTGCTTGAATAATATTCATTTGAGACATCTAAATCCCTAACTCCTGCCTCTGTTTTCTTAAATGTCTTGGAGGCTTTTTGTAAACATCTTCAAACAGCGTTTCTTCTGAGGCCCAAGGACCTTCGTTTAAAGTTCCATATTTTTCGGCTTCTTTGTATGATTTAATAACTAACTCGTCTAACTCTTTCTCCAGCTCACTTTGGTCTTTTTTAGACCATTCACCTATTTCAATTAAATGCATTTTTAGGCGTTCTAGCGGATCTCCCAAAGGCCAAGACTTCCATTCATCTTTTGGTCTGTACCTTGTAGGATCATCACTAGTCGAATGAGCCTCTGCTCTGTAAGTGAATACTTCAATGAAAGTCGCTCCTTCTCCCTTTCGAGCTCTTTCAGCTGCCCAACTTGTAACTGAATATAATGCTAGAAAATCATTACCGTCAACACGTATGCTTGGCATATCGTAGGCAATTCCTCTGGAAGCAAATGTCGCTTCACCAGACGAGAAATTTCTGTGCGTAGATATTGCCCACTGGTTATTTACTACGTTCAAAATAACTGGTGCTTTGTATACTGATGCAAAATTAAGCGCATAATGAAAGTCACCCTCTGCAGCCGTACCATCTCCTAACCAAGAAATCGATACGTTATCTTCTCCTTTGTATGCTGAGGCCATTGCACAACCTACTGCTTGAGGAAACTGAGTTCCCACTGGACTGGATATAGAAACAAGATTTCCTTCCTTCCAGGAATAATGAACTGGCATCTGCCTACCTTTCACGTTATCTTTGGAATTAGTTATACAGTGACAAATCATATCCACTAGGTTACGCCCACGAACAAATTGTAAGCCCGGTTGCCTGTATGATGGGAACAATATATCATCTGGTCTTAGGGCCATTCCTTGCGCGATTGCTACGGCTTCTTCACCCAAAGACTTCATGTAAAAAGATAGTTTACCTTGCCTTTGCATAGTTAACATGCGATCATCAAAAATTCTCAACAAAGTCATGTGCCTTAATCCTTCTTTGAGAACAGAAGGCTGAAGATTCGGATTCCAAGAGCCTACAGCTTTATGATTATCATCCAAAACTCTTACCAACCCAAACGCAAGATCCCGAATATCTGAAGGATCTACTAGTATATCTGGTTTATCTGAAGAACCTGCTTCAGGTAAATTTAGATTTGAAAAATCCGGTTTATCTCCTGGTCTAAATGGAGCATCTGGAACAAATAACGTTTTTCCCTTCTTACTCAAGCTACCACCTTCAATTCAATATCAAATGTTTCGCCTTTCGCTGCAGCTACTAATGATTCGGCTCTATAAGAAGAACGAACCATTGGGCCTGAAGCTATTGCTTTGAAACCCATGTCTTTTGCTATCTGGGCAAGGCTATCAAAAGTTTCAGGTGAAGGAAACGATACTACTGGATGGTACCTAGGACCTGGGGAAAGATATTGACCTAAAGTCAATAAATCAACGTTAGCCTCTCTAAGTTCCTTGAACGCACTTAACAAATCTTCTTCAGTTTCACCTAGTCCAAGCATTATACTTGTTTTAGTGATTATATCTGGCCTAAATTCTTTAGCCTTTTCCAATATTAATAAACTTTGATCAAAAGTAGCTCTTGGGTCTCTAACCCTTGGCGTAAGTCTTCTGACTGTCTCAACATTATGAGCAAACACAGTAAGCGGCGAGTCTGTCAATAAAAATTCTAGTGCATTAATATTACCGCTCAAATCACTACACAAGAATTCAATACCTACTTTAGGGCATACTTCGCTTACTTTATCTATGCATTTCTTGTAGTGTGATGCTCCTCCATCTTCCATATCATCTCTATTCACTACCGTAATAACAGAGTAAGTCAATCCCATGTTGTTTATTGCTTGGGCGAGTTTGGTTGGCTCATCTTCATCTGGCGGCGGTGGGTTGCGAATTGTGTCTACGGCACAAAACCTGCAGCCGCGAGTGCAAGCCTTTCCTGCAATCATGAAGGTAGCTGTACCTCTCCCCCAACAATCATGAATATTTGGACACCGTGCTTCTTCGCACACAGTATGTAATTGATTATCCTTAACTGATGAAGTAGTTGAATTGTAACGCTGCATATCCTCACCTGTAGGTAAGGTAACTTTGAACCATTCTGGCAACCTCTTAGGTTTTTTGTTTGCTAGCACCTATTTTTCAGATGGAATATCCCTAATAATATTATCTATCAATTAATTATTTTTGCCCATACCTTTGAGCAATTGCCTCTGTGATGTAATATTGTGGCTGAGCCTAGTGCTTTGAAGAGCCCTATGAGTGCTGAGAGGCTACTTTACACAATAAGCCATATTGCAACAATAAACAACGAAAATCCCATGACTTTATTCAGCAATGATGANGATTCAGGAGTGGTAAAAAATTTTCTCAAAAAAGTACCAAATGCAGCCCATAGAGCTACGAATGGAAGACAAATAATTGTAGAAAATAGAATAAGTGCCATCTTTGCCCAGAAACCTGCGCCAAAAACTGTTCCAAAACTACCTAACAAAACTATATCATGAATCCAAGCTTTACCATTAACAAATTGCAAAAACATACCTGTGCGTGGAGATAATCTCTGGCTTTCATTAATCCCGTCATCAATTGGTTTAGAAGTTGCAATTTTGTAAGATAAATAAACCATGTACGATGCTCCAACAAATGTAAGATAAGTGAGAATACCTGTATTTTGTTCTAAAAAATCAATTGCGAGTGCCGTAAAAGCGCCCATTATTATCCAACCAATAACAAATCCTGAAATCAAAGGAAGAGTAGCACGAAAACCGTGCTGTGATCCGTGGACTGCACACAAAATATTGTTAGGTCCAGGAGTAATATACATTGGAATTAAGAAAACAAGGGCTGCAATTAGTAAAGCTATATTCACTTGTTCAAAGCTATCGGTTTATTATTTTCATCAACGGCCACCATAACTGCTCTAGCTTCTGTCACTGGGATAAAATCATCTTCCTCTGCAAATTGTCTTTGAGCAAAAACATGTACATCAATGGTAACTGAAGTTCTACCTAATTTGTGTGTTGAAGCATAATAGGAAACTACATCTCCGACAAAAACTGGTTGTTTGAATTCAATTTCATCCATAGCCACTGTTACAACTGCACCCTTGTGATATTTATGCGCCTCGATGGCTGCAGCTTGATCAATTTGGCTCAATATTACGCCTCCAAAAATAGTACCTAGGGCATTAGTGTCTTTCGGCATAGCCAATTGACGCAGCGTTGGTACAGTTTTTAATGGAGATATTTCTTTTTCCATATTTCCGAAAAGACACCCGTATTAAACTATATAATGTGCTCAGAGAGTATAGGTATGGTGTGATATGATGAATAACACGAAAAACGNTAGTTACAGTATAACCTTTTTATTTTTTGCATTATCTTTCTCTGGATGCTTAGATAGTGACTCNAATGACNNAAGCGACACAGGTGGGTGGATAGACCCTATAGTAGAATCTGAAAATTGTGAAAACTGTACTGGATTAGACAAAAATCACCAACACACCAATTTGATGCAACACTTTCTTCAAACTGATAATATAACTCTTATTGATTATCATAATCTTAATTGTGATGGAAATGAAAAGCCTCCTGCTGAACTAGACAATACTGCTGGAAGGCCTTGCTTGCCTGAATACAAGAACAAGGCCCCTACGCCTGGGGATAATTCAGAAATAGCAATAGAAGGAAACTTCTTGGAAGACTGCGACAATAGTGACGGTAAAGGAGGCTGTTTCGCTTATGTTTCCAGCTATAATCAATTTGAAATCCTAGATATTAGTGAGCCAAATAACATTGTTTTGCTGTCAACATATTATGCTGAAGTTGCAAGAATAATTGACATTAAAGTAAC
>PBPR01000032.1 GCA_002724775.1 Methanobacteriota archaeon
AGAATTTGCCTGACAAATACCCTTTATTTGATATTGGGGTAGATACACTGGTAAGATATATAAAAATAATCGAAGACGCCGGAACTATCATTGCAAACGGGCCTATGGGTGTTTTTGAAGACTCTGAATTCGCTACAGGAACAAATGAAATCTTTAATGCAATTTCTAAAAGCAAAGGAATGACTGTAGTTGGTGGTGGAGAAACTGCAATGGCATTTAACCAAATGGGCCTGGCAGAAGGAATTAAACACATTTCAACTGGTGGGGGAGCATGTATTTCTTTCATGTCTGGAGAAACTATGCCTGCTTTGGAAGCTATGAGAAGAAGTAAAAAACAATTTACCGATTAAGAATGGAGCCACCGGGGGGATTCGAACCCCCGACCTACTGATTACGAATCAGTCGCTATACCGAGCTAAGCCACGGTGGCAATAGAGGTTCAAGAATTGTGTATTAAATTAATTTAGGCTTCAAAAAAATTATCTACATCTGTAACAATATCATTAGATAATTCTAGGTCTGGAATGCTGTCAGCAAATTTACCGGCTCTTCCATCGGTAATTATGATCATACCTCTATCGTTTTCAGAGCGAATAACTCTGCCAGCTGCTTGGAGTATTTTTCTTAAGGCTGGAGATTCTACCGCATATTCCCAACCTTTCCCATGGAAGCATACATCAAAATAATGTTGCAGAGCCTCTTGCCTAACTCCAGGTGCAGGATATGGAATTCCTACAATTATTGCCATCTCAAGAGAAGTGTCCGGATAATCTATTCCTTCTGCGAGTCTTCCACCCATTACTCCTGCAAGAATTGATCCCCTATCTGACTTAAAACTTTCAACTGTGTTCATCAATTCTTCTTGCTTCATTCCTGAATACTCTTTGTATATNGGCTTGGANANTGTAATCTCATTTAATGCAGATTCAAGNATTTTGTATGACGGGAAAAATAGAGCTATATTGCCGTCAAAGTTCGTTATAATTGATTCCAATTTGTCAATCAACTGAACCCATACTTTTGGATTACTGTTCAACTCTTTGTAAGAAGTACTAACATCACTTACGTATCTAACCAATTTATTTTCTTTAGGAAATATTGAGTCAAATCTTTCAAGTTCCGATTCTGGCTTCAAACCAACCAAGTCTCTAAACATACTCAATGGACTCAAAGTTCCAGACATCAAAACTGCTCCTGCAGTTTCGTCTAAAAAATCAGTCATAACTCTAGGATCTAAACACACTTTTTCCAATCTCAGTGGCTTTTTACCAACTAATCTGATACTATGACTTTCTATGGAATCAAGCCATCTGCATAGAAAATCTCCTACTGAGCCTAAATACGAGCGCGGACGTTTTCCCTTTTCTAGCAAAGATTGCCTAATTAGTTGGCCCATTTTTGATAAATCAGATGCTTGCTGTTTCAACTTGTATAGCGTCATCCTTCCGAGGGACATCATTTCAGTCTCAAAGGTTGGTACTTCTGAATCTAACGATACTATATGTGAGGGGAGTAAACCTTCTTCATCATTTTCTGAAATGTGAAATTCACCAAGCGATTTGAGAGCTGACCCAACTAAATCTAAGAAAAATGTTGGAGGTGTACCGTCTCCCATTAACAAACCAAATTTTTCAGATTCATGAGAAGCCCTTTCAAGTGATTCAATGGTTAATGACTCTGATGCAGCTTCTCTTGACCAATCTGGTAAATTATGAGCCTCATCAACAATTGTGATTACATTATCTATAGAAGTATTCATCCATCCGAGAAGATACTTTCTAATGAAACTTTCAAAGAAATAAACATAAGGAACAATTACAACTTGAGCTTCCTTAAGCAATAACTTGTTCAATTCATAGGGACAGATGCCTTCTTTTTCTGCATTCTCGGTAAATTCTTCTGCGCTATATACCTTAGAAGACCAAATCTTAACCAAGTTTTTTGTCGGGCGCAAAAGCTTTCTGTAGTATGGACAACCTGCCTCGCCCATCTTTGACTGCAGCTTCAAAGACTTACATATCTTGGACTTTTCAGACCAATTTGACTTAGCCAATTCGCTATCGTTTTTTTGTTGAGGACACATTGATTCCCTACCTTGTATGGCTACCACTGAAATCTTAGTACCTGCCTTTGCAAATGCTTTCAGTTCTCGAATTACCTGCTTTTGCTGAGAATTAGTTCTGACGCAGTAAATTATTTTATAATTTTTTTTGGTCACGAATGGTAATGCGGATGCAAGAGAAGTAAATGTCTTACCACTCCCAGTAGGAGCTTCNATTACTACATGATTTTTAGAGGTTAGACCTTTTACAATAGTGTCAATAATTTTTTGCTGATTACTTCTTAACTTGTAAGGTAATTTCAACTTATCTTGACCAGATGTCTTCAGGAACTTCATCATAAACTGATGGTTCTAAATCATCATCTGCAAACTTAGGACCTGCATCTCTGCGNTTTTGAATTACGGCCACTTTCAAAAGCCAATAGTGTATTCTCCATTCACGACCATCGTAAAGAGTAGTTTCCTCTCTTTCAGTTTCCATTAATCCTGCATCCTCTAGCATGTAAAAAGTATCTCTGTCCTCTGGATGAAGAACATTATCAATTATNCGATCACTAAAACCGAAAAAATTCAGAATATGCTCTGCAAGATAATTTGACTCGTCCTCACCCATATGTGAGTATTCTGGACTATAGTTTATTGCCGCAGCCAATGTTTCCGTAGTTAAAACTTCCAAAATAATTCCCCNGTATTAACCCAAANAATGGGTCATATATTAACCTGTTGCAGGCCCAACAATAATTTATAGATACTAAGAAAGTAATCAAGGTGAAAGAGAAACAGGATTTGTGGGAACTCGTTCGCAAAAAACTGGATAAAGACAATGAAGCAGAAACTGTTAGCTTGCCTAATAAAGAAACTGTTAAATCATCACAAGAAGAAATAATACGCGAAGAGAAAAAAGACTCTAAACTACAAACTCAAATCAATAAATTAGATTCTAATAAAAACATTCCGGTAATTGAAAAATTTAACTTGCTAAATCAGGGTGTTTTTGCCGGTTTCNTTTACATTTTNTCAATAATGATTATTTTAGGGATATTAATGATCCCTGGTTCAATTACTGCAGCAATTGGAGGATATTTTGGAGGAAGGAAATCAGGAGATCCTGCAAGAGCACTAACTGCGGCAATGCTNCCATTCTTGGTCATAGCTTCAGTCTCTATGATGGGNGCTGTGGGTGCGCTACCTCCTGGTTCAGGACCNAACGATTTATCAGAAAGTATCGGTGAAAAAATAGGTTACAGTCCTGATGATAAGTTGCTGGGACCCATCTCAAAAATGCCTGATAGTAACTCGTCTGTTTTTCTTTCGCTTGTTGCCTTTGGATTCATAGGTGGATTGGTTGAATTAGAAAGGAAAAATAAACTTCTTTTAAATTAAATTCCTGCAACATCACTAGCCATCTCCCAGTAATATGTTTGTGCTAACACCAAAAATAANATGGCTATTATAACTAATGGAACTCCATTNCTCAAAAAATCATTAGATGTTGGAATCCCTGATGCTTGTACAATTAAATTAGGCGGAGTACCGAAAGAGGTCATAAAGGCAAAAGCTGTGCTTATTGCAGTGATAATTGCGATGAATGCTAGATTGAAATCTGCTGCTGCNCCAACTGCNAATGTAATAGGAACCAGAATAGCTGCCGCNGCACCATCACTCATCACATTAGTAAGTAATACTGTNACAACAATTATAATGAGAATTATGGACAAATCTCCGCCATACTCTGAGCCNTAATCTGCCATCTGATATAGACCTCCTGCAAGCCAATCGGCTGCGCCATGATTCACCATTGCCTTACCCATGGTCAACGCTGCACCGTAGATGAACATTACGCCCCAACGCAAACGCTGTCGACTGTCTTCCCACTCCAAAACTCCTGTAGCGTGCATCATGATACCTCCAATCATAGCACATGTACCCAATGTCAGCCCATTGAAACCCGATGTTAAGAATAATCCAAAAGTCAATACTAAAATAGATAAAGCTAAAATTTGTCGATCGTCAATAGACTTCCCTGTTTCTTGTATGTAATCAATTCTTCTGTAACTCACCTTGTTGACAATAACTAAAGTTAGAAAAACAGCTGGAATAAGAGCTATCGTTATTGGTGCTGCTAAAATAACCCATTGAACATATGAAATCCTAATATCATAAATTTCTTCTAAGAAACCCATCGCAATTACATTTCTTGCCCCTCCTGAGGGAGTTGCCAAACCGGCAATGGAACAAGAAAAGGCTACTGCTAATACCAGAGCAATCATTTCATTATTTTTTTCCTTGATATCTGTTTTGTCTGCAACAGTTAAGACTAGAGGTAGCATGATAGCTGCAACACTGTGATCTGGAATTATTGCCGCCATGAAACTACAAATGACTATGATTCCTAAAATTAACGCATAATTTGAACCTGTGAAGGGACCTAGTAATCTTCTTATAATCAAATTTTCAGCTCCGGATTTAGTTATTCCCTGAGCTATAATCAAAGATCCAAGAATCATAAATACTGAGTCTGCAGCATATGAAGCAAAAGCCAAATCTCTATCTTCTCCGAGTAAAACTAAAGCTACACCTGCCATTAGTGCAGTAACTGGTAATGGAAAAGTTTCGGAAACCCACAAATAAATTATCAACAAAAATAAACTAAATACATTTCTACCTGGAGTTGTCAAGGTGGTCGCAAAAAAGAAAAGTAAAGTGTGAATTATTGAAACAATAACAAAACCTGCGACTAATTTTCTAAATGTTGGATTTATGTAAAGCCGGTAAAGTGCATGTTGTCTTGCATCAGGATCTAGTAATTCTTTTTGCAATTCTAATAGAGTTTTTCCTCTATTTTCATGATGTACGCGAGGAGTAATGACTGTATGTCCATCTTCCATTGATTCTACAACAATATCTAGATTATCCAGCATATCTTGAAAATCTTCGTCTTTACTCATCTGATCACGCAAACAGGAACTGAGGCGTCTAAAACTACCTGATGTAAAAGAAACTCGCTAACTAAGTGACCTATAACTGGTAAAACAACAATCCTAGCACCTTCTGCAACTGCTACAGAATTAGTTATTGCTTTTCTTGACTTGAAAAAAGAATGTGGAATAATTGTTGATGTAATATGGAATTTTTCACCCAATCTCTCCCTTAAAGATATCACGGTTGAATCTATAAAATCAGTATTAATCCTACTTTTTCCTAGATAAAGTAGTTCTATGTCACATCCAAATTTCCTAGCAAAATCTTCAATAGAAGATATCGCTTTATCTGAAAAATCATTGCCATCTACTACTACCAGTGCAGGCGAACCTGGGC
>PBPR01000033.1 GCA_002724775.1 Methanobacteriota archaeon
TAGTCTACCTGAATAATTTGAATAATGAATTTTAAACTGAATAATTTCTAATCTGCTATTGAACAAAGGTGCATTAATTACAAATGATTCTATCTCGCCTCCTTCACCTGCAGGGTTAATACGATGACTTTCTTTGAGCTTGATTAGATCATTAATGCACTCTAAATTGATTTCTCGCCCTAACCATTCATCATCAAAAGGTTCTGCTGCAACTCCTGTAATAATTGAATCGATATTGTTTTCTAAAAGTTCCTCAAGAAGTGTTTCCTGTGACATCTGCCAAAGCGGGTTGAAGCACCATAAATTTAGGTCATTACAAATTTTCTGAATCCTTGTTGACTGATATGTTGATGCTAATGCACCTGTAACTACTCCTTCGATAGAATATTGATTTTTGCCTTTTTCAATCAACTCAAATAAATCGTCTAACTCCTTGTCTTGTAAACCTTTAGTGTTTTGAATAATCTGTGGAATTTTCAAAGATTGACTCTGTAACTTTGTCCATTCTATTGCTGGTGTGTGAAACATCCAACTATCTGGATTCGATGAATTAATAGTTAACAAGCAAGANAATTCATGAGTTTCCGATGCAATATGCATCGCNAGATAAGAATCTTTACCTCCTGAAAAAAGTACTCCTAGCTTCATTTCCGTTTCCGCTTAGCTATCAAATAAACTTCACTAGATTGTTTACGTGAAGCTTCTGGAGATAAAGTTCTAACNGANCCAAATTCGTCAATTACTGCTTTNCTNTANTCTTGAAAATCTGCACCNTCAAACACTTTAACTACAAAAGCTGAAGCCTTCCTTTCTGCTGCAATCTCCAAAGCTAAGGATGACAATTCAACCGAACGTGCTTGATCTACAGAATAATTACCTGATAAATTCGGACTCATATCTGAAATGACCACATCTGCTTTGGGCATTAATTCGTGTAGTTTATCTCGTATTTCCTTTTCACGTAAATCTCCCTGCAGGAAAAGTGCCCCTTTCAATGGTAGAATGTGTTGTAAATCCACCCCAACTAACTTACCCTCTTCTCCAATAAATTCTAAAGCTACTTGAGACCATCCACCGGGAGCAGCTCCCAAATCTAAAACTTTATCTCCAGTCTTGAAAATTTTACTTCTTTTTTGNATGTCCTTNAGTTTGTATGTTGATCTTGCTCTGTAGCCCTCGCGACGNGCTTTCCTTTGGAAAGCATCACTACGGCCTTGACGACCTTGACCGGGCATCTATTTTCCGCCAGCTTTTTTGTAAGCCCANTCTGCTGCTTGACATATATTTCTGTCTGCACCAGTAGTTGTTCGNTTCTTAATGATTGGCAAATGTGGTTTCACTAGTGTAGGCTTGTTTGATCCAATATATCCTAATGCTTTCACAACTTCTGTATGAATGTACCAGTCATCGTTCTTCAAAGCTTTAGCTAATTTAGGTACGGCATGAAAAACTACCATCGCATCTTTACTTCCTATCCTTCCCAATGCTTTAGCAGAAGCTTTGCGTAGTTCAGATGACTTACTTTCTACCCCTTTAATTAATCCTGGAACTGCACCCTTAACGGCTTGAGGATCTGCTAGACCTAGCATTCCTACACAATCTGCAGCCCTTTCCTTTAATTTTTCACCAGAATTAAATGCCGAAACTACCTCTGGAGCCANNGCTGCAGAAGGNNTCGGATACTTTTTAGCAAATTCAGTCAACAATACAATAGANTGATAGACNACTCTCCAATCTTCATCTCGNAGTGCCTGTTTCAAAGCNGGAAGTGCAGCTCTNGGAATAGTGTTCATAATNTTNGACAANGATTCCTGAGTTTGNTATCNTACATCCTTGTCATCATCACTNAGCATNTCAAACAAATCTGCAATAGTGTCACTATTTTTTGCTTTAGATTTTAAAGAAAAATTAGTCCAAATNTCNACNACNCTNGATCGAACTGCCGGATATGGACTATCNAGTGCTGANTGCATGCCCTCAAANATTTCCTTTGCTCTCTTAGGTCTAACTTTACGTAANTCCATCAAACCATCTATTAGTGCCTCTTGTGGAGATTCTAACTGATCCGGTAAAACTCTAAGAAAAGAATCTATGATTGGATCNAGCCATTTTTCTTCAGTTTGTGCTTGAATAACTAGAGCCTTGATTGCTGCAGTTCTTTGAATCTCAGACCCTGCTGNCATCTCTGTAAGATTTCTTTCTATTTTTTTATCTAAAGAACTTCCACTTGCAGTGTCTGCCCACTGACCTACTGAGTCCTTNAAGTTCTGCAATCTGTCTCTGAAACCCACACTAACCNATGGGGATGAGAGTAATAAACCTAGCCTNAATGAAGGACTATGCCTAAGTTGGCCGAGAAATTCATAAGTGACAATGGTGCAAACATTTACGATAAAGTAAAAATTACCAATAAAGAACAAACTTTAGAGGGCATTATTATGCCTANGAACAANTTTTCCGGAGATCACATTATTGTTTTAAAATTGGATAATGGTTATAACATCGGAATTTCTGCTGAAGATGCCGAACTAAAGATTATAGAAAAAGCAAAAGAAAAATCAAAGAATAAATTAAAAAACGAAAAAAATAAGAATNTGAATGACATTACAATCCTTGGAACTGGGGGAACTATTGCTTCTTTTGTTGATTATAAAACTGGAGCAGTGAGTCCCGCCATAACTGCTGAACAATTAGTCAACTCTGTAAGCTCTCTGAGAGATATTGCGAACATTGAAGCTGAGCCATTACTATCGCTAGCCTCTGAAGATATGGAACCAAAACATTGGGAACAAATGGCNACCAAAGTAGAAGAAATCCATTCTAAGAAAAACCATGGAATTATTGTAGGTCATGGTACAGATACCATGTCATACTCTGCTGCAGCACTTTCTTTNCAATTACCTGAAATATCCAATCCAGTTATATTTACGGGTTCTCAAAGAAGCCCAGATAGACCTTCGAGTGATGCCCATTTGAATTTAGAAGGTGCTGCAAAAGCTGCTATGAGTGACCTTGGTGAAATTTCTATTGCTATGCACGAAACTACTGATGATCTAAATGTAGCCCTTTGGAGAGGAAACCGAACCAGGAAAAATCACTCATCCAAGAGAGATGCTTTCACATCGTTAAACGATGAACCTATTGGAATTGTAAGCGATAAAATAGAATGGAAAGGAAAGTATCGCCCTGTGTGTGAGAAAACTGTTCTCAAACCTGGATTCGATGAAAAAATTGCTATGATATGGGCACATCCAGGCTTTAATCCTGAGGATTGGGAAAGCATAACTTCTTCGAAAAAAGGCGTAGTAATCGCAGGTACTGGATTAGGGCACATAAACTCAAATCTATTAGAATCAATAGGTAAAACTGCCAAAGATATGCCTGTAGCAATGTCTACACAATGCTTAGCAGGTACTACTAATCTCAATGTATATAGAAACGGAAGAGAATTAATTGAGAGAGGAGTTGTAGAAACTCATGATACTCTACCAGAGACTGCACTTGTAAAAATGATGTGGTTAACCAAGCATGAGCCTGATAATGTCGAAAAATTAATGAGTGAAAATCTGGTAGGGGAATTGTCTAGCTCAAGAAAATTAATTTGAGAAAAACTCTTTAGACTGCGGCTCAAATGTGTACTTATGATTCATTCACAATTTGAAAAATTAGCTGATTTGCTAATCAACCACTCTTGCTCTCTTGGCAAAGGTGAAAAGGTATTGATTGAAGCTTTTGATATCCCACAAGAAATGGTAATTGCTACAATTAGAGCTGCACGTAAAGTGGGTGGAATACCATTTGTAACTTGGAAGAATAATTTAATTCTAAAGGAACTGATTTTAGATACTACACAGGAACATATGGGATTAATGGGAGATGTTGAAAAATTTAGAATGAAAGAAATGGACGCATATATCGGATTACGAGGAAGTTTAAACATATCTGAAATGTCTGATGTTGAATCTGAAAAAATGGCAATTTATCAATCTGAACTTTTGCAGAAAGTTCATTTCAAAGAGCGTGTTGCAAATACAAAGTGGGTTGTCCTCAGATGGCCAACTCCCTCAATGGCGCAACAAGCCAATATGTCTACTGAAGCCTTTGAAAAATTCTATTTTGATGTATGTTGCTTAGATTACAAGAATATGGATGAAGCAATGAAGCCATTAGAAAAATTGATGAATAATACTGATAAAGTCCACATTAAAGGACCTGGAACAGATCTAAGATTTTCGATTAAAGACATTCCAGCTATCAGATGTGCAGGGGAAAGAAATATTCCGGATGGAGAATGTTTTACTGCTCCAGTCAAAGATTCAGTAGAAGGACATATTCAATTTAATGCTGAAACATTGTATCATGGAACTGTATTCAACAACATAAAACTAGAATTTGAAAAAGGTAAAATTGTCAAAGCTACAGGAAGTGACGAAGAAAAACTAAATTCAATATTAGATACTGATGATGGAGGTCGATTTATTGGAGAATTTGCAATTGCATTTAATCCATACATTACAGAACCTATGAGAGATATTCTATTTGATGAAAAAATAGCTGGCAGTTTCCATTTCACTCCAGGTAATGCTTACGATATTGCAGATAACGGTAACAGATCTGATATACACTGGGATATGGTACTAATTCAACGTCCAGATTATGGAGGCGGAGAAATTTGGTTTGATGATGTCTTAATTCGAAAAGATGGAATGTTTGTTGTACCTGAATTAGAAGGATTAAACCCTAAAAATTTAATTTAATGGCTAATGAAAAGAAAATTAACGCAATAGCCGATGCTGAACAAGCTGGATTATATTATTCAAGTAACACCGAAGAAGGTTTTACTCGAGAAATAAAGGGAGAAAATCATTCTTTCTTAGATTCGGATGGGAAACCTGTGAAAGGAAAAAGGGACTTGAAAAGAATTGAGGAAATGAGGATACCTCCAGCGTGGACTGAAGTTTGGATTTGTAAAGAAAAAAATGGTCACTTACAAGCAACAGGAATTGATGCGAAAAAAAGGACTCAATACATTTACCACCCAATTTGGACCCAATTGAGAAGCGAAGCAAAATTTGACAAAATGTCAACTTTTGGNAGAACATTGCCGAAAATTAGGGANAAGTACTTCGAAGATTTGGCATTTGAAGGNAATAAAAAGCAACATGATTTGCCTTACGAAAGGGTAATGGCACTNATTGTTAGGCTNCTNGACACTACTTTCATCAGAATTGGAAACGAAACTTCAAGAGATGACAAAGAAAAAGCNACGTATGGTCTGTCNACNATGCAAGATGAGCATATAGATTTNGAACCAACTGAAATTACTGATGANCATGATAAATGGTATGATTCTCAGGTCGGNGGNAAATTTACTTTTGTTGGAAAAAGTAACAAAAAACATGAAATCGAAATCAATGATGAAGAGATACCTGATTTACCTGCATTAGTAATGATGTGTAAAGATGCAAAGAAAGGTAAAAGTGATGATTTATTTTTGTTTTTTGATGAAGATGGAAATTCTCAGGACGTAAAAGCCTATCATGTGAATGAATATATTCAAGATATATCTGGAGAGAAGTTTACTGCTAAAGATTTTAGAACTTGGGGCGGAACTAAATTAGCTGCAGAAGAAATAAGTGAGTTCAAGAAAAAAGACGATAAAAAACAGCGTAAAAAGAATATAACAAAAATGGTCAAAGGNGTAGCTAAAAGATTGGGAAATACACCTGCTGTTTGTCGAGGTTCATATATTCATCCAAGATTCATTAACGATTACCTCAAGGGGTCCTTCTTCAGATTATGGAAAGACACATTGGGCGAACAAATGTATCCTTTAAGTGAAAGCGAAAGCCATGTTATTAGATATCTAGAAAATAGTTAAGTTTAAACACCCTCTAACACTGTTAGTTTATGGCCCTGAGTGATTTGAATACAAATGACAAAAAAGTTTACGAATATCTAAAATTGTATGATTTCGTTGAAAATCCTTGGTCTACAAAGAAAGCAGCAAAGGCCTTGAAAATGAAAGAAGATGATATCTATGAATCGCTTTCAAATCTAGCTGAATACATGAGAAATAATATTCACATACATTACAAAGACGGATCTATTCGAATAGGTGCTAATTAATCTTAAAGTGTAAAAAGCTGCCAATCTCCTTTTCCATCCAAATATCCAAGCCTAACGCCGCAGTCTATCCATCCATGTGCATAGTTAACTGCAGCAAAAGCATCGTCGCCTCTTCCTTCACTTAAGAAGAATTTAGCATCTGAATGGTATGCATTCACCATTCCTAAGATATCTTCTGCTTTAGTGTAATTTTCAGTTCCTTCTTCAGCAATTATTGAAACTTTAGCAACCGCTTTGGCAGTTAAATCAAGATATTTGTTAATTCTCTCAAGAGTTACTGGATATTCAGCCATAATTGGCTAAAAAGCTCTTTCTTAATTATTTCTGCCCTACCAAAATAATTTAATCTGGCATAATATATGTAAATCATGATTAGAGCATCTTTTACTAAAAAAAACACTCTGATGGCTCTTTTAATTTTAACTATTTTCTGCTTAACTGCTGGAAATTCAAATGCCGAAGAGCTTGAAAGTAACCCAGTCCCTATTCATTTAAACCTAAAAGAAGCTGTGAAGCTTTCCCCTGAAACCAGTGGAGACTTAGAAAGGGTTGCAATCGAAGAAAAGCATTCTTCATATGAGTCAAATCCTGGTGCTGGAACTCCTGCATCAACCAGAAATAAAGGCGATTGGAAATCCATGGGAACTTGGGAAAGTGATGCTGTAATTTTTGACACCAGTATCGATAATATCATGTTTAATTTATGGTGGGTCGAAGATCTTAACGATGAGGATTATGACGCAGCGCTTGATTTACAATGGACAATTTTTGTTGATGGAAGTCAAGTATACCAATTCACTGACGAAGATTCTAATCGCGAATGTGATGAAGACCAAGGTGCTAGTAGAGAGGATCCTTGTGAATATGTAGCAACCCCAAATAATGCGTTGAGTACTACTCTAACTGCAGGGCAAAAGCTATCAATAGAAGTTGAAATGAAAGCCTTCCAAGCTATTTACATTTACTACGATAATTTTAGTAGAGATTCAGGTATGAAAATAGTCACGAATGGAGTAATTTTTGGAAACACAGGAATTAGTGGTAATTCAATTTATTTTGAGTTTGTAGAGTCATGGCCAACTAATTCCCAAAATGCGGTCGATGGGAATTTCATTACTATTTTGATAGACGGAATCGAGATAGACAATAACCTACAACCAAGTGGTTACCCAAAAGTTAGCGAGGGAGGAAGCTACGAAATTAACGGTACTCAAATTAAGTCAGAAAGAATTACTTGGCTAAACGAGGATGAATACGCTAAATTAGATCAAAGCATTATTAGTTTCTCATACTCTAGAAAAGATACTTCTACTACAACACCTGTTTTGATAAACGTAGCTGATAGATTAGCTTCATCTGTTTCCACTTCAGAAGATGAAGGCGTATTAGGATTGCCTGGTTTTGAATTAGTAATCGTAGTCTCTGCTCTAGTTTTAACCAGTTTTATTAGAAGAAAAGTTTAATAAAGAAAACTCAGGGTGTTAATCTCCTATGAGACAAATATTAGTCTTCTCAGCATTAGCAATCGCTGCAATGTTCATCTTTATGAGTAACGTTAATGCAGAAACCGAATACGAAAATCCCGATTTGCAATTAAAATTCAACTGGAAAGAAGAAGGCGACATGCTGTCTCCACAAACAAAATTACCCAGTGATCCTGAAGCTCAAAAGACCGTTCAGGCCCAATATACGAACACCGCTGGTTTATTCAAATCAGATAGGCAACCTGTCAACGTTGGAACATGGACAAGTGAAGCCGTAGAGTTTGATATATCAATGTCGATTAACTCATTTGATATTTGGTGGCAAAATCAAGAAAACGGAGACGATACCTGTGTTTGGACTATTTCTATAGAAGTTAACGGGGCTGAAGTAAGTAACGACGAAAGCGATTGCCAAGATGATGGTACAGAATTAACCAAGAGAACACACAATTTAGCGACCAACGTGGACTTAGTAGCTGGAGACACTATCGGAATTAACCTAGTGTATGAGGGTTGGGAAGATATCAAAATTTATTATGATAATGCAACTTATGATACTGGATTAAATATCGTTGGTAAGCACAACTTCTTTTTCGCACCTACTTGGGTTGGGTCTACAGTAACTATCGAATTTGCTGAAGCTTGGCCTGTTAACTGGGACACAAATCTTGATGCTGGATACATTATGCTGATGGGAGATGAAATGTACATGGCTGACAATTCAAAAGCATCCGTAAGTGATGGTAATGAATACACNATNAGTATGGCAAANGGAAGTGCTGANGTTACATCTNTAATTANTCACNTGGACAGAAGTNACNGGNAANGGAATCNGANTAATGATGGATTANANTNNNTTNGANCATNCAATGGGTGGAAACAANACTAANGGAACNGNTGGAANNCCNCCTNTANTNACNNTAAATNTNCAAAAAGCNNCNGGANTTNTAGGNGATGANGGNGGNTTACTAGGNNTNCCNGGATTNGAANTTATGATAGCTATTCCNGCNATNGCNTTNGTAGCTNGAANATACCGAACTAACTAAANGAAAGCATTNTTTCNATNGGCTTAGCTGCCTTNGANATTATTTCNNNNGANANATTNACTTCCCANTTNGATAANTCTGAACCNGAATCTATAGCNTCTAAAATTGGNTTTATNTTATCTAAAGANATTTTNGCCATATGATTACATCTTACAGAACAAGCCGTGCCAAACTCGACTGTTGGAAACTCTTCCATTAAATTAGAAGTTAATTCACACTCTGAAGCTACAAAAGCTTTGTCGAGCGTTCCTTCCTTTACTCTTTTTGCAATATCATTCCTAATTTGAGTTGTACTTCCATAATAATCAGCTTCCTGAAGAACTTCTGGTTTACATTCCCAATGAACATAAAGCATTCTTCTAGGGTGATTTTTTGTCAAACCAAAAGACTCTCGCATTGCTAGTATATCTTGCAATGAGAACTTCTCATGTACTTCACAAACTGCTCCTTTTGTATCATTACCTTTTCCTGGATAGATGATTTTCTTTTTACCTTCTAAAACATTTTCAAGATTTTGTGCAAAGAAAAGATCTGGTACAAAAATTAACTCATCACCTGGCATTTCCATAGCTATTTTCTCAGCATTTGCGGAGGTGCAACAAACATCACATTCAGCCTTTGCTTCAGCATAACTATTGATGTAAATCATTACTGGAACTCCAGGATTCTGTGCCTTCAATTCTCTAACTTGTTCTGCACCAAAATCATCAGCTAATGAACAACCTGAATTTTTATCTGCAATCAAAATAGTTTTATCTGGATTCAATACTTTGGCAGTTTCAGCCATAAATCTTACTCCATTAAATATAATAATATTAGAATCTGTTTGAACTGCTTTCATACTCAAAGCCAAGGAATCTCCTTGTTCTTTTTCAGTTGATAAACCAAAAACCAAAGGCTCCATGTAATTATGTCCAAGCATGAAAACATTGTGCTTCTTTTTTAATTCCAGGATTCTATGAACTGTCGATGCATGCATCTCAATATCTATTGGAGTCAAAGTAGGATTATTTCTCGAATATATTTGAGATTTAACTTCTTCCAAAGTAAGGCTTTCTGAAGCTTTAGTAGCGCTCAACATTCTTATCTACTTACAACCCAGCATATCGTAATATAAATTTAATGTTTCAATGGGCATCATAAGGTGACTTTTATATAGGACTAATTTGGTCCAATTACTCTGAGGTCATTCGCACTGACATGAGAATAAACAAATTGACTGATTACTCTATAGTAATTATGACTAATATGGTCATAAAAGATGAAAAGGGAATGTATAATGCAAAAGAGCTTGCTGAAACTACAGGCATACCTCTACCTACTGTTACTAGAATTCTAAAAATGTTATCAAA
>PBPR01000034.1 GCA_002724775.1 Methanobacteriota archaeon
TTGCTTCGATTCCCATGTCATTCCATTTAGGAATTTCTTCATCTGGAATTATTCCTCCAGCTATTATTTTTATATCTTCAGCTCCTCTATCCTTAAGCAAATCAATCACTCTTGGAAAAATGTGTGTGTGAGCACCAGAAAGTATGCTGAGTCCAATGAAGTGCACATCTTCTTGAATAGCAGCCTCAACAATATCCTCAGGAGTTTGTCTTAGGCCCGTGTAGATTACTTCCATACCAGAATCTCTGAGTGCCCTCGCAATAACTTTGGCNCCNCTATCATGTCCGTCTAGGCCAGGTTTTGCAATTAAAACCCTAGTTTTTCCTTTTGAGACCATATATCATTCCACAAATACGTCTATTTAACTATTAACGTTTTTTATCTAAAACTCCAACTTTAGCGCTTCTTTTCTTAGTCTTTTTAAATTCACTTTTCAAATCAGCTAACTTATCTTTTACATCTTTTTTAGGCTCAGGTTCTTTTTCCTTTACTACACTACTTAATTTTGTTTCGGTTTTTATTTCCTCGGGTATAGCCATTTTACTTTCCGTAGATTCTTTTCCGTCTTGTTTATTTATTTTCTCTTCTTCTTCCCATTCTTCTTCATTTATTTGAGTTTCAGTTTTTGTCCCTTTGGAATTTTTAACACCTATATAGAAAGAGCCCCAAATCATTGCAGCTACTAGCGCTAGTATCGCAGGCTCTGCAATCCCAATTTTGAGGGAAGGGCCGAGTGAGAGAGATAATATTAGATATAAAGCGAAGACTAATCCAAGACTACATCCTCCACCTACAGTTATAACAAATGTAGAATGCCAGTCTTTTGGTAATTCCTTTGCACCAGATCTTCCAGCTAAGAAAGGTATTATGATAAGAGAAAGTGGAATACCGATTGGCAAGAACAGCAGGAAAACCAATCCGAAGGCCATAGTTTTGACAGCCGAGCTTCGAGCGGAGTAATAGTTTTCAAGAGTCATATGGCAAATCAGGTTGGTGCCGCCGGCCGGGATCGAACCGGCGACCTCGGGATCTTCAGTCCCGCGCTCTCCCTACTGAGCTACAGCGGCTGACCGTTTCATTAAGAGCCCCCATAAATGCTTCACCGTGGTAGAATAAGCTTTTATTCTCCCTTTGTACGNTACATGAGTGGTGATAAGTTTTGCCTAAATTTACTGGAAGAGAATCAGCATTCGAAGGAAATTGTTATTTTTGTGGCAAAGATCTTGTAGTTCCTACAGGTCCAGGTTGGAATTCAACTAGAATCATTTGCAGAGATTGTTCAAAAANTCAAGAAGAGAAAAAATGATGAAGAGAGAGTGTCCTCATTGCTTTGATACTCTAAAGAAGAGTAATCTCAAAAAAGGGTTGTGGAATGTAGAAATTGACACATGTTCTTCTTGTCACGGTCTTTTTTTAGATAGAGGAGAACTACTTAGATTGACAGATAACAGACCCTTGCATAATATAACAACTAAATATTTGGGCGTAGACTCAGATTCTAAATTACTCTGTCCAAGTTGTGGTTCGATTATGGATATGGAGTCGATAAATGGCATCGAGATTGATGTTTGTCTTCAGTGTAATGGCGTGTGGCTTGATTCCGATGAACTAGAGAAACTCAAAGAGCTTGAATCTAAAGATATTGAGCAATTATCGCCGGAAAAGTTGGCTGAGCTTTATGATGCTAAGTCTGCAGTTCCCACTTCAGGAATTTTAAGCTGGCTTTTTGGGAGATAATTTGCATAAAATATCTTCCAACACAAGTGCACCTTATGGTACACCTCCTTCAATGCGTAGTGTTGAAAGCCTGCTTAGTTCTGGTGTTGTAATTATCAACAAGCAGTCAGGCCCTTCATCGCATCAAGTAGCGGCATGGCTGAGGGATTCTCTTGAATTAGAAGCCACGGGACATGGTGGTACTTTAGATCCTAATGTTACAGGTGTTCTTCCAGTCTCACTGGGACGTGCATCTAAGGTTATTAAAGTTCTACAAGAATCCTCCAAAGAATATATCTGCCACTTAAGATTAGGTAAGGATCCAGGAAGGAAAAAACTGGACGAAGTATTCAGTAAATTCATTGGACCAATATATCAAATTCCGCCATTCCAAGCAGCAGTCAAGAGAGAATTAAGAATACGCCGTATCTACAGCTTGGAAATATTAGAGCACAATTCTAAATCTGTTCTGTTTAGAGTCGAGTGTGAAGGCGGCACCTACATTCGTAACTTGTGCGATGACGTAGCATCAATAATTGGAACAAAAGGAATTATGGAGCAATTGATTAGAACTAAATCAGGCCCATTTAATTTGGAAGATTCATTTTCCTTGATTGAAGCTCATGACATATTCCAAANTTGGAAAGCTTCTTCTGATGAAGATCGAATCAGAAAATTATTGAGGCCACTGGAGGATATGCTAGTAGATTTACCTAAAATTGAGGTTAAAGATTCAGCAGTTGATGCCATTTGTCATGGTGCAGATTTAGCAATTCCCGGAATTTCAGCAGTTTCAAAAAAAATGAAAAGAGGTCAATTAGTTTCACTTGTTTCTGGTCAAGGAGAATCAATCGCCTTAGGAAGAGCAACTGTAGACGGTAAAGAAATAATTGACAAGAAGAACGAAAAGGGTAAAGCCGTTAAGCTTGAGCGAGTGATCATGGAACGAGGAACATATCCAAGGGAGTGGAAATCCAAGTGAAATATCAAAGAGAAGTTATTGGGTTTATCGGTTTTTCTCTAGTGCTAGGTGCTCTTTATTTTGCTTTAATTCAAACAGGACCAGCAAAGTTTTTTACTGCACCCAATGCACAAAAATTATTCTATTTGCATGTTCCATCTGGCCTCATAACATATTTGGCTTTTTTGATGGTAGTTGGTGGTAGTATTATTTTTCTATACAATGGTTCAGAGTATGCAGATAAATTAGCAAAAAGTTCTACAGAACTAGGTATAGTTTTTGGTTTTATGAGTTTAGCTTCGGGTACCTTTTGGATGAAAGCTGAATGGGGAGGAGATATAGTGAATCGATTTTTAACAGATATGAGATTAGCCACAACACTTGCTATGTGGCTACTCTACATTGCTTATTTTGTATATAGAAGGCAACCCGATACTTTNCAAGTTAAAAAAAATTCAGCTATTTTAGGATTGTCAGGAATGCTAATGGTTCCACTNTCCTATTTGTCTTCAAGGTTCCTTAGATCACATCATCCTGTAATTGTTGGTACTGAAGATCAAGGCAGTTTAGATCCATCACTTAGATTCGGTCTTTATCTTGGTCTTTTTGGATTTTTNCTTATTTTTATTTTCCTTTTCAGAATGAGAATGGAGATTGAAAATCTTGAACGTGATATTTTTAAATCCAAAATGGAGAGATTATGAGATTCATTACTAGTATTTTATTATTTTTGTTAATAATTGGTAGCGTCTCTGCCGAATGTAGAAATAAAAGTTGCATGACGAACGAATTTAAATTCATAGAGGAGGGAAATTCCACAGGACATATTTTTTATTACGATGAAGTTTTCAATATCGGCTCTAATTGGTACATTATCTTTGATTATCCTGAAGCTAACACAAACACTACAATCTCTTTTGAGTTTGACTCAGGAGTCAGTAAAATACATTCTTATGATAATTCCATAGCAACAGATTCAATAAGTTTCTCAGGTTCTTCTTTCAGCGAGGAAAACCTTAACATGAATTTGAAGATAATTATTGAGGGGGAGGGAGGTATGAAAAACGGGTTTAATTTGAGTATAGATATAAACAAACCTCCAGCAGATGATTTATTCTACTTGTGGGGCGGAATGACTGTTTTCTGGCTATCAATTGGTGCATATGTAATATATATGTCTGCTAAGCTAACGAGGTTAAGAGCTAAATAACTATATGAGCACCTCTAGAAGAACTACTGCGCCTTGGCCAGCTTGGTCTAAAGGATTATTAGCCTTTTCGCTATTGGTAGCAACAGGAGTGGCAGTTTCACTTTCTGTTACAGAACAGTCAACATATGTTTCAGTTGAAGAAGCTACATCCGGTAAGTACAGCGAAGGAGCCAGTTTGCAGGTGCATGGGACAATTATTAATCTTAAAGCAGATGATTGTGAACTCGTGGATGGCAACTTTTCCTTAATGGTTGACATATCAAATCTTATTTTACCAGATACTTTTGCTGAAGATAAAGGAGCTACATTTACAGGAGTTTTAGAAATTAGGAACGGTGTGTTTTATCTGAAAGCTGATGAAGTTCAGATGGGTTGTCCCTCAAAATACGANCCTCTTGAGGAAGAATTATGAGGGATCAATTAAAGAAAATTAATGATCANAGTTTTGAATTGCCAAAAACAGGTAAAATGAATGTTCCAGGTAAAATTTATTCTTCAGAAAATTTACTAAGTCATCCGGGAATGTCTTCAGCTATCAAGCAGGTTGCAGATGTAGCCACTCTTCCAGGTATTGTAGATTCTAGTCTAGCAATGCCAGATATTCATTGGGGTTACGGCTTTCCTATCGGGGGGGTAGCAGCATTCAGGACTGAAAAATATGGAGAAAATGTTGGAGTAATTTCTCCAGGGGGAGTGGGTTTTGATATTAATTGTGGAGTAAGANTAATTAAATCAAATCTTCAAGAAAAAGACATTCTGGCTAAACAAAAAAAGTTAGTTGATAAATTATACGCAGAGGTTCCGGCAGGTTTGGGCTCTAAGGGTAAAATTAGATTATCAGATAGAGACTTAGATTCGGTGCTATCCACAGGGGCTGAATGGGCAAGTGATAACGGATATATTTGGAATAATGATTTAGAATATTTTGAAGAACAGGGTTGCATAGATGGGGCAATTGTTGAACAGGTTTCAGATTTTGCTAGAAAGAGAGGTAAAAAACAGCTAGGCTCTTTAGGAAGCGGAAATCATTTCCTAGAGGTACAAAAAGTTGAAGAGATTTTTGACGAAAGAGCAGCTAAAATTTATGGTTTATATGAGAATCAGGTAGTAGTTATGATGCATACTGGGTCTCGCGGATGCGGGCATCAGGTATGTCAAGATCACCTAGCCTGTATACTAAAAGCTGGAGAGCGCGAAGGCATCGATTTACCTGATAAACAACTAGCATCAGCACCTCTTGACACTGTTGAAGCTAAAAATTACCTTGGCGGAATGTCAGCTGCTGCAAATTTTGCTTGGGCAAACAGATCTCTAGTTACTTATGGGACACGCAAAGCTTTTTCAGATGTTTTTGGCGTAGAATCAGAAAAATTAGGCATGGAAACTTTGTATGATGTTTCTCACAATATTGCTAAAGTTGAAAAACACAAGTCTGGTGAAGTATGTGTTCACAGGAAAGGAGCTACTCGGGCATTTGGACCAGATTCCAGCGATATTCCTTCTAAATACAGAGAGGTGGGGCAACCAGTCATAGTTCCCGGAGANATGGGGACATGCAGTTATGTATTGTCAGGAACAGAAGGGGCAATGGAGCAAACTTTTGGTTCGACATGTCACGGTGCAGGAAGAGCGTTAGGACGAAAAGCCGCTCTCAAAAAATTTGGTTCGAGAAATTTAATTAAAGAGCTCTGGGAAAAACAGCGAATATATGTAAAAGCTCGTTCACCAAGAGTTGCTAATGAAGAAGCTCCTGATGCATACAAAGATGTTTCAGAGGTAGTTGATGTTTGTCATAACTCAGGAATTGCAAACAAAGTTGCAAAATTGAGGCCTCTAGGAGTTGTGAAAGGTTAATGGGAATCAAATTAGGTCCTCTCCTAGAAACAAGACCTATTAAGTACGAAGAGTTGGCAAACCAGAAGGTTGCGATTGATGGCTATAATATATTGTACCAATTCTTGTCAAGCATTCGTCAAGCAGACGGTACTCTTCTCACCGATTCTGAGGGTCGCGTTACCAGTCATCTAAGCGGTCTTTTTTTCAGGCTATCTAGTTTAGTGGATAATGGAATTAAACCCTGTATTATTTTTGATGGTAAGCCTCCTAAGCTCAAAAGGAAGTTGTTGGAGGAGAGACGGCTGAGAAAAATTAAGGCAGAAATCGAATGGGAGGCAGCGATTGCTGCCGGAGATACTGAAACTGCACGCACAAAGGCTCAGCAAACTACTAGGTTAGATAAAGAGATGTTGATAGAGTCAAAGAAACTTTTGGATCTTATTGGTATACCTTGGTTTGACGCACCAAGTGAAGGAGAGGCACAAGTTGCACATTTAATCAATACTAAGAAAGTTGACTATGGAGCTTCTCAAGATTTCGACACCATACTATTTGGTGCTAAAAACTTTGTACGGAATTTAACGTTATCAAATAGGCGTAAATTACCCAAACAAAATAAGTGGGTGGCAGTTACTCCTGAGCTAATTGACGTTGAATTGTCCCTATCGAAATTGGAAATAACAAGAGAACAGCTTGTAGACGTTTCCATATTGATGGGTACCGATTTTAATCCAGGAATAGACGGTATCGGTCCAAAAAAAGGATTAAAATTGATAAAAGAGAATGGAAACGCAGAGNATTCATTAGTGAAAGTAGGTAAAAAAATTGAAAATTTAGATGAAATAAGAGACTTGTTTCTAAATCCAGCAGTTGATGATTTCGATCCTGTGTGGAATGAAGTCAACGATACAGATTTAGAGAATATGCTATGTAATGATTACAGGTTTAATAGAGATAGAGTGATTAAAACAATTGAAATTTATAAAAACTCAAAACCTAAGGCAAAGCAATACACTTTAGGTGATTTTTAATACTTAGATATAATTCTTAAGATATAATATGGAAAGTATAAGTCTGGAAAATTTCCGTGAATTGCAAACCGCTGGAGTTCAAGTAGTAGATTCTCGACCCACAGTATTATTTTCTGAAAAACATATTCAGGGAACAATTGGTATCAGCATAAATGGTTCTTTTGAATATATGGCAAATACAATATTTGAAAAGGCTGAAAAATTAATTTTAATTTCTCTTAGTGAAAGATTGAGTGAATCTTTTTTGAGGCTTGAGGCGGAAGGTTTTACAGATGTTGTTTATTTTGATATAAGTCTGTGGTTCGAAGCAGGTTTAGATTGTTCATTAGTATCAAGAGTTGCAGCATCATCAGCTTCAAGGCATCTGGAAAAAATAGTCGACGTAAGTAATTCAGAAGATTGGGAAGTTTTACATGTTAAAGGAGTTTCGAATATTCCACTGGTAGATATTGTAAAAAATCCTAGTAAGATAGGACATGGCTCTGTTTTATATTGTGGTAATGGACATAAGTCCATGGCTGCGGTTTCGTATCTTTTGACTAAAAATATCATTACAACTGATATAATGGGCGGTCTTAGTGCAATGTTAGTAGATTCACCTGATTTGGAGATTTAATGGTAAAGAGAGCATTTTCATTTCTAGATATGCCACCTCGTTCTGAGAAACCTAGAGTAGATGGAATGACAATGTGCATTGATCAAGGGCTTGGCTTTGATTTTGTCAAGGATTTGTTAGAAATGTCTTCAGATTACATTGATCTGTGGAAACTTGGATGGACAACCACCCAACTCCAAGAATTAAAGTTAGTAAAGAAAAAAATTAGTTTATTGCGTTCCCATCAGATATCAGTATGCAATGGCGGAACTTTACTAGAACTTTCAGAGCATCAAGGCAAGTCGACTGAACTATTTAGAGAACTTGTTGATATGGGGTGCGATTCTACTGAAATTTCTAGTGGTAGTTCTGATATTAGTCCCGAGAGGATTGTAGAACTAATCACTGAAGCGAAGTCATATTCTTTGAGAGTTTTTTGTGAAGTCGGTAAAAAACTTCCAGAAGAGGATTATGAAGCTGAGAAATACAATAGTCTACTGAAAGAATTCATAAAAGCNGGAGCAGATAAGGTCATTTTAGAAGCCAGAGAGTCTGGTGTTAGTGTGGGTGTTATGGACGATAAAGGAATCCCCATAGCTGATAGATTAGACAAAGTGTTGGAAGGAATAGATTCAAGACACGTACTTTTTGAAGCACCTAAAAAATCTCAACAAGTTTTCTTCTTGAAAAAATTTGGTGCCGAAACAAGTCTAGGTAATATTCATCCTAATGACGCAATTTCAGTGGAAACNCTTAGAAGAGGTATGAGGGGAGATACGATGAATGATTTTTACTATGTTATCGCTGATAGACATTTGAAAAAGCAAGGCAAAAGATGAGAGTTACTATNGAGCANGGTATAGAAGGTGCGACTAGAGCAGTAAGTAGAAAAGATGCGATAATTATTGTTGATACNATTAGAGCATCTACAACTTACGTTAATGCATTTAGTAGTGGTGCAGAAAGGATAGTGCCTTGCGCAAGTCGTCAAGATTTGGAAGATAGACTTTCAAATTACCCAGATTCTGTTAAATCGGGGGAAAGGCAATGTAGGAAGATCGAGGGATACGATTACGGTTCATCTCCGCTTGAGATGTCAAAAGCCAATTTATCTGGTAAAACTATGTTGTCAAGCACTACCAATGGTTCTCGTATGGTTGTAGCTTCTCACAACTCGCCATGCGTAGTGATGGGTTCTTTTTGTAATGCGACAGCAGTTGTCAATTATTTGAAAGACTTAAAGATGGATGTGAGTATAGTTTGTTCTGGTAGGCTGGGAGAACCCGTTATTGAAGATGATTTATGCGCAGAATATCTAAAATGGGGATTTGAAAATAGTTTTGCAACTTTCAGATTAAATTATGAAGAAATTTACGAAAAATGTAAGTCTTCTCCTAGCTATTCAATGTTACAATCTGCAGGTTTAGAAGATGATTTTGATCTTTGCATGAGTATAGATTCTCATGAAATCGTACCAATTCTAGATAATGATGCTTTTATTTTATCTTAACACGGCGTATTTCCGTACTTCCGCAAATTAAGCAATCTTTTCTCTTTATATTTTCCACATTGTTACATGCGGTGCATTTATATTTCCACAATCTCTTTTCAGCAATTGTTTTCCCTGAGCAAGACAAAAAATTAATATTAAGCTCCATTGCTACATTTTGTATTGCAAAGTCATCACTTATGATAGTTCCTTTAGTCTCATAACCTAGCGCAATNATATCAAGATCTACGTNAGATAGNACATCATAATCTCCAGTATTTTTGGATTTTTCAATTACTAATTCATATGATTTGCTATNTGCTTTTAATACCTTTAATTTTGTAGATATTAAGTTATTGTAATATTGTTTACTTTGTTTATTTACAATTTCAGCCTTTATTCCTGGAACTGTAATGCACTCTCCGTCAGGATGTTTCTGAGTTAGGAATGCACAGGTATCAAGTACGAACACAACAGCTTAGAGTCCTTTCATTAAAAAGGTTAATAGATTCCTAGTACTGGCCGACAATTTACTGCTCTCCATATGAACGGTTTTGAAAAAGAATTGAAACTAGCATCAACTAACCAGTCAGGAGAATTAAACATAATCTCACCCCACTTTATTCCTCTCTTAGAATACTTCATCATTTTACCCATTTGTTTGTTCCAATTTGCTTCATACNCAGACAGGCTATCTCCATTATTGATGTGATTTGCTATAGCTTGTCCTGCAACCCTTCCTCCAATCATAGCAGTTGTTATTCCAGCACCATTCGAGGGAAGTACCATACCTGCAGAATCTCCAGCAAGCATGTAGTTTCCTTTAACGAATTGGCTAATACTGCCAGACATTGGAAGTGCTCCGCTGCCTTTGTATGTAACTTTTCCTTTGAATTTGGAAAAAAATTCATCAGCTTTTGTTTTTAAGTTTACATTCTTCGCATATTTTTTTTGAATACCTATNCCAACATTAGCCCCATTCTTTTTCGGTATCACCCATGCNTANCCTCCAGGTGCTGTTGAACCAAAATAAAGATCCACTTGGTCTTCAAAGTCTCCTTCAATCAACATAAATTTCACGAAAATATTTAACGATTTTTCATTCCAGTGTTTTGCTCTAAGTGGATCGTGTGGCCCTCCACATCCAACAATTATTTTNCCTCGNTGTTCATCTCCATTTGCTAAATATACAGTGTCATCGATTATATCAACAACTTTAGATTTAGTCATATATTCAGCACCTGCCTCCTTTGCTAGATTTACCAGCTCTTGATCGTGNATTGGTCTCTCTAGTATTTTACCGCGAAACGGATAAACAAGTTTTTTGCCAGACGGTGTAACTAGTCCCATTTTNGTAGTTCTTCTTGAAACTGCGTTTTCCGACAATTTAAACANATCATTTANNTCNGGTACACTCGGGCACAGNTTTTTCAGCTGCTCATTNGTAGGCACTAATTCTCCACATTGCANTGGACTTCCAATAANTTCTCTACTGTCAATTACAAGTACTTTTACACCTTCTTGTGCCGCGTACCTTGCCACAGTACTTCCTGCTGGCCCGCCCCCAATAACTATTGTATCCCAGTTTTTTTCCACACTGTTTAATAACCTTGCTAAAATATAGTTTGGTTGAAATAATAAGTATCATAAAGGGCTCTGTCTCAAGATTACTGTGGACGCAGTCGTTTTAGCAGCCGGTGAGGGTGCACGTCTAAAAGGATGGACCAGCGATAAGCCAAAAGGAATGATTACGCTTGGCAATTCATCCATATTAGAGCACTTAGTGCGTGGTTTAGCAAANTCAGGTGTCCAGAGAATCAACATGGTTGTTGGCTACCGTAAAAATATAGTTATGTCACATTTTGGAGATGGCAGTCAATTTGGGACCAAAATAGATTATGTAACTCAATCAAATCTATCAGGTACGTTGGATGCTCTTAGTTTAGGATTACAAAATTTAGAAAAGGATTTTATCCTGGTTCCTGGCGACAATTACGTTTCTTCAGGTTCGTTTTTTCCGTTAGTTCAAAGTGACTCACCCGCTTTACTTGCAGGTAAAGCCGAAAGATGGTCTAAGTGGGGTGAAATTGAATTTGTTGGATCTAAAGCTAAAATCACATTTGACAATCCTGAAGCATTCGGAAGGTTACATTTTACTGGTATTATGAAAATAAACGTGGAAGTAGCTAAAAAACTAATTAATGCTGGAGGAAAACACATTGGAGAAGCTCTTCAGAAAATTGAAGATGAAGTAACCTTTGATGTAATTAATTCGGAATATTGGCACAATGTAGTCTATCCTTGGGATTTGATAGATGGTAATAGATTAGCACTACAAAATTTATCATTATTAAAATCTGGTAAAATTGAGAGAAATGTGGTACTTAAAGGTCCTATCTCAATTGGTTCAGGATCAGTAATATGTTCTGGAAGTTATCTTGAAGGACCTATTTCAATAGGCGATAATTGCATTATCGGTCCTAATTCCTATATCGGAAATTCAGTTTCTATTGGAGACAATACAAGAATTGGAGCATTTAGTGAAATTAAAGATTCAATAGTTATGTCNGATTCGATAATTGGGAGTTACAATTCATTAGTTGGTACAGTTGTCGGGAATGGCACTGAATTCGGAACGAATGTTGTTGCCAATCCAAGTAATCGTAAGGTTACCTATCTTGATCATACAATATCATTNAGTGAAAGAGGTGCGATGGTTGGAAATCGTTGCANAATAGGNAATAGAGCAGTNTTGGCAGGNGGCTCAATTCTTTTAGAAGGCGCAACTATTGGTGAGGGAGAGGTTTATAATGCAGACTTCCAAGGAGATANTATCTAATGTGTGGAATTGTTGGTTATACAGGCAATAAACAAGCTCAAGAAATAGTGATAGATTCATTAAAAAAATTAGAATATNGNGGTTATGATTCATCAGGTATAGCTTTGCACGAAGGTAAGTTAGTATTCTCTAAAAAAGAGGGTCCCATTGCTAATCTNGAGAAANTCCTTGNAACATCAGATTCAAAAATGGCTATTGCNCATACNAGATGGGCTACTCACGGAGTCCCATCNGATATTAACTCACATCCACATCTCAGTAATGACGGCAAAATTGCGGTTGTTCATAACGGAACTATTGACAATTATTTAGACATTAAGGCAAGTTTAGAAAACGAAGGTTTNGATTTCGTGAGTGAATCAGATACAGAGGTTATTCCTAACTTGTTATCAAAATACTANAATGGTGATTTGGTTAAGGCTATGAGCAAGATACTTAGCGACATTGAGGGAATATACACAATAGCAGCAATACACGTTGACAATCCTGAACAGATAGTATCAGTAAGACAAGAAACTCCTTTAGTAATTGGTCTTGGCAACGGAGAAAATTATGTTGCTAGTGATATTTATGCAATCTTGAAATACACTCAGCAGATTATTTATCCTGATGATAATCAAATAGTTAGCGTATCTCCTAATGAGATTAATGTTTATGGNGANGATTTATCAAAAATAGATTATGAAGTTGAAACTGTTGAAAAATATACTGAAGTAGCTGAAAAAGGCGGTTTCGAGCACTTTATGCTAAAAGAAATTTACGAGCAACCTAAGGCTTTACAGGATTCGCAAACTGAATTATTCGTTAATTCACCTCTAGAAAATCTTCATCTAAATTGGAAAATTGGTAGTATTTCTGTGGTTGCCTGTGGTACTTCTTATCATGCAGGNCTTGTGGGTAAATATGTTATTGAACAATTGACAGCAATTCCAGTTTCAGTTCATTATGCCTCTGAGTTTAGGTATGCAGCNCCTGTCCAAGGAGTCGGTGGTCTTATGTCATCAAGACCTCTAGTAGTTTTAATTTCTCAGAGCGGAGAGACAGCAGATACTTTGGCTGCTGCAAGAGCAGCTAAACAACAAGGCTGCCATACAGTTGCCATTTGTAACGTTCCAGGCAGTAGAATTACAAGAGAAGTAGATGGTGTTATNATTACGAAATCTGGTCAGGAAGTTGGAGTAGCAGCCACNAAGACCTTCTTAACACAAATGCAAGCACTTTACGCACTTGCAATGCATCTTGCTTTCCAGTCAGGTTCAATAGATCATGTTATGCTAAAGAATTGGGAAAATGAGTTGAGAGGAATACCAAGTAAGATTACACAGCTCCTCAACTCAGCTGATGCTATCAAAGACTTAGTTCCTCANATTTCAAAGGCAAAGTCTACATTTTTCATAGGCAGAAATATCAATTATCCATTGGCNTTAGAAGGAGCTCTNAAGCTTAAAGAAATTTCATACATTCACGCTGAAGGGTATCCTGCTGGCGAACTAAAACATGGTCCTTTGGCTCTGCTCAGTTCCGAGACTCCCGTTATTGCAATTGCNGTTCAAGATCATACTTACTCAAAATTAATTTCTAACATTGAGGAAATCTCTGCAAGAAGNGCTCCNGTAATTACTGTAGCTCAGAAAGGAGATCAGCAAGCTCTAAGAGTATCAGATCATGGCTTTGAATTACCTGAAGTAGATCCAGTATTATCTCCATTTTTGGTAGCTGTTTTTGTACAACTTTTATCTTATTATGTTGCTCACGATCTTGGTAAAAGTATTGATAAGCCTAGAAACTTAGCAAAATCAGTTACAGTAGAGTAATCAGTTAGTTAATTCTTCTAAACTTTTTAGTGCAAAAATAGTGTGTAATGCAGTTCCAATGTGCAACGCGTCTTCGTCGGCTTTGAACATTGGNTGGTGTACGCTATATGTTGCATCTATATCTGGATTATTCATTCCTAATACCACAAAGCAGCCTTTAACTTTTTCAGTGTAGTATGCAAAATCCTCTCCTCCCATTACAGCATCTAAATCACTGACATTGTCATCACCGAGTAGTTCAATTCCAACATTTTTAGCAAATTTCCACATTTCTGAATCATTGACCGTAGGTGGATAATCATTTCCTACATATTCAACTATAGCTTCACAACCATGAGTTTGGGCTATACCTTCAGAAATCTCTTTGACTCTCTTTTGAAGTTCTTTAAGACCATCCATCGTAAGTGATCTTAACGTTCCCTTTACTTTGACTTCCGAAGGGATCACGTTAGACGCATTACCTCCGTTTATTACGGTGATGCTAACTACACCAGATTCTAATGGATCCAGTTCCCTAGATATTATTGATTGTAGATTTGTTATAATTCTGGCTGAAGTTAATACAGGATCTTTTGCTAATTGAGGAACAGCAGCATGTCCTCCTACTCCTTTAACAGTAAGACTGAGTGATGAGGTAGCAGCTAGGAATGTACCTTCCCTTGATCCAATTTGACCGCTAGGCATTTGTGGCCAAACATGTAATCCAAAGATTCTTTCCACATCTGGATTTTCTAGGGCACCCTCTTCTCTCATTAGTTTTCCACCAGCACCTCCCTCTTCAGCAGGTTGAAACAGCAGCTTGATAGTTCCGTTTATTTCCGATTCTTTATCTTTGAGAAGTTTGGCAGCTCCAAGTAGCATGGATACATGGCAGTCGTGTCCACAGGCATGCATTTTCCCGTCGATTTTACTTTTAAATGGGACATCAGTTTCTTCATGGATAGGTAAAGCATCCATATCTGCCCGTAATGCTACACAAGGTCCATTTCCATTGCCTATTGAAGCTAAGACTCCAGTTTCAGCTATAGGGTGTATATATTGAATATCTAATTTATCAAGTTCTCTTCGTATCAGCTCACTAGTCCTAAATTCTTCATACATCAGCTCAGGATGCTCGTGAAGTTCCCTTCTAATTTTGACAATCCAATCAGATATTGATTTTGATTCTTCCTTGATTTTCAGNTAATNCATACAATTCTAATTAGAGCTGTTTAATATTATTTNTCAGGCATTCNCATAATGATAGTTTCCCCGTTGTTAAACCAAATNGGAAATATTTCATTGTCTGTAAATTTTGTTTTAGCTTCACCAGTCAGCTCTTCAGCAGGATCCCATTGTAGTAATGCAACACCCTTCTCCATTTCCTTGGATAGTAAAATATACGTTACATCCTTTATTCCAGCACGCGGCGTTGTAAAATNCTTACTAGCTGAGATGGCTTCTTCGGCATTTCCGTTGATTATCAAAGCTCCATGTTCCCAACTAGCATTTGTTTCACTCAGGCCAAATGTCATACTACTCAAGCGGTGATCACTAACTACAAGGCTATCCTCTTCAACAAATTGAAACCACAATACACCATCGACCTCTTCTTGATTAGTTCCTTCCTGAAAGCCTCCCATAACAGAAGGTGGAGGATACGCCCCCCATGCACATCCAAGCAATAGTATACTGAATAATGCAGTAACATATTTTCTTTTATTCTCTTCAAAACCGATTATAAAGTATTGAAAGCTTATTCCGATAATTAGNGCTGCAGGAGCTAAGAGATATGGTGCATGCCTGTATGCAATAAGAAGATGGGATCCTGTGATTGCNCCTANTGNAGCNAATCCNAGAATTGGNAGNAACCATCCCCAAAGTAACCAACTATTTNTTTTGGACATAACAAAACTTGGANCGCAAGCCAACGACATAATTGCTAGATTNACACNNAGATAAGGNGTGGCNTCNANATCAACTGGAATATCNGTTCCTGGAACNCCTTTCCAGAGAACTAACATNATNATAATGAATATTCCTACAAAAGAGGCNGTTGTACGCTTGAGGTAAGTTTCATGGCTAATTTTTTCATTTAATAAAGGTAAGTAGAGTCTATCTTTAACAAGCCATATTGCAAATAACGAAATTATTGGAATTAGAGTTAGAACTAAAGTAGTAGGAATTNTNTCAGGCAGAAAATCAAATGCGCTATCATCNAGCATTTTTCTAAATGATTTTGCGTAAATTAACCAGTAGGCCGAAATTGCTAGCGACATTAAGCCAACTGCCATAATTCCACCCTTAGCTATTTTTTTGTTACCTGCTGCAATTTCTACAATCAAAATTCCTAGCATTGCAGCCATCAGTAAAAGTAATGTGAAATGATGTGTAATTAATAGGGCGAAAAATGAAAATTTCATCAAATTCCCCCAAGGATTTCGTTTCAGCGGGTTTATCTCCCAAACATCTCCANTTTTCAATAACATTATCCAATTTAATAAAACAACAAAACCTATGGTTTCNGCTAATCCACCAGGCATNGGGTGAGAGTTGGCATAAACAACTCCAAATGTTACTCCATAAAATGCAGACCCAAATAATGCAGGGGTANAACCNACAAGTTCTCTTCCTATGATAAANAGCATTGGAATTGCCAATCCAGACACTAATGGAATAACCCAAGTTAAGGATGTAAAATATGAAATGTCAAAAATTAAAGCCATAGTCGCTGTCAATATTTGCATCCCTTGGAAATCAGGGTATGCCCTTCCCCATCCAATATAGTTTTCGTTTAGCATCATTCCTTCGTTTATTAGGTGTCTTGTTAGATACAAATATTCTCCAGAATCACTACCCCAAATTGGCCATTGATATTTATGATAAAATCGAAGCAATACAGTAAGTGAAATTACGGAGTAAAGTAAATACTTCTGGTATGCTTTAACTTCCATTTACCCTCCTGACTGCAAATAGAGTTATTTCAGCTATAAATACAAAGGATAATAGGAAAATCAAATTTAGAATCATGGATGGTTTTGGTGTTGCTACTATTGCGATAATCAAGATAAAAGTATATATGTATTTTCTTATTTCTTTACGGTTAGAAACAATTCGATTAACTAAAAGTGTAATTATTGGAGTACTAATCAACAGTCCTGTAAAAATTATCGTCGAAATTATAATTTTAATAGTCTCGTAAACAGACAGATTCTCCACAACTAAATCATTGTTACTCAGAATGAAATTTAGAAAACTGGGAGCCACAAATTGAAGTCCGACTACGCAGCCAAGGATGAATAAAGAAAAACCACCTACGAATGTGAAACGAATGTTATTACTCTCATTACTAGTTAGGCCCGGTTTTGAAAAGTTGTAGATTGAAATAAGCCACAAAGGCATAGAAAAAATAATGCTAAATACAAAACTAATGTAAATTTTTGTTTTGAAAAATTCTACTGGGCTGTATGTACTCAATTGTTCCAGTTCTAGATCTACTAGGTCTAGAATTTCGGTAATTAATGGAGATGCAAATGAAATAATCATAATCATAATGATTACATTAATGATAAATGGAAGCAAAAGATAGGATCTTAGTTCCTCGAGATGAGTTGAAAGTGGGCTGCTTATTTCTTTTGATTCCACTGCTGGTATGTTAAGGTCGGGGGCTTAAAAGGCGCCTTGTATGGCTTAACATGAAGATTCTGCAGGGATGCGTCAGATATCCGCCAGCTCCGGGAGGTGCTGAAACTGTAGTAAAAGCATATTCAGAAGGACTCAGAGATTTGGGCCATGATGTAGAAGTTGTGACGACAGACTTGTATACAGAAACCCCATTTGTCAAAAAAAAGATGCCCTCTGTAGTTAATGGGATAAACGTAACTAGACATAAGGCCTACACAGTATCTGGCGAAGCTCATTATGTTCTGGCACCAGGCATGGTTCAATCATTCTTATCTAAAAATGCAGATATCATTCATACCCATTCTTACGGATACTTTCAAAATCACGCAGGTTGGATTAGAGAAAGGTTCCAATCAACACCCTGGGTAATTACACCTCATTTTCATCCTTCTTGGTCAATGTGGGGAGGTTCTAAGAGAAAAACACTTAGGGAGTTTTACGATACAGTTATAGGTAAAGGCACTTTGGAAGCTGCAGATTTGATTACATGTGTTAGTAAGCACGAAAGAGATATGCTTGTGTCAGAGATAGGGCTTAAGGAAGACAACATCAAGATAATTTACAATGGTATAAATTGGGCAGACTGGTCCTCTGTTCCCAACAAAGAAGTATTTAGAAAACAATACCCTACAGTTTCAGAAAAGTTTGTTCTTTTCGCAGGTCGTTTGGCTACAAACAAAGGCCTTTCAGATCTCATATCTGCAATGCAATTAATTGATAAAAAATCGGTTGACTTGGTTATTACCGGAGCCGACATGGGTCTTGGTAAACAGTTGGAAAAAGAAGCTTCTGGTAAAGGAGTTACAATGCATCGTTTAGGTCACATAGATGATGAGACTTATCGTTCGGTTTTATCTGCAGCTGAGATGTTAGTTTTACCTTCAGAGTATGAGGCATTTGGAATCGTTCTGTTAGAGGCTGCGGCTGCTAAAACTCCAGTTATTGGTACTAACGTGGGAGGGATTCCAGAGGCAATGTCTCCAGGTAACAATGGGTTAATTGTTGAATATAATGACGTGAACAACTTAGCTAAATCAATAGCTATTCTACTAGAAGACGAGAAAATGTCCAGGGAAATGGGGAAGTCAGGCAGAGAGTGGGCAAAAAAATTCTCGTGGGAATCTATTGTNAAAGAAATAGAACATGAATATAAGCTAATNATTGGGTAAAATAATATATATTTGAACTGANTANGGANTTTGTGTCNACNAATCGTGATTTCTTTATGACAATTCCTGACNCATCACTTGAAGATTGGGAATTNTTTATAAAAAAAGCTGATTTAGACGAGACATACCCTGCAGATATTTTACTTGAGTTTGTTAAAGAGTTTGTGGATGAGCATAGAAGTGAATTGGTTGACGATCCCGAGAGTAAGCCGAAGAAAGTAATTGTNCGCAAGGCTGCACCTAAGAAAAAGAGTTTTTTGGCAAGGAAAGCTAAAATCGTCAAAAAAAGAGAGGTAAATGATGATGACGATTCACCCGACATTACCCAAACTCCTAAGTTCAAGTTATTAGAATTGGTAAGGGAGCTGGATGAAGATGAGGGAATTACTCCTGAGGAGTTAGTTACCAAAGCCGAAGCTTCAGGTATTAGTAGGCCTCGACTNCAAATGAACAAGATGATAAGGCGAGGAATATTATATATCCACGAAGGTAAGATACACGTAACCTAGATAGGTAGTGAATTATATGGAAATTACGAGGGGCCAATGGATAATTATTATCCTACTAACATTGTCATTCATCGCTACTGCAGGTTTTATTGCTTTTGCAACCGCTGCAGTTTTGTCATTTGGTCCAGCGTACCTCTATCTCAAATCAATTAGAAATGCCGAGGAGACTGACAAAGAGCCATGGAGCGCATTACAGACAGTTTTCATTTGGGGTGCAGTTTCAGGAGTATTCTATGCTTTAATTCTCAATAGTCTCGGTGGTAGTATTGTCTTTTTATATTCCGGAAATGATGCAGATTTAACTTTTATCTTGACAGCAATTATAGTTGCACCAATTGTTGAGGAATTTGTTAAACCTTTAGTCCTTTTCCGTAATGTTTCAGTTAAAGGTGAAATTGATGAGGTAGAAGATGGTATTGTTTATGGTGCAGCTTGTGGTTTAGGTTTTGGAGCTACTGAAAATATTCTATACGGTTTATCAGAAGGTGCAGTATCTAGTGGATTGTTAGGTGTCATAATTGTCGTGGCACTGCGAACAGTTTCGTCTATTCTTTTACATTTGACAGCTAGTTCATTTACTGGTTACGGTATATCTCAATATTTGGTAAAAGGAGAGTCTTTTTCCGTTGTTGTAAAATATTATCTGTTAGCTGTACTGATTCATGCAGCTTGGAATACAGCAGCAGTTCTAGGTAGTTCACTTATTTTAATTTTCTCAATTTTACTAGCAATTGGTGGTTTAGAATTTTCTAAGAGAAGAATAAGAGAATTAGATCTAGAAGGCTCAAACATACTGCCTCAATCTTTGCGAGCCGAAAATAACCGTGAAGATTGGTGGAATACCTCTAAAGATAAGTGGGCAAATAAGAGTCAAACGCAGACATCGAACACTGCTTCCCCCATATTTGAGTCAGGGACAGAAAGTCCTGCATCTTCGATGTTTCAAAATATAGATTGGAGACAAACTCTAGGTGGAATTTTCTTTCTATTTTATATTCTTTCAAGTATCATATTTTAGTAAGATATAATTTTTTAATGAGTATTATTGAGTACAGAATAGCGGGGCCAGTAGCTTAGCTAGGTAAAGCGATCGGCTCTTAACCGATCGACCGTGGGTTCGAATCCCATCTGGCCCGCCATTATGTGTAGTACAAAGGAAATAATCTTGTAATTCTTCCTTGCTTTTCAATTTTTAGGAAGGCTTTATCTACTAAAGAATTGACATGGTAATTCACTTTTTGTCTACTCATATTTAGTTGTTTGGAAATCATAGCTTGTGTTATTCCTGGAGTTTCTTTAACGATGTCCATAATGTTTAGCTGGGTTTCATTTGTTACTAATGAAACTCTGGATATCTCTTGGTTAACGCCCATAGGGAAGAACAAGCGTTGTCTTCCACTTCGGTGTGAGGTAATAATTTCGTGATTTTCGAGAATGTTTATGTGATGTGCCAAAGTTCCGTTGTGCAAGCTAAACTTATCTTTTAATTGCTTAAAATTAGCACCAGGCTCAGAATATATGTATTTGAGTAATTTTTGTCTTGTAGGTTCATCTACTAATGTGTCTTTTTGAAGTCGAGAATACATGGGTACAAAGAAAAATTTGAGCCCTAAATACTTTAGATTCTCAGAGCGATTAATCTGGAATAATATTCCAGCTATTGTTAGTATAATCAAACTTCTTCCAGCACTAATATTCGGCATATTGATTTCGTTCGATTTTTCACTTTCGCTGTTTTCGGTTGCTACAATCTTAATTTTTGCATCTAGTTCATCTTCATAGATGGTACCGTCGTTTGTAATAGCGCTTACAATAATTGAGGTTTCACCAACTTTACTCGGTTCGTATGAAGTTGCTAGAGTCCAAGTTTCTAAATATTTTAGTGAACCTATTTTGACTTCATCTATAACTACCTCATCATTGTAAATAAAGAAATTTATACCATTTGTTAAGTATCCTAGGTTAGTCAAAGTAGTTGTACATTTAACCTCTTGACCTATCAATAGAGCATATCTATTACAGGAAATATCAGTTATTTCAATTTCAGGCTTTAAGTAAGATAGGACATAAGTTATGATTTGGTTTTCGTTATTGTTACTTATCTCAATATTAAATTGACTTCCGCCTTCTCGTGGAATATTAGTAAGAGGATCTACTTCTATTTCTACAATTTCAAATGAATTCGGTTGAATTGTAATACTAGTGAGCCCATCTATTTTTGATATGAATGCTGGTGAATAAATGTAATCTAAACTGTATATCTCTGTGTAAAAGCCTTGATTTTCTATTTTTAAATTCAAAGTACGTGAAGTTCCGTCATTGAATATAATGGCTGGCGCAGTTATTCCTTCAACAGTTTCAACACTTGTACTTTCACTATTCACTGAAAACTTGATTTGATCAAGATTTATGATCGAGAGAATTCTCCCTCTAAATGAGGAATTTGTTCCGATATTGATATTATTCCCCATTTCAGTGATGCTAACTGCGTAGAAATTTTCAATCAGCTGTGTAAATGTATAATCACTATAAATTTCTAAATTTTCAAAATCTTCAGTATTAATTAACAATTCAACATTATCATTCTGAATTTCTATTTCGAAGAAATCATTTTCTCCTTGTAAGTTAATTTCAAATTCGCCATAATTATAATTCGATACTGAAATAAACGATATTTTCTCTTCTAGGAATATATTTTCATTTANTATTATAATTCTAGTAATTAGGTAATAATTTCCAGGTTCTAGAATGTCATCAAAATCAACTTTAATCTTTTGAGTTTCAGCATTTTCAATGCTAGCAATAGATACATATGATTCTATNATTCCACTATCGTCTCTAACTTCATTAAATATGCTNACATTTCCTAGTTGTTGGTTAAAAGTGCCTATGTTTTCAATCTCAAGTTCTATCTCTTGTTTTTTTCCTATTTCGAAAAAATATGTTGGTTCAATCAAAGTGTCTANTGCATGCTTCAGGCTTATTTTTTCAAAATAGATACTGTTAATTTTCCAGAAATTAGTAATGTCAGGTGACGAGTCTTGTCCGTTNAGAAGGATGAAAACTGTTGAGTCTTGAGGCAAACTTAGTGTGACANTGTTATCTTGCTCAACTTCGTGGATAATAGTCCATTCAGTAGCATAGATCTCAGAAGAATTAAAATCTGTAGTTAATGAGATAGAGTATTGCGAGTTAGCAGACNTTCTGNTGTCAAAGTGTAGTTTGAGNTTAGATTCTGCTAGACCTGATGTTGGGAATGGACCTAATACTATTCCAGTATTATACGAATTTTCAATATTTTTCAGCTCAATAGTATCTTCTTCGTCATCATATATCCAGTTCGCATAATCTTCAGGATCAAAATAAAAGTCCACTATCATTTGTCCTAGGTCGTATCTATTTACGTCATAAAATGTAAATATTTTACTTTGGTAATATTGATGAATGTAGTCATTTCTCTCAGTCAAAAGTGAGAAGTTGAATAGGTATTCACCTGATAATGGTATTTTGAAATAAAATATGTGTGTGTAATTATCATTAGCACTAACGTCGAAAAAGGTGATCGAATCGCTCAGTGGTATGTTTTCCATTAAATCTATACTGTAGATTGNCAAAACTAAGTTACAGTTAATAAGTTCTTGNTCATTGTTAACGACACTTACTTCAATTTGATTTTCTTCTTTTGCGTTAAAGTGCTCAATTTCTATAATTTTGACTTCAGCTGATTCAGCCTTGGCCGGAACGAGTGCAAAGAGAATAACTATCAAAGACGCAACCAAGAGTAAGTGTAGATGTCTCCTTGCACTCATACTCTTGAAATGAATNACTACTATTAATAACTATAGGACATTTTTTTGACAATTACTGNGCTTAATTTTGATTATTATTTAAGCTATTTAAATTATATAATTTATTTAANAAAACTNATATTTNAACTCTATCNTTTGTAAACTATTAAATAATGCACCAAATAAGTTAAGATATGAGTACACAAAACACAATTGATAAAGTGGTATCTGGAATACCNCTAGTTGTATCAATATTAGTGTTATTTAGTGGAGGTGTTTTAGGTACTTGGTTTCTGGTTGAAGAAAACGTTTACTATTTTGCTTATGAATCTTCAGAATCNGGTTTCTTGGATGGCAAGTCCACTTATGATTATTATCTGGATGAAATGGCAGTTTCAGATACGAAAGGTGAATACAATATAGCCTATGGTGAGCAGAATTGTAATTGTGAAAATCGNGAAGGNGTTTTTTTCAATATTAAACTATTNATTTATCTTATTTCTTTTAGTTCTATCGTTGGTANGGGGATATTATTTGCCCGAGGTGCAGATTCAATTAAAAATTTGGACGTTGATCATCCTGTTCAAAAGTTAATTAGTCCTATTGGTCGGTTTAGTGCTCACATTTCTACAGTAGTATTAATNTTATTCTTAGCAGGATATATCGTATTTGGTATACCTGGCGCCATAGAGGCAGATTATGANGGAACTTTGAAAGAGTGTCTTTACGATTCTAGTATGAGTATAGTAGGTAGCGAAGATTGTTTTGTTGATACAGTCAATGACCAGGCTGAATTACACAGTAATTGGTCTCTCGGCCTTGCTCCTTTCATATTAATAATTGGCGTTTTAATTCCTGGAATTTTCTCAGCTTCATCAGCTTTCGATGAAATAAACGGAACTTCTGGAGAANCNGTTGAAGCAATTCCTTCATCCCCTGAGTATTTCTTTGATCCTGAAGGTCAAATTCTATTTGATATAAATACAGGAGAGGTAGTAGCTTCATTTATCGGTGAAGATAGAGAATTCTTTTATGATGAAGATGCGATGATATTGTTCGATGAAACTTCCGGCGAAATATTATTTAGCCCTCCAGTAGATTAAGCTTTCTGGATAATATTATAAATTAAGCTTTATTTGATTATATTTACTGTATTTGTTTATTCATATTCCTTAGAAATAAAATAATGGAAGACTAGGATCCTCATGGTGTATGAGTGACGACGACCCTAGTTTCTCCCATATTTTCAGGATTGCTTAGGTATATAAAAGGTATTCAAAATTATATTTTGAACGTACTAAAACGTTAGTAATTTGTCTGATTTTTCAACCATATTCATCAGATCTTCCATTGTTGACATAGGGCAGATTGGTGTGCCTTCTCTGCCTCTTGATACCAGGCAGGTCCCACATGCGAATATTTCTCCTTTATTTTTAATATACTTATTTATTTCATCTAATGCAGGGTGTTCTTCACTTTTGATGTCGACACATTCAACACCTTTTCCCATTAGGAAAGTGTTTACTTTATGGCCTTTATTTATTGAAAAATTAGCGAATCTAAAAGCGTTCCATACTGTTTCCGGTTCAACTTGACTTATAACAATTCCTATATTCATTTAATG
>PBPR01000035.1 GCA_002724775.1 Methanobacteriota archaeon
GGAGACCCTCTTACAGGACATCTAGAAAGTACATTTGAGTGTTAGTCATAAAAGGTAAATAGTACTAGCACAGACTCAGTTTGTGGATTATATTGATGGAATAGGGAATGCTTTCAAGAAACACATAGGAAAAAATTCCGTAAAAAAACTTCAGGAATCTATTAACCAAAAACCGATGATATTGATTGCAGGCGATCAATTAACAGGAAAGTCCACTCAGGCTAGAAATTTAGCAGAAGCATTCAATGGGACATTTCATTCAGTAGGTAATTTATTTCGCGAGGTTGCAGCTAAAAGAGGTATTACTGTTGCTGAGCAAGCTAAGTTGTTGCTAACTGAGAGAGGAATAGATGTCGAAATAGACTACAAAACTTGCGAAATGATATCTGGAAAGGATATTGAAACTGAAATTGGAGTAATTGAGGGAAGACAACCAGCTTACATGGGAAGTTTCATGCAAAATTTAGGTAAAAAAAATATAGTTCGTATATACTTTCAATGTTCGATAAGGGATCAAGCACTTCGCTTTCTTCGTAGAGAAATAGGTGAAGATGCTTATCAAAAAGGATTAAAAAATGTTCCAAATGTAAATTACGAAAATTTGGAATCTTTAAGAGAAGAAATCATAAACTTACAACTAGATGATGGTCATGACGTAATTGAAAAGTTTGTTGAAAACCAGAATCGTGATGGAGATGATAGAGCTAGGTATTCTTCATTATATGGTTTTGACTATGGCAACTTATCAGGGTATGATATAGTTGTCAATACATCTAATAAAGAAGCAGATCAAGTATTTACCGAAGTAGTCAATGAGTTAGAAAAATTCGGCTTCAAAATAAATTAATAGCACCCTACCTGTGACTAACTGTGGATTTATCTGTTAATGAAGTAAAACTGCTTAAAGTTCTTAAAAATGGAACTCTTTCACCGGAGGCAGCTTCGCTAGAATCAAATCTTGGCGATAAGGAGACAATGTCTGCAGCCTCATGGTTGAGGAGTAAAGGATTGGTTGAAATTTCTGAAACCTCAACAAAATATTACTCGACAAATGAAGAGGGAAAAAGGTATGCTGAACAGGGTTTACCAGAGAGGCGCGCAGTAGAATGGCTCAATCAAGCAGGTGATTCATTACTTTCAGAGCTGCCTTTGCATGATGATGAAAGTAAAGTAGTGATCGGGTGGCTTAAGAGAAAAAACTTTGCAGAACTGGAAAAGACAGAAGAAGGTCTAAGACTTATTCCTACAGGGAATCTAGATGAAACTTCTGATGAGCCTTTACTTTTGATGCTCAGTAAATCACCGTTATCAGAAAAAGAAATAGATCAAGAAGCTCTTAAATTGTTGAAAGGAAGACAATTACTTAATATTAAAGAAGAAGTAGAGAGGACTTTTACTTTAACAGAAGAGGGCAGTTCGTTCGATTTAGAAAGTTTGAATGATGATTTGATTGGTGATTTAACTCCAGAACTAATTCAGTCAGGTGAATGGAAAGATAAGTCATTTCAGAGATATGGTGTTGAAACTAAAGTAGAGGTGAGCGATTTTTCTACACTACATCCCTTAACTAGGTTTACTGAAGAAATTCGAAATATTTTTTTACAAATGGGTTTTACGGAAATAGAGGGAGACTATGTAGAATCAGCATTTTGGAATATGGATGCTCTATTCATTCCTCAAGATCATCCAGCGCGTGAATTACAAGATACATTTTATTTGTCTGAACCAGCGTCTTTTGTAATTAATGAGAAGGAAATTTTAAAAGCTGTTAAACAAATTCATGAAGATGGAGGTAATACAGGTTCTAAGGGATGGGGTACTAATTGGAGTAAGGAGAATGCACAACAAGCCCTCCTAAGGACACATACGACAGTAGGAACTATAAGATACTTAGCAGATAATCCTTCACCTCCAGCGAGAGTTTTTAGTGTTGGAAGAGTATTTCGAAGGGAAGCACTAGATTCTACACACTTACCTGAGTTCACGCAAGTAGAGGGAATTATAGTTGAGCCTGAGGCAAACTTTGGAATGTTAATAGGAGTGCTTAAGGAATTTTATAGACGAATGGGATTTAATGATGTCCGAGTTCGGCCTGCTTATTTCCCATATACAGAGCCATCTTTAGAAGTAGAAGTTAAATTCGGTAATAAATGGCTTGAATTAGGAGGGGCTGGGATATTTAGGCCTGAGGTAACTGCACCATTTGAATTGGACTGTCCAGTTCTAGCTTGGGGTTTAGGTTTAGAAAGATTAGCTATGTTACATCTTGATATCAAAGATATTAGAATGCTTTATCAGAGCGATTTAAAATGGCTTAAAGAAACAATTTAGTCTATACTAATACTAACTTTTTTGATAACTATGTTTTCTCCTCTCTGAATGAAAGTCACGTAACACTCTCCAGGAACTAGCCCCAAGTCTTCTTCCACCCATTTAGGTAAATATATTCTTCTATTGATATCATATTTTTTAACATCAGTTATTGGCATACTCATATATTTACACTGAGTAACCACTCTAAAAGGGTTTTGGACATTTAGGTTATTAAGGTGTTAATTTTATCATCCCCATTTACTATTAACTTGTATGAGTTCAATACGTATTGCGGTTACCGGGGCTGCAGGTCAAATAGGATATAGTTTACTCCCCAGAATTGCAGCTGGCGAGATGTTTGGTTTGGATAAAAAAATTTCTTTACAACTTTTAGAAATTCCTCCTGCGTTGGAAGCGTTAAAAGGTGTAGCAATGGAACTTGACGATTGTGCATTTCCTCTATTAGAAGAAATTATAGTAACATCAGATTCAGCTGAGGCTTTCAAAGATGCAAACCTTTGTCTGTTGGTTGGTAGTAAGCCTCGCGGGCCAGGGATGGAGCGTTCAGACTTATTGAAAGACAACGGTAAAATTTTTGTGGGGCAAGGCAAAGCGATCGCTGAAAATGCAGCAGATGATTGTAGAATAGTAGTGGTAGGTAATCCATGCAATACAAATTGTATGATAGCAGCCTCCCAATCTGACCGTTTTGATAACGATAGATTCACAGCAATGACTCGTTTAGATGAAAACAGGGCAGTGTCAATGCTAGCAAAGAAAGCTAATGTAACTGTTGAAGATGTGAACGGACTTGCCATCTTTGGTAATCATAGTCCAACAATGTTCCCGGATTACTCCAATACTTATATTTCAGGCGAAACAGCAGTTGATGTAATTAGTGATGAGCAATGGTTACAAGACGAATACATACCAGCAGTTGCAAAGAGGGGTGCAGCCATCATCAAGGCAAGAGGTCTTTCTAGTGCAGCTTCAGCTGCAAATGCGTTAATTAATCATGTTCAGAGCCTTTACACTGTGAGCGATAAAATACATTCGATAGTAGTTTGTAGTGAGGGGCAGTATGGTTTTGCAAAAGGAGTGTGGGCAGGAATGCCAGTTAAGACAGTTTCTCCCGGTAAATACGAAGTAATTGAGAATTACGAACACGATGATTTTGCCAAGGAAGCACTAACTAAGACTAATGAAGAATTAGTTTCTGAAAGAGAATTGGTTTCAGAATATCTTTAGTCAGGTCCAGCTTTAGCGTAATTGCCAAAGCTTTCATACTTGACGAAATTATTTTTGAAAAGAGTAATTAATTCATTTGCTTTCAAATCATATGCCTCTTTATCATTCCAAGTATTTTTAGGATTTAAAATAGTAGAATCAACACCAGGAACTTCGTTCGGAATTAAGATTTTAAAATTAGGATCTGGTGAAAAGCTCGCATCATCAAGTTTACCTTCTAAAATCGCGGTCAACATCTTTCTGGTTACGGGTAAATCTATTCTATTCCCAGTACCGTAAGCTCCTCCACTCCATCCTGTATTTACTAGCCAAGCCTGTGCATTGTGTTTTTTCAATTTATTCCCTAGTAACTCAGCATATGTTGTAGGAAACTGTGGCATGAAAGGCGCGCCAAAACATGTAGAAAATGTAGCTACAGGTTCAGTTATGCCCCTTTCAGTACCTGCCACTTTTGCAGTGTATCCACTCAAAAAGTGGTACATGGCCATTTCAGGAGTTAATTTAGATACAGGAGGTAAGACACCAAAAGCATCACAAGTAAGGAAAATCACATTTTTTGGATGGCCTCCTTTTTCAGATGGTTCTATATTCCTGATGTGGTTAATAGGATACGACACACGAGTATTTTCAGTTATTGTCCCGTCATCATAATCTACCACGCCATTATCATCAGTAATTACATTTTCAAGTAATGCTCCNGGTTTAATTGCATTAAAAATATCAGGTTCTTTTGTAGGGTCTAATTTTATTGTTTTAGCATAACACCCACCTTCAAAATTAAAAATACCTTCGTCAGACCATCCGTGCTCATCATCACCAACTAGCCTTCTGTTTGGATCGGTTGAGAGGGTTGTTTTTCCAGTTCCACTTAGTCCAAAGAACAAAGCAGAGTCATCATTCTCACCAATATTGGCAGAGCAATGCATTGGCATAACGTTCCTAAGGGGCAAGTAAAAATTTAGAGCTGAGAAGATCGATTTTTTAATTTCACCACCATATTCAGTCCCTCCAATTAGGGCCATTTTTTTCTTCAGATTTAGTACGATAAAGACTTTTGAATTTAATCCAAGTTCTTTCCAATTCTCAATATTTGTAGAGGACGCGTTTAATATAGTAAATTCAGGATTAAAATTTTCTAATTCCTCTCTCGTTGGTCTAATAAACATATTATGTGAGAAATGACCTTGCCACGCCATCATTGTAACAACTCTCAGTGGTAATCTGTATCTCTCATCAGCCCCAGCAAATCCGTCAAACACAAAGAGATCTTTTTGTTCCATTTCCTCTTTGACCGCTTTTTCGAGAATATCAAACGATTCTTCACTTAGGGGTAAATTTACATCTCCCCAGTCAATTAGGTCTTCAGTTTCCTTTTCTTTAACAATAAATCGGTCATTTGGAGATCTTCCAGTATATATTCCTGTATTAATTATTACAGTTCCGTTTGAGGAAAGTCTGCCCTCATTTCTATTCAATTCTTCATTTCGCCATTCTTCTTGAGTAAGATTTGACTTAACTGATGAGGGTTTTATGCCCATCAATTCTAACTGGTGAAGCATAGCACTTCGCACACGATATTGTATTTATAATTGAGGTATGGCTTTCAACCTTCAAAATGCTTATAAAGATAGATTATTGGTTACAGAAAATTTGGCTTTAAGTCTTTATTTGGGGCTATCTAATGGCTTTAAGTAGAAAAATGGCTTCTAACGTTAAACCTCGTGAGCAAGAGACCTTTTCTGGGCCGGTGGTCTAGGGGTTATGACGTCGCCCTTACAAGGCGAAGATCGGCGGTTCGATTCCGCCCCGGCCCACCATTCTCGTCGCAAGCAGAAAATGCTAGGTCAAAATTTTTTAATAGATTCTAATATTTCTAAAAGAATAGTAGATTCGGCTGAGATTTCAGAGGGAGAAAAAGTATTAGAGATTGGCCCCGGAAGAGGAGCACTCACAGAACTATTATCTTCAAATGGAAATTTGATTGCTATTGAGAAAGATAAATGGCTAGCTGTAGTACTAAAACAAAAATTTAAAGAAAAGGTACAGATTATTGAAGGAGATATTCTAAAATGGGATGTGCCTCCAATAGACGTCATAGTCGCTAACTTACCTTATTCAATTTCCTCACCAATTTTATTTAGATTATTTAGTTATGAATGGACTAGAGCCGTTTTGATGTTTCAGGAAGAGTTTGCAAATCGTTTAGTTGCAAAACCAGGCTCCAAAATCTACGGTCGCTTGTCTGTGATGGCAAATCACTTTGTAGATACTAAGAAGTTGTTTAAAGTATCTAAGACCGCCTTTCAGCCCCAGCCTAAGATTCATTCACAAGTAGTAAAGTTAGTTCGCAGAGAACCAGATTATAAGTTAGATGATTTTGACACCTTTGAAAAAGTAGTTAAATCAATATTTACACATAGAAGGAAGAAAATACGGAATTGTATAAAGTTGACTTTTCCAAATCTCGATCTTGATAACTTAAATTATATGGATTTAAGGGCTGAGATACTTACACCTCCTGAAATTGCCGAGTTATCAAATTCAATCTTTCAACTCAAATTAAAATAATTTCTTTAACAAGAGCATATCAGTTAAACTAGCTTTTACTTTCAAATCACCTGTCATATATGCTTTGATTGGTGACATTTCCTTATTAATTAAAGCAACTAAAACATCAGATGTTGCAGTTACAACTAGATCTTTACTTGTATCTTCAGATTCAACAAAAGGGTCTAATTGCATATCTTTTAAATTTGAAGTGTAATTTTCACCATCTGAAACTGAAATACAAATACTTCTTTCCTTCCCCTCTATTACACCAGAAAATTTTGGTTCATCCTTTATCCGACGGTTAAATTCTGATACTTTTTCTTCCAATATTTTTTTTTATATTATTCATTTAGTCACCGAAATCACTAAGTTTTACTACAGGTCTAATCCGTTTAATTGTTTTCCAACTTTTGCGAGTACCTGGAGGCCACCTTGAATTATCATGAAAGTAGCTCTTCAAAAACTTAATTGTTCTTTCATCAGACGGATAACCACTTCCAAAGTCCCCAATTTCTTTTTTAAGTTTTTTGATTTCTAGCTCTCTAGTTTGCTTGGCTATTATTGATGCAGCAGCTACTATAGGAATCATGCTATCTGCTTTATGCATAGAAATAACGTCTGTGTCGTTTGGATTTGTCAAGTTTACTTTGATTTCTCTACCAAATCTTTCTTCGTTAACATCAGCAGCATCTACGTAAGCCACTTTTGGATTCAGTTTACTAATTACTTTTTCAAAAGCTTTCCTATTAAGCAAGTTAAGTTGGTTTTTCATCCTATACTCGTCAATCTTTTCAACATTAATAATTTCGATTTCATAGCTATAATTTTGTTTAATCAGATTGAAAAGTTCTAGCCTTCTTTGAGAACTGAGTAGTTTCGAATCCTTGAATCCTAAATTTTCAATTAGTTTAGCATTTTTNACTGAAACTCCAGCAACGACCATCGGGCCCATAACTGGACCTTTTCCGGCTTCATCCACACCACAAATCATGTTTCTAGAACCAAATTAGCCCATTTTCGAGCCATGAAATATATTGCCGCCTTTTCGGGAACTTCAACAACCGAATCAGGCATCAGCTTTGCTATATTTCCCATAGATACTGGGTGATTAACAATAGATCTTATTTTTGTAGCTTTATCACCAAAAACAGTAGCTTTTTTCATAGGATCAAAATTCTCTAACTCTTTAGTGCTGATGGTTGTTACTCTCAAACCGGAGCCGCCATGCAAAGATCCAGGTAATCTTATTAACCTGTGAACATCCCCTGTAACAGGCTCATCTGGGAATATTGCAGCTTCTTTAATTGCAGTACGAACTAAATGTTTCTGATTTCCTTTGGATAAGGAATTAAATATATTTTCAGTATCNTCTTTTAGATTAATATTTGACTTTCCAAGCTTTAATTCTTTCAATTTTCCCTTTAACTCACCANCGCCTGTTGACTTTAAATCGTTGATTAAAGCAGTTATTTTTCTTGATACAATACCACTCCATCCCTTCGCTTTCAGTGAGGGTAATTTTTTTACGCCAAGATTTTTACGTTCGATACCTTTTCCTCTGATTGCAAATTCTTTAGTGTATCCAGCATCTACCAAAATGTTTTCTAAATTTAAACCCTTTCCAGTCATATAATCTGAAAGCTCTCTTCTTGCACCAGAAGGNAGAGAAAGCACAGATGGAGTTCGCACGTGGACGTGATATCCTCTACCTCCACTAAAGGTGATGAGTAAATCTTTTTCATCCAAAGCAAAATCACCCAATAAAACGTCGTGAACGAGCCTGAAAGTCTGTTCTCGAATGTAATCCATTAATTTAGAAAATGTAATTTTCCCCTTTTTNACATCCTCCATTTCAGGCAAATGATCTGCATCTAAATCAAAAATTAAATCAGCTCCTTGCCATTTTTTTTCTATCATAGTTTTACTTCCAGGATCTCTGTAATATGCAACGGAATGATATGAATGGGCAGGTGCTGTTTTTTCTAGATAAGCTTTAATTTCATTTATTGTGCTGAACCTAACATGTCGATTCATCACCCCACCTCCCCAGTTAAGAAATCCCCACTCTCTAGCNGTAAATCTTGGTGGAAGTATAATNTCTGCAGACCTATAATATTCACGAAATTTTTCTTGTAAAAAATCTTTTGTCTTTATTGGCTCAATTTCTTTNAGCAGGCTCATTTCAAATAATTCTCCCATTTTGATTTAGCTCGAAAGATGCCTTGGCTGAACCATCCATTTCTCAGCTTTTGAGTAATGGTATATTCCCATGGTTTTCTTGGTAAAGATAATGCAAAATCCTTCAACAGTTCATTCTCTAATTTCTTTTCTTCAGACTCTATTTCGATGTAAGTAATATTCCCAGAACTGGGGTTTTCTTCCCATATATCTGCTTTAATTTTAGAGTTTTCTATGTCATATTTGTAAACCATGGCGCTCTTTTCATGAGCAATTACGAAGGATACTTTGGTGTACGTACGGCTTCCTGTAGTTCTTTTATAATTAAATTCCTTCTTATCTAAAAGTTTTCGAAATGAAGCTGCAGTTGTTCTTGATTCAAAACATACAGGTAATTTTACCAATGNATTTCTCCGCCAATTACCGGATAGCCTAATTCGAATTTTTCAAGAGTAAATGGATGAATTTCTCCATACTTTANAAAGGNGTTACCGTCGCTTATTTCTATACTTCTTCCAGGTANAAAAATAGGATCTTCACATTCTTTTGGTTCACCTTTGATTCTAAGCCTTAGTGCAATACTATCAGCAATCGTTCTAGCTTGAGAAAAAGTGTTCTTGCTCGCAATTTGCATCCAGGCCAGAGATTGCGAATTAGTATGCATCTTAACAATTTCTCCAATTTCAAAAACTTTCTGTGGCAGTTCGCGATGCTTGTTATTCTTCAGCAATTCTAAAAGGTTTGGTATTATGCTTGAACGGAGTACATGATAATCTTCAGTAACTGGGTTAGCAACTTCAGTTTCATCTTGNCTATCTCTTTGAGTAAAATCATGAAGCATTTTTTTTGAGGTTAATGTCAGTGTTACAACCTCTTGGAATCCCAATCCTAACATTATTTCTCTGCAATGGCTTTCACGCTTTCTTGAGTCTAACGATTTACCAAATAGTGTCATTTTTGGTAAAGTTTCAGGAAACTCATCGTAACCAATTCCAATTGATACTTCTTCTAGCAGATCAATTGGGTGTAGAATATCAGCCCTGTAAGCCGGTACTTTCACACTCCATTTATCATTTTTTAGTTCAGGCTCCATTCCACATTTTCTAAATGCCTTAAATATAACAAATTGACCGGGGTCAAATCCAAGTAATTTGATAAGATATTCATTATCAATTTCGTGGACTCGAGGGTTCATTGATGGTACAATTTTATTCTCTGAAGGAAATTTAAGTTCAAGTTGTTCAATAGTTCCTCCTCTCTCAACCAATGCTGCAGCTACTATGTTAACACATGCATCGACAGCATTTTGATCGAGTCCAGTTACATCGATTAGCACGTCAGTAGTGTCTTCAGTTATTGTTGTTAATGCCCCATTTATTATTGGAGGTAATGATGCTACTTCATCGTTTGAATCTTTTATAATTGGATATTTGTTAAATTCAGACAATAGATGTGCATATTCTTTACCTTTCGGATGTTCTTCCAATATTTCTTGAGGAGTCATTTCGTAATCTTTCTGTAAAGGAACAAACGCAGGTTCATGTGGTGAGCAAATGTCATATGTAAAAGGGCCTTCGATTTTTGACAAATCGTGGATACCAATTGATACTTTTTTTCTTTTCCTTCCCAGAGTAACGTGCAATTTTTCTTGAAGTTCCATNAAACATTTAATTGANATGTCNTCTAGNGTAACNCCTCTAACAATTCCACCAGATATACAAGGCCTTATCTCCATTACCTCCTTTGAGATAAACATGTGTGTAGTTTGCGGCTTCACTTCATATTCAATTAAACCTAAACTTTGNTCAGTAAATGATCTAAGTGCTCTTGCAACTCCCTCTGTTGAGAGTAAATCAGGTCTATCTGGAAAAAATTCAACAATAGCTTCTGAATCATTTATTTCATCAGGATCGGCGCCTATCTTTGGAATGATATTAGCAAAATCAGTCGAAGANAATTTATCTTTAAGCATACGATTTAAATCTTCTAGCACTATGTTAATGACTGGCATCCTAGATTCCTATTGTGAAGGTATTATAAGGAAATGTGTCGAAAACTAGTTTAAAACTACTTGTTACGCCTTCTTTCGCGTTTGCGACGGCGCATTTTCTTCTTACGCCATTTCCAACGCTGTTTTCCGGCTTTTTTCCAAACTCGGGAGCTTCTCTTCATACTATTAGGATGGTCGCACTCGCCCACTGTATTTAAAATGCGACCTAATAAGAATCAATAAATATATTTCCATTCTCTACTCTTTTCTTTGCATCTATAATCAAATCTCCGAGTTCGCTATTNTCTTCGGTTTTGAACATNACGCGGACTTTTTTCAGGTTTATTTGATAATTACATTTAATGCATTTCTTAGTTTTAAACTGTAAATCAACCCCAGTAACAAATCTACATTTTGGGCAGCATATCACTCCAAACATAGCTGAAACATTTTAATTTGGATTTATTAAATCTTGTGGGAAGTATTATTTGGCCTTACCTACTTAGCACAATAATGAAATATCCGGANTTTCCTAATCACGAAAAATATACGCAAATTCAGACGATTCTTAACGGAGAGTGTGACGGAGAAGTTTGTGTAAGAGGTTGGATTTATCGAACACGCTCATCAGGTAAGTTAGCTTTTATCGTTTTAAGAGATTCAACAGGTAATATTCAAAGTACAGTATCTAAAAAAAATGTTAGTGAATCAGCTTTTTCGGATGCTCGAAAAGCGCTAATTGAGTCCTCAGTTATTGTAAAAGGAATTCCTGCTAAAGATGACCGAGCTCCAGGCGGATGGGAGATAAGGGCTACAGATTTTCAAGTCGTTCATTTTGCTGAAACTTTTCCAATTACAAAAGATCAGAGTGATGAGCATTTGCTAAACAATAGGCATTTGTGGTTACGTAGTCAGAACATGGTGGCATCACTTAAAATTCGTTCAACGGTTTTCAAGGCATTTAGAGATTATTGGACAAGTAATGATTTTACGGAGATTCAATCGCCGAGCTTTACGACTTCAGCNTGTGAAGGAGGATCAACTCTCTTCAATGTATCTTATGANGATGAAAAGGAGAAAACTGGCCAAAAATTTTACGCCCATTTAAGTCAATCTTGGCAATTATATGCTGAAGCTACAATGTTTGGTTTAGAGAATATTTTTACTTTAGCTCCTTCATTTAGGGCTGAAAAGTCTCGAACACGTCGTCACCTAACTGAATTTTGGCACGCAGAAGTTGAATCTGCTTGGATGCACAATCATCAAATGATGGAATTAGAGGAAGGAATGATTGTGTACATTATCGAATCTGTTTTATCAAATAATCGAAAAGAATTAGAAATATTGGGCAGGGACATTTCAGTTCTTGAGAACATCAAAGCACCATTTGAAAAAATGACTTATGAGGANGTACTTGGTAAATTGAATTCAATGGGCTTTGATTTGTCNTGGGGTGACGATTTTGGATATAAGGAAGAAAAAGCTCTTACCCAAGACTTGAAGTCACCAATGTATATCACAAATTTCCCTAGGGAAAAGGGTTTCTATCATAGACCTGATCCTAGCGACCCCAGGTCTTTAGTTTGTCATGATTTACTTGCGCCAGAAGGGTATGGGGAAATTATAGGAGGAGGAGAAAGGGTTTGGTCCTCTGATGAGTTAATAGAACGAATTCGTGAGGAGGGATTAGAGCCAGACTCTTATGGTTGGTATTTAGACATTCGTAAATTTGGTAGTGTACCTCACTCAGGATTCGGTTTGGGTATAGATAGAACAGTTAGCTGGATTTGCGGTTCAGATCACATTAAACATGTTATTCCTTTCCCAAGGACAATGCGTAGAACAACACCTTAGATTTATTTTAAGTCTTTAGCCTGTTTAACCCAATTGTCTCTTTTTATCCTACCGGGGAAAAATTCGATAGCTTCATTAACTTGATCTTCTAACTCTGGTGTCATGTTTGATATTTGCTCATAGGTGTATATACCTAAAGCATTTAGTTTTTGCTCTAAGAAAGGACCAATNCCCTTTATGTTTTTCAAATCATCTTTATTTTCTTCATCNGCTGTACCAAGGGTTNCAAANTCAATACTGTCTTTCTTTTCTGCAATTCTGGCTAAATCGTCTTCTTTGCTACCACTATCTTTTTTCTCAGCCTTTCTTGGCTCCTTGTCTTCAGAGTCAGCTATTCCGTCACCATCAATATCGCCTTTGCCATCTTTTTCCATAGGTCCTTTAATTTTCTCATCAATAGGTCCGGAACCTCCAAATATTTCCAAGGATCTAGCCACTCTTTTTCTAACGTAAGGTTCTGGATCATCCAATGAACCAACGAGAGAGTCGCGAGCATCGCTGGAACCTGCAAATCTTCCTAACCCTTTTGCAGCTTGCCATCTTACGTACATGTCATCATCATTCATGCATTTGATTAGGTAAGGTAGGACAGCCATCCTNCCGGTTCGTCCCATTGCATCTGTAGCTACTCTTCTAGCAAAAGCATCGCCATTTTTTAGTAAGTCATTAACTAGNGGCTCAAGCCCTANTTCACTCATATTTTGGAATAATTCTATAGCTCCCTTATTCACAAAAGAAGCACTACTTCCAGCTTCACTTTCTTCACTTTCCAGTATAGTTTCAACAAGACTGTTAGAAATAGAAACCTCACTTAGGGGTAACATTGCCTTTAGAGTNATTAGTGCTTCATTACGTGTTTCAAAGCTTTCATCTCCTAAATCCTCAATTAAATTTTGTATTCTGCCTGATGAGCTGCCACCAATATTCGAATCGCTTTCCATCTTAATCAAACCATTATCCAATTACAGTATTTAATATTTAAACATCTGTATGGAAGCTTATGGCTCCCCGAATTATTTCTCACAGAGGTAAGGTCGATTTATCTAGTTCAGAGAATAGTTTAGTTGGCATTCAAGAGGCAATTGATTTGGGCGTAAATATGATTGAATTTGATGTTAGAAATACTGCAAATGATGTTCTAGTTTGTTACCATGATGAATCAATTAAAGGTAAGCTTATTTCGCACATCGAATACGAGGAAATGAAAGCATTAGACAAAAATGTTTGTANGCTAGAAGAAGTNATTGAANTNTGTAAAAATAAGGTTGGAGTTAATGTAGAGATTAANGAAGAAGGTTATGAAGAAAAAGTTGTTGATTTGCTANTTTCTAATTTTAGNTACGTGGATATACTGATTACCTCATTTAAGTCNAAAGTAATTCGAAAAATTAAACTTAAAGANTCTAAGTTAACCACAGGATTTTTGATTGGAGAGTCATTCAGTTACANNACATTCTNCAGAGTAATCAAGGAATCTTTTACGATGAGAGAATTTTTGTATTCTAAGGCAGATTTTGTGTCTCCATANTATAAAATTTACGAAATTGGTTTAATGNACAAATTTAAAAAATTAAAAGTACCAATCCAGCTTTGGACTGTAAATAATTTAAGTTTNTTAAAAGATTTAATAAACAGAGATATCCACTCTNTAGTAACCGATGTGTCAGGTAAACTTTTGCAGGAGCTTTGAAATATGACNGAGTTCGACNTAGAAAAAATAAACGAATTTGCACCATTTTGTTTATCTTGCTTGGGTCGNTCTGTTGGATTAGTTGGTTTTGGTCTTGACAANAGAGAGAGAGGGTTGGAAATGGCCAACCTCATCGAGATATCATCAGGTATTGACACTGACAAAGAATTAATATGCGATTCAGAGGATTGTAAAATTTGTGATGGATTAATTGGAGAAATTGATAATTTTATAGATTTATCTTGTGATTCAATATTAGATTATTCATTAGAAACCTTCAAAATAGGAACTATTGTAGATAAAGACATACTCGACACAGAGTCGGAATTTTCAAAAATATTTGGTTTAAATTTATCGGAAACTATCAAATCTCAATTGAACAGAGAAATAGGGATTGGCGTGTTTCAAAATCTTGATATTTCAGCTAGGCTTGATCGCCCAGACTCAACAATTATAATTGATACTAGATATGACACTATTAACCTAGAAATTAAGTCTATTTTTATTGAGGGAAAATACAATAAGTATGACAGAACTATTCCACAAACTTATTGGCCTTGCAGTAAATGTAAGGGAAGGGGATGTAGACAGTGTAACAATACAGGCCAATTGTATCCAGATTCAGTCCAATCGCTCGTAGCAGCACCTTTTATGAAAGCTACACACTCAACAGAAAATTTATTTCACGGCATGGGTCGAGAGGACATTGACGCAGCTATGTTGGGCTCAGGTAGGCCTTTTGTACTGGAATTGCGCAAGCCTAAAGTTAGAGATATAGATTTAGATAAAATGCAAATGGAAATTAACACAGTAANCAAGGATAGAATTCGAGTTTCAAATTTTAAACTAGTTTCTCGTTCAAGAGTTGCAGAGTTAAAAAACACAGTTTGTGATAAGTCATACAGAGTAGATGTTTCCGTTCCTGAGGAACTTTCTATAGAAAGCCTTAAGAACGGGGCGCAAAGGTTGAAGGAGAAGCTTGTCAAGCAGCGGACACCGACACGTGTAGCGCACCGTAGAGCAGATTTGATACGCCCGCGCTTTGTTGAATCGGTAAAGGTTTTATCTTTTGAGCAAGGAATGGTCGAACTAGAAATCAAAGCTCAACACGGAACCTACATCCGTGAACTTGTTAGCGGAGATATGGGACGTACAGTACCCAGTTTCTCATCGCTGGTTGATGGGGCATGTAAGGTAGAGGTTTTGGATGTCCTTAATCTCCATCTTGAAAACGAAGAGGAAACAAAATGACCAAAAGATCACAAGGATTAAGGAGTGGTTCACGCCACAAGCTTTCACGCTCTTTTAAGGAGAAAGGACTGTCTCCAATTACTCGCTCATTACAAACTTTTGAAGTTGGAGATACTGTCAACGTAGTAATTGATCCTTCATATCAAAAGGGTCAACCACACCATAGATTTCATGGATTAACAGGTAAAGTTACAGGAAATCAAGGTAAGGCTTATGTGGTGTCAACACGTGTAGGAAAAATGCTCAAGGAGTTAATAATAAGGCCAGAGCATCTCAGGAAAGCCAAGTAGGAGCATAAAATGGAAGCAGAAAAACAACCAGAACCAGTACCTTTAGGTGTAGCTAAGGAATTACTTGAAAAAGAATTAAGCGTACGAGAAAACCGTTTGAGATGTGTAGATTGTGGTAATTTCCAAGCAGTTCCTGATGTTGAACCCGAGACTGAAAAATCTGACGATGATGAAGAATCTGATGAATACACAGGTCCGGTTTGTGAAAAATGTGGTTCACAAAGATTAATGTTAATAGAACAAATACAATATGAGCACAAGTTAGCTCTTGATCATGTTCGTTTAATTACTCAGGCCACTCCCGATCAAGGAGCCCAAATTATAGAGAAAGTTATTGAACTAGAGCATGTTAATGATTATTATGCAGCTAAAATTGTAGATGTTTTACCCATGCATGCGGATGATGTAAGGTCTATTTTTGCTAGGGAGCGTTTCTCACTTGGGCATGATGAAATAGACACTATAATTTCTGCAGTAAAGGAGACCATGGGGGTATGATTTATGGAAGATTATGCTTACGTTCTTGATGTTTTGCCGGAAGGAAGACCAGATAGTAAAAGACGATTCAGAAGAGAGCCTTTAGTTTACGGTTTAGGCATAGAAGAGTTCAAAATTTTCGATATGCAGCCTGTTGCTGGTGCAGCAATAAATATTGGAGATAAATGTTACATTGGTAAAGAAACTGAGGATAGAACTCAAATTGACCATGTAAGAGCAAGAGTGAATTATTCAGATTTAACACACACAGCACAAAGCGAACTTAGCTTTGTTCTAGATGAGATTGTTAAAGATAATGAAGAGAAATTTATCCAATTTTATAATCATGCTGGCCCTATTTCTCGTCGTTACCACTCTCTAGAGCTTATTCCTGGACTGGGTAAGAAAACGATGAATTTAATTGTGAGTAATAGACCTTACAAAACTTTTAAAGAAATGGAAGAGAAGATTTCAAGTTTCCGCAATCCTGAGAAGTATTTATCTCAGCGAATTGAAAATGAAATTCGTGAGACCGATCAAAAATATCGCCTCTTTGTGAAATAATTATACAGAATAAGTGTATTGTATTGCGCCAGCTATTCGAGCTCTAACGTCAGCATTACCTGATAAAGAAATTTCCAAAGTCCAATTCCCACTACTTCCAGATACAGAACCCATAATGTGTTGATTAGTCCCTGGGCTAAAAGTTTCGATTAGCACTTCGGTTCCTTCATGATCGCGAAGTATTAGCTCTCCACTTCCAGAACTGCCTATGTCAGCCTCGAGATAGTATACGATGTAATTCCAAGGTCCATATCTTTCATGACCGCCATTAGCAAATTGAGTATCATAGACTCCAAAGTCAGGTCCTATAAATTCTTCATCGAAAAGATCTCCGCCTCTACAGAAGTATGAATTTCCAGTGTAGCCGCTACCATAGTTTCCTAGATTCATGATCAGTACTAATTCTCCGTTAGAGTTTGTATATTCTAAATTATTAAACCATCGTGCATTTTTATCAAAAGTATATACCATGAATGCTCCAGAGTCAGCATTGGCATTAATCTCAGCTTCAGATTCAGTAATGTCAATAACACTTGCTCTGAATTTTTCACCATACATACTGAATTCCCAGCTCTTGTCCATTTCTAATGGAAAATTAGCAATGTTTTGCGGGATATTGTTTTCGTAAACAGAAAAATCAGACATTTGAACACGTCCTAATGCTGGATTATAGTTAAGGACGGCATGCCTTTTTGCGTCGTCGAGATTTCCAGCTCCTACATAGTAGTCCGAATCATCATCGTCTACAGAAACAACCATAGTGGTGGAAAATTGCTTATCATCTACAGTAACTGAATATTCCCAGAAATCTCCTTTATTCCAGTTCGGAGAGTTTAAGGATAAGCTATCTTTTTCACTACCAAAGAAACCATTCTCTAAACAACCGCTACTCATAGTGGTCATAAAAATAATAATTGTTACTATGAATGACGCCTGCTTCATATCTTATCACNAAAGTACTGTTAATTATAGTTCACTATATCCTTCTAGTTNGAAATGTTCTCTTGCNTCAGATACAGTNTAGAAAGATCCNGTGATTAATGTTTTTTCACCAGNTGANGATGAAATGGCGTCTTTTACGCTTTTAAATTTCCTACATTTAACATTGAGTTGNTCACATATTTCGTAAATATAATCGGNCGAAGCACTTCTTTCACTATTTAGATTACAAGCNGATACAGTNCAATNTGCTGGCAATTTANCTANNAATGCTTNAATGTCTTTATCAACAAGCATTCCCAAGATTACTTCTTTGTAGTTGTCATCTATTGATAATATGTGTTCTATTGCTTGTTCGTTATGTGCAGTATCAATTGTAAAATTTAGATGCTTTTCTTGTCTACCTGGAATATTCATAATAATTGGTTCAATCGAAAATTCGAGNACTTCAGTACACGCTTTAATCCAATCTGCAATCTTCAGCCCCTTGATAATTTTCTTTGATTCAGGTATGTACTNGTGATATTTTTCGTCCCATCCAGTTATTACTGTGGCGTTTTTTCTCACAATTTTAGCTTTTGTTGCAGCAATTTTTTCTAANCTATCACCTAAATAATCTACNTGATCTAATCCTAACGTAGTNAGTATTGCAATCTCTGCNTCNGCAACNTTTACTGCATCCCACTCNCCTCCTAAACCAATTTCCATTATNGCATAATCCACATTTTTACTACTAAAATAAANATAAGCGAGAGCTGTTAAAGNTTCAAAATAGGTTATTNGAANATTATTCTNNTCAGANAGCTTNTTTATTTTTAATAAATATGTGGCAAANTCNTTTTTGCTTANAATATTATTATCAATTTTAATTCTTTCNCNTACGCTGTGGATNTGTGGTGACGTAAAGCATCCTATCTTTTTGTTAGTTTGCATTAAAGTATGGTTGAGGTTGAAACAAGTACTACCCTTAGCATTAGTTCCACCTACAGCTATTATTCTCAATTCATTTTGTGGATTTCCAGCCAAATTCATAAGCTTCTTTATTCTTTCAAGACCTGGCTTAATTTTATTCTGGTTCAATTCATTTAGCCAAANTAATGTTTTTCCATATTCTTTAGACATACTAGCTATTCAATTGATTCCCATTCAACTGTATCTGGTGTAACAATTCCTTGATCNTTTAAGATTCCTCTAAAATTGTCTGGTGAAACGCCTGCAATTTCAGCACCTTTAGTTAACGTGGCCTTTCCTTTCTTATATATTTCAACTGCAGAAGCATATCTAAGGTGATTCTTCTTTTCTATCATGAATCTAAGTGATTCTTTAACAACGTCTGACCTGCTACTGAAATGTCCCGAATCGACGAGAGCCTCTATTTGCATTACAAGTATCGGAGGTAAGGAATAGGAGTTACTCATATAATAACTATTATCAACTATTATTAATAATTATTCACTAAGCTTTATATGCTACTTTCTGGTGAAAATATTGATACGTTATGAGCCTTAACCTAAAAAATTGGTTTGCTAACACATTGGCGCTTGCGCTAATATGCTTTGGATTTCTCTTAATCACAGGAGTAGCTTCAGCAGATGCTTATGATCATAAAATGACTGTAAGTCCTAGCTCTCAATCCGGTGATCCAGAAGAGCAATTACAATACACTATAACTATAGAGAATACAGGTGACAATGATGATACTTATGACATGAGTGTGACTAATTCTACCATTCCTACAGGTTACACGGCATTCATTTTACCTTCTACCTTATCAGTTGAAGAGGACGAGTCTGGAACTGCTACATTGTTTATTAAGATAGCCAACAGAACAACAAGTACTGCAGAGGGTGGAGACACAGCTCAAATTAGTTTTAAGTCTAAATCTCAGAACAGNGACAGTGGTGGAAAGACTAAAACTCAAACGGCTTCATTAACAGTAAATAATGTATACGGAACAACTTTGACACCAAGTGAAGGTGAAAAAACCGTTGATCCTAATGAAAATGTTAAGTTCATGGTTAGTGTTAAAAACTCAGGAGGCAACACAGAAGACAGTGTTACTATTTCATTCACTGCAAATGGTGTAGACTCATGGGACATAACTCCTCAGCCGTCAACACTGACTCTCGACATTAACGAAGTTGGTTTTTTNAATCTTTCAGTAACNCCAGATATTGAGGCGATTGCNGGCTTGAAAAGTATATCAATCGTTTCTACTTCTGAAGATGGNCAGACTGTATCATCAACTTCGGTTACCGTCAAAGTCAATCAACTTCCTGCACTTCAAGTAGATAAGGTAGGCTCCAGCTCGAAAGATGTTGAAGCAGGTAAGAGAGTGTATTATTCATTNGAAGTAACGAATAAAGGTAATGCAGTTGATACTTTTAANTTAGCTGTAGANACTTCCAGTTTACCATCTGGATGGGATGCTTCGCTCGATCAAGATAAGATAAGCAACCTTGGTGTTGACGATAATATCACACTTACTGATGTGCTGGTTGTAAAAGCCCCTGAAGACGCCGCAGCTGATGTAGAAACGCAAATAATTGTAACTATATCTTCAGATTACAACGCGTCAATTAATTCTACCTACACTTCTCGAACAACTGTACTTCAAAACTACGAGCCAAAATTAGCAATTAATGGAGAAGATACTCAATCAGCAAAACCAGAGGAGCAGGTAAATTTCACAATTAAAATCACAAATGATGGTAACGGTGAAGACGACATCTCGTTGTCTCTAATTGGAGGCAATGCTAGTTGGGGTCAGCTAGGNGACTCGGCTTTNACTCTTGCCGCAGGAGCAAATGATACTACAACGTTGAGAGTAACTCCGCCTAAAGATACTGAAGCTAAAAATGGTTACAACTTAATTATAAGGGCAACATCNGAAGATGATTCTACCACTACNACAAGAAATATATTTGTTAATGTTCTTCAAGTTTACGAAGTTTCAGTTCAAGTTTCCGGTGATAGTTCTAAGAAGGGAGACCCTGGNGATGAGNTAATTTTTGAGATGACTATCAAGAATAAAGGTAATGGAGAAGATACAGTNTCTTTGTCACTNGAAGGTGAAAAAGCTTCCTGGGCATCTATTGTTGATGAAGTTGAATTGACAAGTGGAGAAAGTAAAACCGTTAATTTAACNGTAAACATTGANGACGATGCAACAGTTGGAGATAATGACATTATAGTAAATGGAACCTCAGAAGATAATCCGTCAGNTTATGACACNGGTNCTGTTAAGGTTTCAGTTAACAAGCAGTTTAAGGTTGATGTAGTTGTCTCATCGAAGAGNGGAGACCCTGGTTCGACTGTGCAATATGATGTTAGAATACAAAACGAAGGTACTGGTGTAGACACATTCACGGTTAACGTAGATGATTATCCAGCAGGGTGGTCCGTTGATCCAGTATCTTTTCAAGTAGAGGATGTTGAAGCNGGTGGNGAGAAGCTTGTTACNCTCAATGTATCTATAAGATCAGGTGANGATAACAAGGCTTTTACGNTAAACTTAACAGCCTCATCAGACGAAGCACAGAAGGAAAATCCTCCGAAATATGCTAATAAAACAGTTAGTATAATTACAATTGTAAATCAAGAGTATTGGATTGACTTGTCTGTTGATGATTCTGATAGAACAGTTGAAGCTACAGTGGGAGTTCCGGTATCGGTAAAGATTGACGTAGACAACCTAGGAACTGGTGACGATATAGTAGCAATGACTAATACACCTCCAGAGGGGTGGACTGGAGTTGACTTTAGTAATCCTTTCATTAATGTTGCAGAGAATAGTCAAGAAGAAGTAACCTTGACAATTACCGTTCCGGAAAGTACTTCGAAAGGAGATTATGAACTAGTTGTCAGAGGAGTTTCGGATTGTGACGGTTGTGAAAATGGAACAAAATCAACTGACTCTATCACTCTAACAGTTAAGGTCGATTTAAGCAGAGGAGTTCAAGTGAGTACAGATGTTACTGAAATAGAAAAGTTACCAGGCTCTACTGCATCTTTCACTATAGATGTTAAAAATACCGGAGATGGTTCTGATAATTTAATTATTTCAATTCTGGACGATGATTTAGGTTGGGCCTCAGCCAATACTACATCACTAACCCTAGATAAGGATCAAACAGGCTCAGTTACAGTAAATGTTACATTGCCTGTATATGATTTAGAAAGTTTATCCAACCAAGAGAGAAATGCGTTACAAGCTAATAGTTANTCTGTAACCGTGAAAGTTAAGTCTGGTGGAGATCTGTCAGTCAGTGATACAGCTTCCCTTCAAGTAGACATAGGTCAGATTTACGGAGCCACCGTGGAAATTGTAGGCACTTCGGCAATCACATCATATCCTTCTACTGAAACTCAAGCTTCGGAAAGGACTGAAAAGTTTACTTTCAAGCTTACAAACACAGGTAATGGTCAAGACTCGGTAAGTGCTGAGACAATTGCTACAACATATCCAGATGACTGGAATGTCGAACTTTTCCAAAATCCATCATGTTCAAGTTCTTTTTCAGGATCCATTGGTGCAGGTCAATCTAAGTATCTATATCTTTGTGTAGAACCTGATCAAGATTCAGACATTGGTAATTATAGTGTTCTTACGGAGTTTTCACCTAATTCTGGAATTGACCCTGCAGTTCAGGTATCAGTAAATCTCGAAGTAGCTTCGCCTAGAAGAGAGCTTGACGCCACTGCAATTGATAGTTCAAAAGAGATATACCCTGAATATCAAGGAAGCTCAACCCAAAATAGTGTAAAATTCAAGGTTAAATTAGATAATACAGGTTCAAATGATGATATATTCATTCCAGAAGTTGAATCTACTTTAGAAGACGGTTGGACAGTTACTTTCTTCCAAGATAGCTCAAAAACACAGTCTTGGCCGAATGCTGGAGTTACGATTGAAGAAGGCGAACTCGACGATCTTTGGGTTTTTGTTTCTGTAAATGATGAAGCTGAGGTAGGTAATGAAACTATCAAAATTTCAGTAAGGAATGAGGAAGACGATCCTAATGCACGTCAAGAAATTGATTTAACAGTAATTATCCAAAGGCCAGAAATTGTTATCAAGCAGAGCAATATTAGGATAGAAATTGATGGTGTATTTGGTAATGCTTCACAGGTTAAGGATGGAGATACTGTAGTAATTTATGTTGATGTAGAAAATATTGGTTCTGCAGATGCAGACGATGTTAACATTGAAATTTATTATTATCCCAAGAAAGCACCAACAACTCAACAAGAAATTGACGAATTATTAATTGCAGGATTTGAATTTGATGACTCTAAAAACACTTACATTTACCAGCTATACGGAAGTAACGGTAGATCAACCAATATCAAAGAAGCAAATTCCAAGGAGATAGTTTCAGATGATTGGTTAATTAAAGGTGGCGAGTGGTATGTTGAAGCCAGAGCCGATTACGATAAGAATAGTGATAATGGTGAAATTCTAGAGGAAAATGAAAATAACAACGATGCAAGATATTCAGAATTGTTAAGAGTAAAGCCAGATTTACAGATTACAGCAATGCGTGTTGACAGCAAATATGCAGGTGATAACTCAGGAACTCCTAACGTGGATGATACAGTAACTTTTACAGTTACAGTAACTAATGCTGGAGCTGCAGATGTTGATAATAGTCGCCTGTACATAACCGCAGATAGTAGTACAGATAATGTGGTATTGAAAGATCGTACAAACCAAGAATATGTGTTGTTTGATTTGGATGCAGGTGAAACACAAGAGGTTCGCTTCAGATGGAAAGCTACCCTAGAAGAATGGACTGCTTTCAGTGCTGAAGTTAATCCAGTTTGTGATGATTTCAATATTCCAGATTTCACATGTGAGTCAGACGGAGATGGTTTTTCCTCAGACACAGGTCGCATGTTTGATGAACTCGGGAGATACTCAGACAATGTTTGGCCTCGAACCGGTGTTTTTGAGCAAAGTGGTACTCCAGTTGAGTTTTCAGTATTGCCAGATTTCAAAATTACTGANGTAGATATGGATCCAACAAGCCCTCAAGTAGGTGAAAAAGTAGATATTACTGTGACAGTTAGAAANATCGGTAACGCAGATTGGCAAATTTCATCNAAACCGCTTCAAGTGAAATTTGANGATGGGGCAGGAACCGAGCTAACTCAACAAATTAGTGAATCAATAGATAAAGATGCCACGACAGAGGTAAGTTTCAGTTGGACAGTTCCAGACAAGGATAACAAGGATTTCTTGACTTTGAGTTGGACAATTGATGCAGGTACAGGTAGTTTTGAGATTCAACAATGTAATGATTGTGATACAACTAATACTGGAGATGGAACAGATAATGACGAATATGTCATGGAAGATTTCGAACTCCAACTTCAAGCAGTTCTAGGAGAAATTGAATTTATTAACACTTTATCAGAAAGAGAATTAGTTAAAGGTGTACCTTTGCTTTTACCAGTTCTATTCTTGGTAGGATTGGTTGCTCTGGCAATCCCAGTTGTTTTACTCCGTAGAAGATCTGGTGGCTCAACAGCAGCAGATGATTCAGATGAGTCAGGCGATGAGGAAAGTGCATCAGAAGAGCCGGTAGCAGCACCTCCATCCAAGATTAGCGTAGCAATAGTTTCTACAATAGATGGTAAAACTGCAAATGTGAAAGTTCCTTCAAACATGCCTGTGAATAAACTGTTACAAAACTGTGTAGGTAAATTCCCATTACCTCATGCTAATTTTGCAGTGATGTTGAATGGTGTNGCTGTAGACAACAATTTAACATTAGCAGATGCNGGTTTGACCGATAAGTGCCAAGTAGATTTAGTNCCTCTAGAGTAAAACGCAAGCAATGCTTGANGTTTTAGTTGTTGGTGCTGGGCCTAGCGGTTCCAGAACAGCTTGGAATTTTGCNAAAGAAGGCTATAAAGTAACTTTAATAGATAGAGCGGAGATTATCGGCGAACCTTGTCAGTGTGCAGGTTTAATTACACCTAGAACTTTTGAGTATTTAGGATACGAGCGACCAATATTGCAAGAGATGGACGGTGCCAGACTATGGGGCCCAAAGGATTCATTCTTAGAATTTCAAGCTTCAGAAACTAAAGCCTTAGTCATAGACAGACCTGACTTGGATCGGTCTATAGCAGAAAAGGCATCAGAAGCAGGCGCTAATGTTCTTCACGGCCATACATATTTGGGACATGAAAAAATAGAAGGTGGAATTGAGGCCAGGATAAGAAATAAATCAGAAAAATTTAGCATTCAAACTAGGCTACTCGTTGGCGCAGATGGTCCATTATCTAGAGTAGCTAAAAATGCAGGAATAAGTGGCAAAAGGGAGATATTGACTGCTTTTGGTGCAGATGTTAAAGGATACAAAGGTAAAGATACTCACGTAGATCTTTTTGTTGGTTCAGAGCTTGCACCACGTTTTTTTGGTTGGGGAATACCTACAGGACCTGATGAAGGTCGTATAGGTATAGCAACAACTTTACCACACAAGCCAATGCCTTTCTTCAGAGATTACTTTTTGAAGGGCGCACCATCTAAATTACTTGGAGGTGCAAAAATTATTAATTTGATCAGCGGCTTGATTCCTTTTGGAGTTGCTAGTCCAAGTTACACTGACAATATTATTTTGACAGGCGATGCTGCAGGTATGGCAAAGCCAACCTCAGGGGGCGGGATTTACTCAGGTTTAATTTCAGCAGATGCAGCTTTTGAAGTAGCTTCTAAGGCTTTAAATTCAGGTGATTTGAGTTCAGTTAATCTGAGTGAATATCAAACGCTAATAGTGAATAGAATAGGAGGAGAGTTAACTAAGGGTAGTTACTTGAGAAAAGCTTTCTTGAGTTTGAACGATGATCAATTGGCTGAAATCATATCAATCTTAGATGAACCCAAAGTTAAAAAAGCCATAGAAAAAACCGGAGACTTAGATTATGCTTCTTTAGCTGCCTTTTCTGTACTTAAAACGCAACCAAAATTGATTAAATTTGCCCCTCATCTTTTGAAGCCATTTATTTAGTTCAGGATAGGTTTCTTCTTCTTCCAAATAGAAAATTACAGATAGTCCAGCAAAGATCACTGTCAAAGAAATTAGTATGTAAAGAGGCCATTTTGGTATAGGTTTCTTTACTCCGAAAGAAGAGTCTGGAATTATTCCATCGACTTTTAATGAATCGAGATTAATGTTTCCAGGGTAATTTTCAGATAAATTAGTAGTGGCGTTTGTCCATTCCTCCATACTCCAATATCCTCTGGACTGAAGCACTCTTTCTGTCGCATTAAATTGAAAATTCATTGAGAATCTAACAAAGTATGTTCCCTCTTTAGTATCCTCATTAGTGTTTATGTCAAATTTAAGTCTCACAGTTTGGTTGACTTCGATATTTTCAATACTGAAGCTTGCACTTTCTGAATTAGGGCTATCTGAGCACTTTTCTTCTTCGTTCTTATATTTCCAACAATTCTCAGATATAATGGGTCTTTTATCTGAATTAATGCTGCCCAAACTCTCCGATTCATCAATATCTGCTCTATGGTAAATTTCAGCAACTATCTGAACTCCAGTAAGATTTTCAATATACCTATTTTGAATATCAAGAGAAAAAAATCCGTTTTCGCCGGGTTCTAACTGAGGTGTTGCGAAGTTGTGAAAGTTAGGTATATTGCCAGGATGGCTTGTATATTCGTCAATTTCAGATTGAACAGCAGGTAGCATCATAATCATCAAGACAATGCCTAGAGCCTTTCTCATTATCATGTCAGATAAGCATCCCTTTAAAACGAGTTTCACACTTCGGTAGATAGAATTTATAAGGGATAGTCTCTGAGAAATCATGAGAATAGCCAGAGTTTTAGTATTATCTTCAATATTTTTTTTGGTTATCATCGGTTTTTTTGTTGTAAATGCGGATGCAATGCCCGTTTATGTTAAAGATCTTCAAGGAGAGACATTGACTTTAGATGTTGAGCCAAGTGATACTATTGAAAATGTAAAGGCTAAAATCCGCGACATAACCGGGATTTCTCCAGGTGATCAACGTTTGATTTTTGCTGGAAAAGAATTAGAAGACGGTAGAACTTTATCTGACTATAACATTCAGACAGAATCGACGTTACATCTTGTTTTGAATTATAATTTTACTTCAGGTTTGCATGTGGATGTGGGCGAAGATATACTTATCACTCATTCTCATATTTGGTTAGAGGGAGATTTTTTAATTGACGGAAATCTATCTATCGAAAATTCTCATATAAATGTAAATCGTTCTCTAGATATGACTATTTCTGAAATTAGAATAAATTCTACAGGAATTCTAAACATACATAATTGTACATTTTCCACAGTTAATGATGCTAATTTATCTTACAGTATGTACACTATAGTTTCTGATGCAGGTTCGCTTATTGTAACAGAATCAAATATAGAGTATTCAATGATTTGGCTTGTGGGTGGTCAAGCTAGTATCTCAGATACTTCAATTAATGGTCAAAGTATAGTAAACTATGGAATATTTTCAGAAGATACAATTTTGAACCTAAGTAATGTTTCGATTTCAGGTTATAGTCTTGGCCTTCGCTCCATTGGTACTGTCCCGTTCCAAGAGCAAGTAACTTTTTTTAATTGTTCATCATGGATGACTCAAGAGTGGTGGGTTAATTTTACTGCAATAGATACAACAACAGGATTGCCAATTACCGGTTTTCAAATTAGACAGTGGGATGTAGATGGAACAATGATAGGTAGTTGGAACTGGGCTAAAGAGTATGAAATTAATTCAGATGGTTTACGAATAGATCATACTTCAAATTTCTCGGCTTTTGCAAATTTTGGTTTTGCCCACGTTGATGATGAATGGTCTCAAGTTATAAGTGAAAATACGGCACTTATACGTTATTTTAACCTTAATTTATCCTCAATAGCTTATAAATCAGCAGAAGTTTATGCATCAGGNGAAATGTGGGAGCCAGGACAGAAAGTTCCTAAATGGTCAGATATTAATGTNCTAGTTACAATAACTAATCCTACTGATTATAATTTTTCAAATTTATTTCTGGATATGGATATTAATAATAACAAAGGTTTTGCCAGAGCTAGTTTGTCACTTTCGCCTAACAGTGAAACAGTTGGTAACATTTCTTGGCAGGCCTCGTTAGAAGGTCCTTTGTCACTTAAGATTACTACATTCCTAGAACTAAGCTCATCAGTTAATCAAACATTGTCAATGTCAAAATTTGTGGAGGTAGGCAGTAAAGATGTTGAAGAAAAAGAATCAGGAAATATCCTTGTTCTACTTGCTATTTCTATCATTTTGGCTGCATGTTCCTTCATTATCTATTCTGGCGTTGAAGAGGCGGATGAACTATCTGAAGAAGAAATAGCCTTAGCCTCAGAAAGTAATAAATCAAATAAGATTGACTCAGATGAAGAAGAGTGAACGTGTCAGCGAATATATTAGGTATTGAATCAACAGCCCATACAGCAGGCGTTGGAATTATTACTTCAGAGGGCAAAATTTTGTCTAACCAGAGGTCAATGTATATTCCGGAAGAAGGTGGAATCCACCCGCGTGAGGCTGCAAGGCATCATTCTGACACTTTTCCATTATTGTTTGAGAANGCCTTTCAGGAAGCTAAGTTGAAGCCTAATGANATTTCGNTNGTTTCGTATGCTAGAGGTCCAGGTTTGGGNCCCTGCCTTAGAACTGGAGCTACTGCAGCTAGAGCTTTTGCTTACACTCATGATATTCCGCTTATTGGAGTAAATCATTGTGTGGCTCATTTAGAAATAGGGTTACTTGAGGGGGCAACTGATCCTGTTTTACTTTATTTGTCTGGNGCTAACACTCAAGTTATAGCGTACGCTTCTGAAAAGTATAGGGTGTTTGGTGAGACTATTGACATTGGAATTGGCAATGGTTTAGACAAATTTGCCAGGGAAGCTGGAATGGGTTTTCCAGGTGGGCCAAAAATTGAAAAATTAGCCAAAGGTCCAGAACTNCTGGATTTACCTTATTCAGTAAAAGGGATGGATATGGCCTTNTCGGGTTTAATGACTGCAGCGAAGTCTAAGTTAGATTCAGGCCACTCGATTGAAACTGTCACATATTCATTACAAGAGCATGCTTTTGCAATGTCTTGCGAAGTTGCAGAAAGAGCTTTGGCACATACTGGAAANANTGAATTAGTATTAGGAGGAGGTGTAGCATGTAACGAGAGACTAAGGGANATGGCTACTATTATGACGGAGGAACGAGGAGTCAAGTGTTTCATACCTTCGAAAGCTTTGTGCGTTGATAATGGAGTAATGATTGGCTGGTTAGGCCACCAAATGGTCAGTGGAAATTATGAAATAACTGATGAAGATAACAGAGTTCATCANAAATATCGTACAGATATGGTAGAGGTGACTTGGAGATGATTTTTAGAGGTGCTGAAGCAATTGTTGAAAAAATAGACTGGCAAGGGTTCTCAGCAGTATCGAAGATTCGAAATAAAAGGTCTTACAGACATCCAGATTTAGAAAAGAGATTAGTGAAAGAGAGACTGAGAAGCGAGTCTCGAATTATTGAGCGTTTATTATCAGGTGGCATTTCAGTTCCATCAATTTATGAGGTTAATGTTGATAAGTCTCAAATAATCATGGAATTCATTGATGGTATTACTCTCGAGAAAGGACTTCGAACTGACAATTTCGAGGAATATTTGGTTTCTTCAGCCAAATTATTGTCACAAATACATTCATCAGNNATAGTTCACGGTGATCCCACTACTAGCAATTTTATGATTTCAGATAAATTATATGCGATAGATTTTGGACTTTCCANTTTTGACGACGATGCAGAATCCAGAGCATCAGATCTTAGGGTCTTTTTGGAATCTTTGGAAGCTCATCATTCGGAGATTTTAGGGAGAGATATTTTCTTGGCTGCATATTCTGAATGGTCTCAGTCGAAAGAAGTACTCAATGCTTTGGAAGTATTAGAGTTACGTGGCCGGTATAATTTAATGCGAGGGTAGGCTCACTGTAATAAATCCCCCCTACTAGTTACACTTGAGGCTTACTTTGAATATACTACGAAAGTTCTTCGCATTAGCTTTTTTCTCAATGATTGTTATGTCAATCCCTGATGTAGAAGCAGACAAGGAACCTATTTGGAGCTGGTCTTCATCTAGTCCTGTAACTAACGTCGCAATATCATCAGATTCAATTAATCTTTCTGCAACGTATGGTCAATCAGTATCATTGTGGAAAAATGGAACATCTTCCCCTTATAATACAAAGACTCTCTCGCAAGGAATTAGTTACATGGANATATCATCTAATGGAATGTATGTTTTAACTGGTGAAGAAACAAATAAGTTGACTCTATGGCAAGAAGGAACTAAAGTATGGGATAAAGGCGGATTTCTCAATGGCTTGTACGGGATAGATATTTCCTCAGACGGTTCGAATATAACCGCAGTAGATCGTAGAAATGTTTATTTCTTTGATAAAGGAAGCAATANCGAGGTATGGAATGAAAATTTTGCGACTCAAGAGATGTCTACTGTAACAATATCTCCAGATGGCAGATACATTGCTGCAGGAACCTTTGATGGGAATGTGTATGTTTTTTTAACATCAGATAAGGATGATGTATGGTACCATTCTGATGCGTTAGATGGCAAAATAACAGATATTTCTTTTTCAGGAGATAGTTCACATTTAATTATTGGAACAGAATCCGGACGAGTTCACGTATATTCTTCGGAGGGAGGAGACCCTATGACAATGTTTCAGCCTAACGAGGTTTCGTGCGTTGCAGCCGGATTAAATTCTAAGTATTATATTTACGGAACTTCTGAAGGTATGCTGACGCTTTTTGATGGCGTCATCGGAGCAGATATCTGGCAAAAAAATATTGGTGGTGAGATTAAAGACTGTGTGTTCAATGGAAGAAGTACGTACGTTTTTGCAGGTTCAGATAATAAAAAAATTGTTNTAGCTAATGTTACTACAGGCGATGAAGTTTGGAGAGTTAATGCAGTTAGTTCAGTTAACTCCGTTTCTTTATCAGAAAGGGGTGAAAACCTATTGGTTGGTACAAATTCAGGATTATCAATTTATTATGAACAATTATTGGATAACCAGGCACCTGTGGCTGAAATAGATCAAATAAATCCTACTATAGCTTTACCAGGCGAATCTGTTACTTTCGTAGGTTCAGCTACAGACATAGATGGTCTTGTTTCAAATTACCATTGGTCTTCATCTATAGATGGTAATCTTTCCAACCTCAGTAATTTCACAATTTCAAACTTAACAATGGGTTTGCATGTTATTTCTTTTATGGCTCAAGATGATGAAGGAAGGTGGAGTATTCCTGTCTCAATGGAAATAGGTGTNGGTGATTTTCCCGAAGTTTCAATTTTATCAGTTTCTAATTGTATTGATTTGGAAAATTGTTTGATAAGCTTTGGTGATGAACTTTCAGTCATTGCAATTGCTTCCTCTTTGACATCAGACGATATTTCAATCGAAGAATATGAGTGGATTTCAAGTATAGACGGCTTAGTTTCTAGCAGTTTAAATTTATCAACTACAGATTTGAGTCTAGGTTCACACACACTCACATTTAGGGCTAAAAATAGTGTAGGTTTTTGGTCTGCAAACGCNAGTTTAAGCATTGTAGTAAATGCAGTACCTACTATAGAATTAGATTCAATTAATCCTAATCCAGTTATAGCTGGAGAAGAATCACAGATAACAGTTACAGGTTTGGACGAAGATGAAAATGATATTCTTACGTTCTTCTGGTCTACAGATACAGTGACTCTTTTTAATGATGAAAATAAGGCTTTATTCTCTACACAATCAACAGATCAAGGCGATCATATTATTTCAGTATATGTTGAAGACTCTAAGGGAGCAAAGAGCAATGTTCTTAATATAACAATCTCAATTATATCTCAGCCTTCAGTTGAATTACTTTGTGATCCTGAGATTGAGATCAACNAAGAAGCATTTTTTACTGCGTCTGCCTTCAAACCTCAAGGTTCAATTGTAAAGTATGAATGGGACTTTGATAGTCCTAGTAGGGTTGCACCAGATTCACTTGATTTCGTTGGTTTCAGTTTCGCTACTCATTCTTATAATTCAACTCCGGACGATGAAGATGGATACATAGTAGTGATCAAAGTCACAGATAACGATGGTTTAACAGCTACAGATTATTGTCAAATTCCCGTAGTCCAAGAAAGTATTGTCAAGTCAGGTAATTCTGCAGCTAATGATGACGGCTTTGTTTCACAATTAACAACCTCCGGTGGTTTGATAGGTATTGCAATTTTGTTGGTTGGAATTGGAGGTTTAGTATATTATTTTAACAGAGACACTTTTGATTCATACAGTAATGCGGCAGTTTCGGAATCTTACGAATCAACGCCAAAGGTTTCTTCATCAGTATCAAAAGCAGATGATGAGGAAGTCACAAAGCCAACAAAGCGAAAAGTAATGAGAAAGAGAGTGATAAGTAAAGCACTTCCAGAAATGATGACAGTTGAATGTCCACAGTGTTCTTCTCAAATAGAGATTCCAAAAATCTCAGGTTCACAAGAACTTAAGTGTCCAGATTGTGGATTGGAAGGAGAAATAGACATCTAGGAAAGTGTCTAGTTATATTTTATAGGGTTCTTGTAATGGTAGAAGAGTAGAGATGAAGCGCGTAAAGTTAATTAATGACCCAGCCGAACTTGTAGCACTTTTTAGGGCTGTAGATTCTGAGGTAAGAAGAAATGTTCTGAGCACTCTTGCGGAAGGCTGGACAATGATTAGCGAACTTAACGATAAGTTTGGTGATGAGGCTAACGACATAATTGTTTATTATGAAAAATTTAAATTGATTGAATCAAGGTGGGAAGTTAACAAGGAAACTGGCAGACCTGAAAAAAGTTACCGAACATTTTACAATGCTTTTCAAATATCAACTTCGTTAACATTCGATGAAACTCAGGAGCTCCTCACAGTGGTTTTGATGCCTGATAAAGAGTTTATAAAATACGAAGCTAAAATAGTCGAGCTTATCGGCGAAGATGGGACCTTCGCAAACGATGTTGGAAGAGATATAGGCGTTAGTTCGCTTACGTTGAAGGGCTTGGTTAGACGTTCTGTAAAATTTGACTTTAAAGGGCACAATATAGTGCCATTGAAAGAGGAAGAATAGTGAACGATTTAGATATTGATGAAACTTTACCAGGTCAAGAAATAGAAGAAGATTCAAAAGAGGAAGTTATCCGAAGAGAAAATAGTATTTCACCTTCTGGTAATTCAGCAAGTTTTTCATTCAACGATGAATCACCTAGCGAAGCTGAAAAAGCAGAATCATTGAGGGGCTGGTTATACCTAATTGCAGGTGCTGGCTACGGCACTCTTGTAGTTTACTTAGTACTAGTAATACAGCAAGGAATGAATATTCCATTGCTCAGTTCAGATTCAGAAGTCTCAGACACATCAGGTGCACTCTCTACAGCTGTTTTAATTTCTGCAATGGTTTACGTAACTATTTGGTTTTTTATGTCAGGTAAGAATCATTCTTTTTTTACAGAGGATCCGGATAAAGCTAAGTTTTACGCAGGAATTATTGGCTTAGCTTCTCTAGTTATTATCGCGATTAGTTGGGAAGATCATCAAAGAGAAATGGTCATATCAGCGATTTTAACAGCAGTTTCAACATGGTCTTACATTAAATCATCAGAAATGAAGGCTAAATTCTAGGTCCTTAGATTACAATCCTTCTCAGGCATAGTTTTACTCCTGCATATGTTGTTACCATAGTCATTAATGTTACATATGCTAATGATATTCCCAGTTCTTCAAATCCTTCTCCGTATGCTAAAGTTCGTGTTATTAGAGCAGCATGAGTTAAAGGGAGGCATAGTGCTATATTTTGAGCAAGACTAGGAAATTCACTCAGTGGAAAAAAAGTGCCTGCAAGAATAAACATAGGGTTTATGAATAGAAAAAATGGAATGTTAAACCAATCGATTGAAGGTGTGTATGAGGTTAGAATTAATCCCATTCCAGCAAACATAAGCCCGATTGGAATTGCAACTAATGGCATCATTACGGCTCCTGATAGTGAAATTAAAGGTTGATTTACTAGATTACCAACAAAAAGAATTGCTACAGTCATTAATGTAGCGTTTGAAACCGATTTTGTAGTAGCCCATACCAGTTCAGCAACTAAAACATCTGATGCGGAAGCAGGAGTAGCAGCTATTGCTTGCCATGTCTTTTGGTAGTACATACGCACAAAAGCAGAGTATGTTGATTCGAAAAAGGCTCCAAACATCATTGATATAGCTAAAATGGATGGTGCAATATATTCCACATAACTAACACCTCCCATTTCACTTATGTATGCACCTACTCCAAATCCAAAGCCTAATAGATAGAGTATAGGCTCAACTAAGGGTGGAAGCAAATTCGTTTTCCATGTTCGTACCCATACATCTGCGTGTCTTCTCCAAACAGTAAAGACCATTAGTGGTGATATTCCTTGAATTTCCTTCATATCAGTCCCTTAGTTGCCTCCCGGTTAAATTCAAGAAAACATCCTCAAGCGTACCTCTTCTCCTAATAACATCAGTCAAGTCTTTTTCTTTTTCAAATTTTGAGATAATATTTTCAATTTCATTGCCGTAAATGATAACTCTGTCAGTTATTCGACTATATTTCACCTCATTTAGTTTGCAATGTTTTTCAATATTTTCCAATGCACTTCCACTTTCTCCGAATGATAATGAGACAAATTCAGCAGCGCTTTCACCTATGGTTTCTTGAATTAAATCTTTAGGCTTACCTTGAATTAGTATTTTACCAGAGTCCATTATTGCCAACTCATCACACAAAATTTCAGCTTCATCCATGTAATGTGTTGTGAGTAAAACTGTCTTTCCTTTATTCTTAAAAATCCTGATTTGGTCCCAAACACTGTGCCTAGCCTGAGGGTCTAATCCAGTGGTTGGCTCATCCAGAATCAATAGTTCAGGATTATTGATCATTCCCCTTGCAACAATTAGTCTCCTTTTCATTCCTCCAGATAAATTTGCAATTTCTTCATCAGCTTTATCAGTAAGTTTTACTTTATCAAGTAGATCTGCAGCTCTTTTCTTTGCTTCATCATTACTCAATCCATAATATCTGGCATAAACAAGAAGATTATATTTCACCGTAAAGTCAGGATCTAAATTATCTTCTTGAGGTATCACACCAATTTTTTTTCTGATTTCTCGACTATCATGTACAGTATCTTTTCCCAATACACTTAATCGACCTTCGCTTATTGGGGATGAAGCCTGAATAGTCTGAATCATTGTTGTCTTTCCAGCTCCATTTGGACCTAGTAATCCAAAACATACGCCATGAGGTACTTCTAAATCAATACCATTTACGGCGCAAAAATCACCATATTTCTTAGTTAAAGACTTAGCTGAGATTACACTGTCACGCATTATTTTTTAGTGACGCCACATAGGAAGCACAGAGTCATACCCAGCTATTGGAATTCCTGTCATTGATGCTACTTTTTGGCTAGATGTTCTTAAGTGCTCGGTACCTAAATCTGAAATATTTCCTACTCCCAATATACCAATTTCTTTTGATAACTTAATTCCAAATTCTTTCAATTCACTTCCTGTACATTTATTTTTTAAAAAAATCCCGGAAGCGCCTAATGCGAGTAATTTTACAGAAGTTTCATGGCTTAATTCATTGGTTTCAGCAAGAATCACCATTTGCTTTCTATAATTTCTTGATGAAACAAGAGCAGCCTCAATGGGCATTTTGTTTCCTACTAAAATTACTCCATCAGCCCCAGATTTTTCTATAACTCCTAAATCATTATCGACATCTCCAGCATAAATTCTAACAAGTATAGGTAGTTTATTTGCAGAACTCTGATTTATTAATTCCACAATATAAGACAAATCAGTTGGTCTTTTCATATCTAATCTACGAGTTATATTCGTACCTGTCAAGTCAATTATTGCTAAATTTGAACTGTTGATGTCATCTTCAATTCTCTCATTAATTCTCCAGTTAAAGTAACGGGGTGCATTATTTCCCTGCCACAGCAAAGGTATGGTCAGATTTAGTGGTTCTTCTTTTTTGGAGCCAATAGTAAGAGATAGATTTAGTTCATCTAGTCCAGGAGTCCTTGGCCGTCGTGTAAGACTGGCAGGTACGGAAATTATTTCTTCATCGAGACTTATGTAGCCTAGTTTCTCTTCTTTTTCTTTTTTGAGAGGAATTTTGGCAGAGATTGATTTGAAGTTTAAATCACTCGAATCTATTCCGTTTTGTTTAAGTTCACTTTTAATTTTTTTCCAATCGCTAGGTGAGATATTCTTCGATTCTATATTATCATTTTCATCAAAATCACCACCGATGAAAATTTTTCCACTTTCCATTAGTCTCCCAATATCTCCTAGAACATCTCCACATACAGTAATGCTGCCTTGGCTCATGCATGTTGCTAAATCGCCTCTTACACTGCCTGAAATGAGCAAACTTCCACCTTTCATTGAAGATCCTGCATCTCCCTCTACAGTTCCCTGAATCACAATACTTCCATTTGACATTGAATGAGCAACTCCGTCATCACAGTTGCCATTGATGACAATTTCACCTCCTTTCATTCCATTACCAACAAATCTTCCAGCATCTCCATTCAAAATTATTTTACTTCCATTATTCAATCCGCCGAAATTATCTCCAGCTTTTCCCTCGAAGACGATATTTGTTTTTTGAGGCATGTTTGCAGCGATACATGCTTGGCTCGCTAAGTTTGTAACTTTGGCAGTATCATGATTTTCAAATCTTTTTCTTAGTTGCTCATTTATCAGCCCAGAGGTCCAAGATTCAGAGTCGCTCATTGCAGTCTCAATTGTAACCTGTATTTAGGCAATTAGGTAGTCTAATGCCCTCTGGTAACCATATATTCTAGAAGTTCTTCTAGCAATTCTCTAGCTTCGCCTTTTGGATATTTTTCAATAGTTTCCTTTGCCCCATGAAGATAGTCAAGAGCTTGTTTACGGCAATTTTCAAGAGCTCCACACTCAGACATTATTTCAACCGCTCTTTGAACGTCATCATCCGTACTTTTATTATCATCAAGAATTTTTATCAGTTCTTTTCTTTGGTCAGGTTTAGTTCGATTCAAAGCTTCAATAACAAGTAGTGTTCTTTTACCTTGTCGAATGTCGGAACCAGAAGGCTTTCCTAAAACTTCAGCAGGAGCTGTTGCATCCAGATAATCATCCCATATCTGGAAGCCTAAACCAACCCAAATGGCCATTTGCCTTAATTCGTTAGCTTCCTCTATTGTTTTATCTCCAATTAGAGCACCTCCGTATGCCGCAGATCCAAAAAGTATGGATGTTTTTAATCGAATCATTTCTAGGTAAAGCTCGGGGTCAACAGTTTCCTCTTCTTCAAAATTTATGTCCATTTGTTGNCCTTCAGCTATTCTTCTAACAGTATATGCAGTGTGCCTTACCAACTCAGCTTTTACTTTATCACTCACATCACTTTCAACTATCATTTCAAAGGCATATGCAAAAAGAGAGTCTCCGGCAAGAATTGCAGTTGGTAATCCGTAAACAGTGTGACAAGCTGCAACTCCGTGTCTTAAGTCATCGTCATCCATTACATCATCGTGAACTAGAGTAAAGTTGTGAATTACTTCTAAAGATGCGGCGAACGGTATTGACTTCAGGCCATCTCCTCCAACCATCTCACATGTTAATTGAGCCATAATTGGACGAAGTCTTTTTCCCCCTGCAAGGGGAATATGTGCCATAGCCTCGTATAATTTCTTAGGTTCGCGAACTACCAAGTAATCGTGAAGTGCTTTTTCTACATCTTTTGCTTTGATTGCTAACTTTTCTTTAATATTCATTTTACTTCACCCATGTCGTGGACTTTTAAATCTTTAATTTTATCTAAAGAGTTTAGATTTCTCCAAATCGAATTCAGGAAATTTTCCTTTATTAATCTGAACCAAGGCCCTATTCTAATATCTCCACTATTTGATTCTTCAAATATCTCATTAAGTTCTTTAATATTAACATATTTTGTATTTTGTATTTCATTTAAATTTGGATTAATTTGTACATCTTTTCTCACTGCAAAAATATAGTCTACTTCGTGTTCAACCCACTTTTCATCGGCTCTGGCCTTGTAGAGCATTTTCGTTATGAAATATAAATCACTAGCATTAATTTCTCCTGCATTGATTCCAAGTTCTTGATCTAATTTTCTGATTGCAGCTTTTTTCGCCCCCTCAATTCCATTTTCTTCCCCNTCTTGATAAAGTGGGTGACTGCAACAACTGTTTGCCCATATAGAGGGAAAAGTAATTTTTTCATCAGCTCTTTGCTGTATCAATAATTTATCCTCTGAGTTGAAAAGAAGTACACTAAATGCTCGGTGGAGTTTACCCTTTTTGAGATGACAATTAACCTTAGAATCTTTTCCAATAATATTATCATCATCGTCAACAACAATGCAGTTTTCTTCCATCATTTCCTTTTGCGCTTGATCGTAACCTTGAAGTTCAGAATTTCCGACTGCCATAAAGTTGCATGAGATGGGCAATTAAAAATGACTTGTACAAATAAGTTCTTTATTGTAGCTCTTACTGGACAAATATGACAACATTAGATTTTCTAAATGAGTTAGGTATCGAAAAGGTAAATTTTGGAGGTTACTCAGACAAATGGCTAGGTTCAGGAAGTGAATTAGATAGTGTAACTCCAGTAGATGGTACTTTAATTGCCAAAATAAAGCAATGTAACTCTGGAGATTACGAAAATATAATGCAAAAATCTTCAGNAATTTTCAAGAAATGGAGGATGGAACCNGCACCAAANAGAGGTGANGTTGTTAGAAATTTAGCAAATGCNTTTCGTAAACACAAAGTGGCNCTTGGTAAGTTAATNTCTTGGGAAATGGGAAAAATTCAGGCAGAGGGTGAAGGTGAAGTTCAAGAAATGATTGACATTGCAGATTATGCAGTAGGATTGAGTCGTCAGCTGTATGGAAAAACTATGCATTCAGAGAGACCTAATCATAGAATGTATGAGCAATGGCANCCTTTAGGAACAGTAGGTATAGTTACAGCGTTTAACTTTCCTGGCGCAGTATGGGCATGGAATGCAATGATTGCAGCTGTGTGTGGTGATGTCATGGTCTGGAAACCTTCATCTAAAACACCTCTTACNGCAATTGCTATTCAAAAAATTGTTAATGAAGTTATGACTCCTTTGGGTTGGGATGGAGTAATGTCTCTACTTGTAGGATCTAGTAGAGATGTTGGGGAGCTACTAGTTCATGATAGAAGAGTTCCTCTAGTTTCAGCCACAGGTTCTTGCCATATGGGACGTAAAATAGGGGAAGCAGTAGCAAAACGATTGGGTCGTTCTCTACTAGAATTAGGAGGCAATAATGCAATAATTGTAATGCCAGATTCAGATCCTGAATTAGTATTACGAGCAGTTTTATTTGGTGCAGTAGGCACCTCAGGTCAACGTTGTACATCCACACGCAGATTGTTTTTACATAAATCTATATCAGCTTCAATAATAGACAAGTTAATTACATCATATTCACAGATAAAAATAGGAAATCCTCTTGATTCTGATACTCTAGTTGGTCCACTTGTTGATAACAAGGCAGTCAAAGAGTACAGTGACGCTTTGGAAATTATAAAGAAAGAGAAAGGTGAGATTCTGTACGGTGGCAATGTTATTCAGAGAGATGGCTACTATGTCGAACCTACACTAGTTAAGGCTAATATGGATATGGAAATTGTTAGGGAGGAGACATTTGCCCCTATTCTATATATATTCGAATTTGAAGTATTGGAGGAAGCAATTGAGGCCCATAATTCTGTGGATCAGGGACTTTCATCATCAATTTTCACCAAAGATATGCAATCGGTTGAAAAATTCTTGAGTCATTCAGGTAGTGATTGCGGAATTGCCAATGTTAATATTGGAACAAGTGGAGCCGAGATAGGAGGGGCTTTTGGTGGAGAGAAAGATACTGGAGGAGGCAGAGAAGCAGGTTCGGACTCTTGGAAAGCTTACATGCGCAGACAGACCAATACACTTAATTGGTCAGATGATTTGCCTCTAGCACAGGGAATTGAGTTTGGATAAATGAGTGACGGAAAAAGGCAATATTTGAAAGTCCCAAAAGACGACGCCGAAATGATGATGAACAAATTAGTTTCATCGGGTTTACTCGATGAAGAATCAGAGGTTAAGTGGGAAGGGGAATTTGTTTCGTTTCCACTTAAGGAAGATTTAATGATAGATAGAAGTTAATCTCTCCAATCATTTTGATAGCAATATATTTCAGGAATCAGGTCGAGCATTTCATTCCAGTTTTTTTCATCAGTAGTGTCTGTAGGATTTGGAATCAGGTTGTCCACTAAGTCATCAATAGGTTCTATGCCTGTATCTTCATTAACAGTTTCCGATGAAATGATGCCTATTCCCATAGAAACCACGAGTAGATTGTATTCAGGAGCTTTCCAGACCTCGCCTATATATTTTGATTCTGATCCTTTTGTTACTTTGTAATTTATTTCATCAGTACCTATTTTTTCAGTTTTTGTAGTTCCGTTGTATATAACGTATTCAGTTTCATAGCCTTGAGCTGTTTTACGTTTTCCACTCTCCAATTCAGAATCTAATTCAATATCCTGATCGATTGCCATTTTTTGAAATTGGTCATTCAGGATGTCTAGTGGTACAGTCTCATCAATTTCAAATGGTACCTTTAAAACAACTACAAACAAAATAGCAGGATATCCATCATCGTTCCCCTCATCATCAGTTGCATCATCTGCGTATAGATAAATACTCGTAGATGCTAATCCAAGTCCATATTCATCTATTTGTGAATATGTTTTTTTCCAACCGTTTTGGTTTTCAGCATCTAAAAAGGTGGAAGGAAGTACTGCATTCGCCGGCATGTAAAGTGGGATGAGACTTAAGCAAGGTAAGACTACGCATATAGCAACAACTACACAGGCAAATGTCCTAGCAATCATCCGATTTCGAGGCCTAGGTATTCCAGCAAGACATCTTCCAGTCATGTAAATAATAATAGCCAATGAAATTCCATATAGCATGGGAATAAGATTAGCATTGATGTGTGTTATTGCAAATGCTAAAAGCAATACTATTGAGCTAAGAACATAGCCTAAATTTCTGGACTCGATTTTGAAATTATTAACATTGAATGCATAGTTTGCTTTAATAATCTTAACATTTAGTTTGTTCAGAATAAAATACCATCCTTTGCGTATTAATCCATCTTCAGGTTCTACATTTCGCAAAATATTTGTGTTTCTTCTATCCTTGTATATGATGTATGAGCAGAGAGCTGAAATTAAAAGAACAAAAAGCCAAATACTTCCAGAATCGCTAAACGAATTTAAATAATAAAATAAAAAAGCAAAGGATAATGATAACCAAGCAGATCTCAAGGGTCCAGATTCATTTTCACCTATGATTTTAATTTCTATGAAATCAATATTTTCTTCCTCTGCATCGACTACAGGTTTTCCTTCGCTTCTATTTAATCCAGTCACCTGGTTTGTTTGAATTTGAAGTACTACGTCATCTAGTTGTCCATTATCATCGGAAATCAACCATTTTCTATTTTCTAACCCTATTTCTAAGCAGTCTATTTTGATATATTGTCTAGCAGCAGACAAAATTATACAAATTAAAAAAAGTAAAGTTTTTCCAGAAGCAATACTATACAATAGCATGAACGAAATTATTATTTGCCATTTCCATGAAAAACGAGGATTATTCATTCTTCCTAAATATTTTATATCTTTTGTGCCGAAATTCCATAAATTATTTTTATTCGAAAGAAATAATCTTAAATTTGTGAGGTAGAGGTTTCCTTTTTTATTTTCAACTATCACATCGTTATATTCGTTCAGCAATTTTTCACTGGGCAATAGCTGTTCTCTCAAATCCACAGTATCAATAATTTGGTTAAGTATATAAAATGTGTTTGTTTTGTAGCATAAAAGATAAATTAATATGTAGTCTACTAGATTACAAAAATATGACTAATCTTGATATTTTGCGTTTTTTGATAGGAATAGTCATGCTTTCTTACGGCTCTTGGACAGACCTAAAGACTCGCAGAGTTCCGAATTGGGTTTGGATTTACGGAGGTTCTTTTGGTTCGTTATTATTAATTTATGAAGTAAATAGTATTTGGGAAGACTATGGTGCTTATTTGTGGGCATTGGTGTTTGCAACTATTATTTTATTTTTTAACTCTTTTGTTGATGAATATGTTTTAGATAAAAATCAGGCATTGCTTTGGAAGTTTAGCCAGTACTTTGCAATCTTTTCTTCACTTTATTTTTTGTTTAGTTTTGATTCTTCAGATGTATCTATCAACAATTACCAATTGATAGANTTTATTGCAATTCCATTCTTAATGATCCTAATGTACATTTGGTTTTATTTTGGTCCTACTATAGGCGGTGCGGATGTCAAAGCTATAATGGCTATAAGTTTGATAACGCCTTTTTACTTTTCATTTACAGATGACTCTTTAATAGCTTTTGAATCTCGAGGGTTTCCTTATCCATTAGTAGTCTTTATGAATTCTCTTTTGTTATATCTCCTCATTCCCGTAGGATTAGCAATTTTCAATATAGCGAAAGGCAACATTGAGAAACCCTTCTTTCAAATATTTTTTGGAATAAAAATGGATATAAATGAGGCAAGGGAGAGTTTTGTTTGGCCAATGCAGCAGGTTGTTGGGAATCGTACAGTCATGGTTGCTTTTGTTAAGCATAAGTTAGATTCTGATAAGGAATGGTTAAAATTAGAAGAAAAGGGCATAGCATCTCCTTGGGTGACATTCAAAATACCTTACATTGTGCCCTTAACTTTTTCTTTTGTAATTACAGCTTTATATGGAGATATTTTTTCTTTTTATATTGTACAGCCTCTCAATTCTTTTTTTAGCTAGAAATATCTATTAGTTCACTTAGAACTGCAGCTGTGGCTCCCCATATCTCTAAGTTCAGGATTTTGAATATAGGAACCTTGAGCTCGTTGTTGTTTAGATTTTTTTCTTCANAGTATCCATTATCTGATTTAATTAAGTCATTAAATTTTAATAATATTAGTTCATCAACTTCATCTTCGTTAAGTTTCCAGCTAGGCTCATTTTCTGTAATTCCGATAAATGGATGAATTAGATAATTTGAAACTGGAACTGGCAATGGAGTTAACTTTCCCAGTAGTTTAACATTTTCGGGATTGATGCCCACTTCTTCGAACGCTTCTCTTAGGGCCGTTTCTTCTAAGGACTCATTATTCTCTTTTGAACCACCGGGAAGTGCTATTTGCCCGGGATGATTTTTTTCATGCATTGGTCTTTTGATTAAGGGAAAATAGTATTCGTCATTTTGTTTATAGAAGCAAATTAGTACAGCAGCTTCTTTCATCTTTTCTAATTTATTACCAGACAATAAATCATCATAATTAATAATTTTTTGTCCTTTATTTTCGCTTGCGGAAGTTACGGCCATTCTTTTCCACGATTTTATTCCTGGTAATTTACAACTTAAATTTTTTTGGATGTTTTCAATCAAGTTTCACTTCTTTGCTAGTTCCCTTAATATTTTTAATAGTAAATGCCAAAATTTGTCAACAGAATTTATTTCAACTCTTTCGTCAGGTGAATGTGGACCTTTTATGGTTGGACCAAACGAAACCATATCCATCCCTTCTACCTTTTCTCCTATAACGCCGCATTCTAGTCCTGCGTGTATTGCACATATATGAGGGTCTTTTCCAAGTAAATCCGTATATATTTTGGTAGTAGTCTCAAGAATTGGAGAGTTAATGTTAGGAGCCCAACCAGGATATGCTTCCTCCTGTTCTACAGTCGCATCAAAAGCCCTAGACATTATTTTTATTCGTTCTCTTTGAGATTCCAACGCCTCAGAAATAGAAGACCTTGTTGAGCACACAATAGTTACTTTATTCTCACTAATTTGAACCGATGCTAAGTTATTAGATGTTTCTACTAGTCCTTCCACATCGTGCGAATATTTTAGGACACCATGAGGAAGAGTTCTTAACAGTCCTACAAGGTCTGTCTGACTTTGTTTAGTAAGACATTTTTCTGGTAATTCATCAGATCCTGTGAACTTTACATTCATATTAGGCTCAACTGAACCAAATTCTTTCTTCAATGCTCTCGCTCTGTTCGATACAGAATTTTGTGCATCTGATACTGATTCAGGATGTATGTACAATGTCGCAAAGGCTTCTCTAGGAATTGCGTTATGTTTATCACCACCTTCAATTGAAATTAGATGACTCTTAGAATTGTTTAATACGTTATTAATTATAGAAGAAATGAAAACTACAGCATTTCCTCTCTCTTCATGAATGTCCACACCAGAATGCCCGCCTCTTAATCCTTCCACAGATAGCTGGAATGATAGATAATCAGATGGTGCTGGCATTTTCTCAATAGGCAAATTAATACTAGAATCCCCACCTCCAGCACAGCCAATACAAATTTCTCCCCAATCTTCAGTATCAAGATTTAGCATAGTTCTTCCCTTGAGTATTTCACCGTTCAAGGCAAACGCGCCTGTTAGTCCAGTTTCTTCATCGACAGTGAAAAGACACTCCAGTGGTGGCAACGATGTGTCAGCAGGTAAGTCCAGTAATGCCATTGCTGCAGCTACTCCAATCCCATTGTCTGCACCCAAAGTTGTTCCTTCAGCTTTTAACCATCCATCATCGATGTATAATTTTAAGGGGTCATTCATGAAATCATGATTTGAATCTCTGTTTTTTTCACAAACCATGTCAACGTGGCTTTGAATTATAATTGTAGAAGCATTTTTTCCTTTCCCACTACCAGGCCTTAGAATTACAATATTTCCAGTCTCATCTTCACGTATATTCAATTTTCTTTCTCTTGCAAATTCTCTAAGATATTTTAAAATCTTATCTTCATGTTTAGATGGTCTAGGAATTTTAGTTAAAGTTTCAAAATGTTTCCATACAATTTCGGGCTTTAATCCATCGATAACAGACGTCATGAATAATCATGTTGCACCCGTAAAATAAAGTTTAGTCGTTTTTNGTGTAGAATATTTCTATAAATGAGTATGGTTCAAGAACAGTTCTTTCGTATGTATTTACTTCATTGCCGTTTACAAAAATGTTAACATTAAAATCCTCGTTTGAAGTATAATTAAAAATTTGATTTTTAGAGAACTCTTTACCCCATATCTCAAAGAAAAATCCTAGCTCAGCAGTAGCATTTTTTGTAGTTTCAACATGAATTCTTCCACTGTTATCATAGGTATGGATTGGATGCAAAAATACAGTGTTACCTTCAGAGTCCCTTTCAAAGCCCACATTCATTGGTATTTCAATCCTTTCATCTAAAATGGTAATATTTAGTTGTAAATGGTAGTGATGATCAGCAACTATGCCATTCAATGCGTAGTAACAAATTTCACTTTTCAGGTAAGAATTTTCGTCCTCAGTTTCTTTTTCATCAGTTGTATTTAGGTAATAAACACTCACCAAGAGTGAAATCGAAATTAAGCTTAGAAGTAGAACTTTTAGCAGATTCTCATTTTTCTTCGTTACCAAGATAAATCATTCCTCCCAGTACTAATGCACCTATTGCAGAAGCTGCAGCAATTATTAACAGAAGATCGGAATCTTCATCCTCATCTTTCGCTTGGTTATTTGCATTAGCAGTATTATCTTGGAATCCGGCAGTGACGTGTAACTCAGGAATAACAGTAATGTTCCCATAAAATTTGGTACCATTAGAATCTACATCAACATATGCATAAGTTCCAACGATGTCATAGTAACTCATGTTCATAACCGTTTCATTAAAAGTAACTGTGTAACTAGCTTCACAATTTTCAATTCTGGTTCCATTATCATCTCTACAGTTTCCCTCGTGAGTCAAATTTACAGATTTCCAATCTTCGCTACCATTGTATATCCCATCAGCGTTTGCATCTACAAATATTTGGTGAGTGATATTTTCCCTGTTATCTACATTAACCCATAGGGCACTATCGTTTACCATCATTGTTGGATTTCCAGGAACACTTCCGTTTTCTTTGATTATAATCATAAAATTTTCTCCAGTGTGTCCTGATGCTGCAACTGAGAAAAGCTGAAAGCCAATTATAACTGCAACAGCAATACTTACTAGTGTTTTACTGGCCTTCATAGTTTTACAATCTAAATAGGCTATAAATAAAAGGTTTTACTACGAATAATAATGCAAACAAAGGAAATGGCCTTAGCAGTTTTGGTTTCTTTAAGTCTGATTAGCGGTACAGCTTATTTGTTAACTTCAGACACGGAGCTCTCTACTAATGACGAAATTCTTGTAATTGAAGATCCTTTGATTCAGGAAGAAGGGCATGATCACATGGATGCTTCCATGCATAATATGAGTAGTGGAAATATTGAGCAGATATCGTACAATCCACTTACAAACGGAGGTAATGCTGAAGTAACAGTTGCAGATTCTCCAGACGGTCGGACTTATGCCTATCAAGCAGGTTGGTCTGAATTTCATATTACTGATGTAACAGATCCATACAATACAACAGTCATGGGGAAATATACGGACCCTAATACACAACTTTTGGATATTAAGTATCTTGAATTTAGTGGAAGAGAATATGTGATTCTTCAAAATCAACTAGTGGATCCAGGATATGCTGATCCCCAAGTAGGTGACTGGGGTGACCCTACGCAGGTCAGTGTTGTTCTGGTAGATGTTACAGATAAGACAAATCCCGTATGGGTCGATAGTTGGTACGATTCAGATCATCCGAGTGGTCCTCACAATCTTTACACACACATGATAGATAATGAGTGGTATATTTTTGTTGCAAACCCTGACTATGAGGGTTGTGATATTGCTGTTGGTGAAGCATGTGGTGGTGTGACTATAGCTCATCTGAATCTTCAAGGTTCAGCTGCTAGAACATTAGAGGGAGTGCCAGGTTCAGGTTATGGTCATACAGTAATCAAAGTTGGTGAATATGAAGTAGCTTGGGAAACTACGAGAGGCGGATGGATTTACATACATGACATGACAGTTCAAACTTGGCCAGGAACAGATCCCCTAGATCCTCGATATGAACGCACTTATGTTTACGGTGCTTATTGGGAAGCTGGTGTTAGAATAGGAGATGTTACAGATGTTCCTCATCCTGTAAATAGTCCTGAAAATTATCTTTTCTATGGATTAGGCTGTAAAAGTACTGTAGGTTCTCCAGTTACATGTCTATGGAGAGCTCCTGAGGTAGGTTATTGGATGGATTTTGCAGATTTTGACGGCGATGGTCAACCAGACAGCGGTTCAACAGGTAACGAAAACGGAGGCCGCTCTTCCTACATTCACTATACTGAGCCTTATCCGGAAATGGTAGACATTTCACACATTAGACCAGACTTAGAAGGTGACAGGCATCTAATTACAGCGGCAGTTGAAGTATTGTCAACTTACGTTGGGACAGGAATGGTTTATATTATAGACAACACAGACTACGAAATGATAAATGGAAATTTACGGTTTCTTCCTAAATTAGTTGGAGATTGGGAAATTCCTACATCNGGCTTACACTGTTTTGGTTCNTCNTGCGAGGCTCATAATGATGGTGATGAGTGGTTACTATTTAGCCCACATAATTTGGATTCNGGTCATTTCATAACAAATGAAGAGAAGCCCGACCAAAGCTACGGAGGAGGTTGGGATGGCAGGTTATACATTTCACATTATCATGCAGGATTNTGGATTGTTGATGTTGAATCTATGATTGCTACTGGNAATTTAATAGACAGAAATTCTTCTCATTTATCTTCTACAGTAGCTTACATTTTACCACAAAATGATTCCTATGGTGAACCTCTTGATTCAAATTTTTATGACTTTGGATGGATTCCTTTCCTTTGGGCTGCAGAATATCATGATGGATATACTTATCTTTCCTGCATAACTTCGGGACTGTACATTGCCCAATTGGATATTGATATTCCATATATGGAAGAAGGTTCCTCTACCGACGATTAATTATTTTTCTACAGGTAAATGAATTTCATTTCTTCTCATAAATGGGAGGGTTGTCATTGGATTGTCATAAACAGCTAATCTTGGGTTTCCTTTTATTTTCAAACCTTNATTTTCAACTAATTTCTGAAGTTTATTTGCAAATTTTTTAGCTCGTCTTTTCCCAGCAAACCAGGAAAATTTTAGTACAGCAACATTTTCACCTTCAATATCAACTATTCTCACTCTTTTGTTATTAGGTTTCGGTAAATCGTCTTTATTGAATTTAGAAGGCATTGTAAATGCCATAATATTCTGATTATTTTNTTCCCAAGTATGAACTGGAGCAGTCATAGATATATTTTGAGATTCACTGTTGTTGCCAAAAATGTAACCTGCAATTTCTCTAAAATGAGCACTAGGGCTTATTTCATAAGATAAAGGTGAAGCCACNTGTGCTTGTATTGTGTCAAAATATTTTCGTATTTCAAAATTATTATATTTTTTAATAATCTCAAATTTAGGTTCTTCCAAACTCTCAGGCATTAAATCTAGATTCTGCTGACTGATATGATTTGTTGAGGTTTGTTTGGCCTATCCATATGCCCAGTCTTGCAACTTTCAATATTTTTTACGGCATTCATTCCATCAGTGACTTCGCCAAAAATAGCATGAGCACCATCAAGCCACGGGGTAGGCACAGTTGTTAAGAAGAATTGAGATCCACCTGTATTTGGACCTGCATTTGCCATAGATAATAGTCCAGGCCTATCGTGTTTTAGTTCTGGGTGAAACTCACAATTAATTTGGTATCCTGGACCTCCAGTTCCTGCTTTTGGATTGTTAGGATCTTTCGAGTTAGGACATCCTCCTTGTAGCATGAAGTCTTTGATAACTCTGTGAAAATGTAACCCATTGTAGAATTTTTTATCGACTAGTTTTAAGAAATTTTCAACGGTTTTTGGGGCTTTATCATCGTAAAGTTCAATTGTAATGTCTCCGGCACTTGTTCTCATCAAGACTTTTGTCATACAATATGAATAAAGACGGTCTCAAAAAGTCTACCCTCGTTTTTTAACGGCATTTCTTAGTATATATGTATGGATGATCCAGTAAACACGCCTGAATTCTGGGAAGCTTGCTACGAATCTGAAATGGACGGTTGGGATTTGGGAGGTCCCACGCCAGTATTCCAAAGACTTGCCTCTGAGCTTCCAAAAGGTCGAATTTGTGTTATAGGTTGTGGTAGAGGCTATGACGCAGTTACATTTGCGAAGAGTGGTTTTGATGTCACAGCTATCGATTTTACAGATAACGCAATTTCAGCAACAAAATTGAATGCAGAAAAAGCTAACGTAAATGTAAATTTGATCCAAGAGGATATATTCAATCTTCCTGATAATCTTCATTTTTCTTTTGATTATATTATGGAGTATACTTGTTTTTGCGCAATTAGTCCGTTACGTCGTTTTGAGTATGACAGAGTTGTTTGGCAATTACTGAAACCTGGCGGAAAATTACTAGGGCTATTTTTACCTCTCGATAAAGAATTAGATGAGGGAGGGCCTCCATGGGGAGTAACAAAGTCTGAATTACACGATTTGTTTGGGTTGCACTGGAAATTAGTTTCAGAGGAAATGCCAAAAGATTCAATCAGTAAAAGATTAGACAGAGAAACTTTAATGATATGGGAAAAAAAGTAAAGTTAATTCCTCGAATTAGTCAGAATGATTTTGACTTTAATAAATTTACAGAACATAAAGGTAAGTCTGTGGTAATTTTTTCTGCTGATTGGTGTCCTTATTGTGTTTCTTTTTTTAATAATTGGGCAGAGTATTCTCAAGTTTCCGATGTTTTCATAGCAGATATAACAGATGTGGAATCTAGGCTGTGGGATGATTTCAATATAAACGTAGTTCC
>PBPR01000036.1 GCA_002724775.1 Methanobacteriota archaeon
GGACTAACTGATTATGACGAAATTAGGTGGTATTGGAATATAACTGGAGAGAATAATACAGCTCGCCTATATTACGATGAGCAAGGATGGAATACTTCTAACCCTCGCGAGGAAAATAGTGACGGAGACTTGTGGGATGACGGAGATATAGATGAAGAAAACCCGGTTTACGGATATTTCGAAGAAGAAGATCCGCCATGGGGAAGTCCACCTTCCAGAGCTGGAAATCCGGAAATGCCTCCTTCCATTGTTAATAAAACCGATATTTTTGTTTGGTCGTGGATTATAAAAAATCCTGCAACCGAAGAACCTTATGAAGGTGTTCATTTTGAAGCTTATTTAAACGAAAGCGATGATGAGGGAAGTCCTTCATATTTAATTGGAACTGGGATTAGTAACGAAGAGGGATTCTTCGAAGTAACATGCAACATTTTTGAAAATAATCCAACATTAAAAGCTGGTGATTGGAAAATACAATTGAGAAGACCTTATCAAAGCTACAATGATACTGTTAATCTTCTCGAGAGTTGGAGCCCAAAGTTAGACATTAGAGTAACTGGTAATGTTACAATTGAGGCTACTGTTCCAAATACTGCTGCAAGCTCTGGAACCGCTATTATCACAGGAAGTTTGTTAGAAGATGAAGATATTCCTGTTCAAGACAATTTTATATCTCTTGAATTCAACGAGAACACTTACTATGGCTTAACAAATGAAAATGGAATTTTTACAATTCAAGTAGATACTCCAGATGTAGAAGATGAAAACTATGACATAATCTTCAAATTTAATGGAACTGAAAATTTAACCGAGGAAATAATATCTAAAAGTATTCGAATAATAAATGCATCTGTGGAATTAAGGTTTGATGAATCAAATGAAGATGTTTTCGAGTTAGAAAATGAATATGCTATTAATGGAACCATATTTGGAGATGAAGGAGAACAACCTACCGGATTCATAGAATTGAAATATGGAGATTCATTAATTGGTCAAACTAGCATTACAGGAAATCAGGCATGGAGTATCAACTTTGAGGTTCCTAAAAACTCAAGTTGGGGAAACTCAATACTGACTGCTAGATTTTCAGGAAATGACATTTATCCAGAAGACATAGCCGTTGAAAATATTATTATTAAAGGTAAAAGTAACTTAACGATAGACGAGGTATCTTCATTAAGAGTTGAGGAAGTAAAATTACGTGGAAATCTGACTGATCATAATGGTGAAGCAATTGTTGACAAAATTGTCACATTATTTTTAGGGGAGAAATCAATTGGATCTACAGTAACACAAAGTGATGGAAGTTACATATTTTTAGCTAATCTTTCAACTGAAAGCTCCGGATTACATCTTATTAAATCTGTAGTTTACGGAAGTCCGACGCTGTCCTCTGCAGAAAACCAAAGTAATTTGACACTACTAGCAACACCGGAGTTATTGTTTGACGAATCTGCGAAATGTAGAGATACAGAACGATATACTGAAAAAATATGCAAGGCAGGTAGGGGTTTGGAACATATTCTATCTGGCATTCTTGTAGATGAATTAGGAAATCCTATATCTAATACCACAATAGAATTTTTCAATGAAAATGATGGATTTGCACCTCCATTCGAAACTACTTCAGATGGAAAGTTTAGCTATACTATCTTCGTTGCTGAGGGGCAAACTAATATTTTTACGATAGACATAAAAGTAGAGGATGGTGATATACCATACCTTTTGGAAACTGACTTTGAAGTAGATGTGATACCTCAATCTAGTGTAATTCTCACATTAAATATTGATAATGAAAATAAGAAAGCTTACAGAGGAGAAAATGTAAGCTTGTCTGGTACTTTAACGGATGATTCCGGCACGCCCCTAGAAAATCAGACATTAGGAATAAACATTAACTCAATTTTCTTGTATGCGACAACTAATGAGGTAGGCAGCTTTACAGCAAATTATCCTCTGGTATCTAACTACAATTTGGGAATTAGTAATGCGAGTGTGATTTTCAACGAAACTGATTGGTATTTAGGAAACTATCAAAATAATTCATTTTTTGTTTTTGGAAAAACTACTTTCCAAAATGTAGTTGTCGAAGGAGATTGGTTCAATAACCAACTCAGGCGAGGAGGAGAAATAGATGTTTACGGAACGCTAGTAGATGATTTAGGAAATAGAGTCGAAACGAATATTACTGTTAGTATTGGAAATGCTAACTTAATCACAGAGTTTAATAATGAAACTACATTTGTTTCTAGTGGAATCATTCCTGAAGATTATAGAAATAACCATACTGTAAAACTGGCATTTGTAGGGAATGAATATCTGGATGGAACTCAGTATAAAAGCAAGCATTCTATACTAGTTGAAAGTAAAATTAGATTTGATTTTGAACCAAAAAATGTATTCCCTGGAGATATGGTTAACGTATCTGTATGGTTAGAGGAAGACGACGGAAGTCCTATACCTGATACTAGTTTGAATGTAACTGTAACGCTTTTTTATGATAAAAACATTGAAATGGATACCGAATTAGCTTACAATCTAACAACAGACCTTTCTGGTTTTTCGAAATTTAGCTTTGAATTTCCTGAGGATGCAAATAGCGCAAGCGTTCAGGCTAAATTTGCTGGCGGATATATTAGAGCATATGACGACACGCCTCAAGAAACTGAACTAACCATAGCAAACGTAGCAATAAGTATTACTAAATCTCCTGAGGCTAGAGAACCCTTTGACATCAATAAATATTTGCCACTTTTCATAGGAATACCTGCTGCGCTTTTGGTAACTGCATATTACCTATATTGGACGCAAAAACACAAATATGAAGTCAGAAATCTGATAAAGCAAATGCAAAGGGAACTGAATAAAGACGAAGATTACAGACAAATTATAATCAAATCTTATCATCAATTACTAAACATTCTCGACAGATATGGTTTCATAAAAACTAAAACTCAAACAGTAAGAGAATTTACAGATGTAATGCGTACAGCATTACCTATCCCTACTCAGAGTGTTAAACTGTTAACATCCTTGTTTGAGATCGCAAGATATAGTGGAATAAAGCCCAAAGTTATAGATGAATTTGGAATGGAGATGATAGATGGATCATACAACATTTGGTGTGTAGAAGCGATTAATAATTTGCACGAAGTCGAAATGGAATTAAACAAAGGCCTTAAGGAAGGAAAAGTTTCTCGATTTACAAATATATTTGGTATGAGGTCTTCCAAATGAACAACACATTTCGTGAAAAATATGGCTCTAAGTTATTTGCTCTCATTATAATTATCATGATGGTAACAGTGGTTTATCCCACATTAATTACAAATGCAAAGAACCCCTCACAACTTTCTGCTTACGACGACGATTGGAATGATATTTCAGACTTTGCATCTGATATAGATGAAGATCAAAATGGAAATCATGAAATGAAAACAATTGTTTCAAGACCTGCTATTATTAATAAAATATCAGAGATTGAAAAAAATACTACGGAGAAAACTATCAATATTGAATCTACTGTCCTCGTGATTATTGGCGTAGAAAGAAGCTATTCCGAATTTGACTCAAACGCAATTTATAATTTTGTTAAATCTGGGGGTAAAGTCATTATTGCTGACGACTCTGGATACGGAAATTCTGCATTTTATGGAGAGATGGGAACCTTAGAAATAGGTGTCAAATTAAGGACTAACATTGTGCAGGAAGGTTGCCAGCCTACTCAAAGTAGTGGATTAGTGGCTGGAGCAATTGATGCACTGGGATATGATGGAAGCGGAAGTAGTAGTCCAAAATGCAAACCTGCACAATTATATGATTCAAACCATTGGGAGGAAGCAATTCATCCAAAGAATAATTCAATTGCAATAATTGACGCAGACGTACCTAGAATGGATTTTAGCGGTCAATTAATGATGAGTTCGCCTGGTGCACTTACCGTTCAATCAGGAGGTGCTGCTGAAGGACTAGTCTGGTCAAGTCAAAAGGCATTCATTGACTACAATCAAGACGGTGAAGGTGGTAAAGGCGAAGGAACTTATCGCGAAGATTCAACGAATGGAGTCGAGGTAGTGGCTGAAGCAAATATTGGAAATGGAACTGTAATTTTCATATCAGATACAAGCATTTTTACAAACGAATATTACGATGAACTAGACAATCGAGCTTTTATTTTATCAATGGTAAACTATGTTACTGGTGGTGAAAAGCATACCATTATTTTCGATGAGAGCAGGCATATACAATCAGATATACTTTCACTGATATATGTTCAGCTATTCGGCGTTTTAGGATATATAAGTAATAGTGAAACATTAGGAATACTGTTCTTAGGTTCAATTATTTTGATTTTGCAATTAGTTATGATGAGAGTTGAAAACCCAAAGCCTTGGAGGCATTTATTCAATATATATGAAGGTCGACTTTCGAGATTTAGAGTGCCACATGCGCACTATACTCACCCTGAAACAATAAAAGAAATATTCATTGAAAAAGTAAGAATCGAAAATGGATACACAAGAGAAGAATTTGGAATGTTATCTCAATCAAAAATTGAGGAGCTATTACATGATCCTCTATTAATTAAGTTTATGATTAATGACGATAGAAGCATGACCTTGAAAGAGGTTAAAGAAGCAATAAAAGGATGGAAAAAATAATGGGCATATTTGGAAATAGCAAAAAAGAAGAAGAGCAAGAACCAACCCCTGAGGTAGGGACTGAAGGACAAAATGAAGGTGTACAAACCTACATGATGGACCCTTCATTACAAGAAACACATGATTTAATGCAAGCGGTTTTAGCTGAAGCTGAACAGGTTGTTATGGGTAAAAGGCCCATACTTGACCTAACTGCAGTTGGAATACTAGCTGGTGGAAATATCCTTTTTGAGGATAATCCTGGATTGGCTAAAACTCTCTTAGCTAATACTTTCGCACAAGCCCTAGGAATTGATTTTAAACGTGTGCAATTTACACCTGATCTTTTACCTGCTGATATTACTGGAATTTATATTTGGAATCAAAAAGACCAAAAATTTGAGTTTCGAAAAGGACCGCTGTTTTGTAACTTGCTACTCGCCGATGAGATAAACAGAGCTCCTCCGAAAACTCAAGCTGCTTTGCTGGAAGCCATGCAGGAACACCAAGTAACTATTGAAGGTGAAACTCATGTTCTGCCAGAACCATTTGTAACATTAGCTACACAAAACCCTATTGAATCAGAAGGTACCTATCCACTTCCTGATGCTCAGCTCGATCGTTTCATGATGAAACTGTCAATGGGATACCCAGGAAGACCTATTGAAAGGGCCATACTTGTAAAAAGAAAACAGAGAGGAAAAGATGACCACACGCTTAAGGCAATTACCACTCCTGAAAAGCTTCGCGAAATGCAATTGAGCCTTGAAAAAGTAAGAATTGATGACTCAATAATCGAATACATTGTTGAAATTATCTATCGTACCCGTGAAGATCCTAGAGTAAAGGTTGGTTCATCTCCAAGAGGTGCACAATCATTATTCAAACTGTCAAGAGCACTTGCTGTTTTAAGTGGGAGAGATTACGTCATTCCAGATGACATCAAAAGATTAAGTATCTATACACTAAGACACCGAATAATATTGAAGCCAGAACCAAGGATTAAGGGCGTAAAAACTGAGGAAATAGTCTCTGAAATACTAGAACAAGTAGAAGTGCCAACAACTCAAGGACAACTAGAAGACTAGATGTGGAGTAAAAAAGCTGCAGCTGTTGCAGGTGGAGCAATCTTCCTAACACTTGCAGGATTGATTAGATTGAATTATCTTTTCATTAGTGCAGGGCTTGTAATGTTGACATTTGTAGTTATATCCAGTTTTCTTGACGTTTGGATGCCGAATGTTAGAATTCGAAGGGAAACAACTTCTGATAATATTTTTGAAGATGGAACCATGTCTGTTAAATTTATAATCAAAAATACGGGGTTGGGAATTGGATTTGTCGAAATATATGACAGCTTACCTCCTCAAGCTAGGATAATAAAAGGATCAAACTACACTTTACTATACATGAAACCTTGGCAGGAAGTTTCATTTGAATATTCTTTGAAATTACCATTAAGAGGACATTACCACCTTGGACCGGTTAAGATGCGCGTTAAAGACGCATTTGATTTGTTTTATAACGAGAGATTAGAAGAATCTATTCACAGCTTTTCTGTATTTCCTCAAGTCGAAGTATTAGAGGAACAGGTAATAACTTCTCGTTCACCTAAATTACTATCAGGTGCTATGCCTCTAAATGTCATTGGAACTGGTACAGAATTTTATTCACTGAGAGAATTTGTTCCAGGGGACTCACTTAGAACAGTTAACTGGAAAGCCCTAGCTAAGAAGGGTAAAATGATGGTTAATGAAACTGTTAGAGAAGACGTCATGGATGTTATTTTGTTAGTGGATGCAAGAGAAGTTTCTGCCGTAGGAGGGGGGAGAGATACTCCACTTGAAATGTCTTGCAGAGCTGCAGCTACATATGCCAAACAACTACTTGATGAAAGAAACAATGTCGCCCTTATGGTTTATGGAGATAGCATTGATAGGGTTGATTTAGATAGAGGTGAACACCATCTATTCAAAATATTAACTGCTTTATCAAGTGCTAAGCCGCAGGGTAACCTAAAGCTTGAACTAGTAATGAAAGATTTGTTGCCTCATATTCCTAGCGGATCTCCAATCATACTTTTTAGTTCATTAGATGATGATCATACCATAGCTGAAGCATTTACAAGTACAATAAGTAGAGGATTTACAATTACCACTATTTCACCTTCTAGCCTAGACTTTGAAGAAAGAATGAAAAGGATTCCCGTAGAGCCTTTACTAATAGCGAAAATTGAAAGAGACAACATGATTTCAGAACTTAGGAGCTTTGGACTCCAAGTAGGCGATTGGAAATACGGTGACAATGTTAACACTGCACTTCAGGAGATTTAATTGGAAGAAGANCCAACAGAAATAAAAGCTTCACGATTGCCAAATNTCGATAAGNTAATTAATTACAAAGANTTNTTCGGTGAATATCCAATAATCTTCACNATAAAAATAATATCCAGTTTAGCTCTCATTTATGTAATTAGTGAATTTTACATATANCATAACCCAATGGATTCACTGCTNACAAAATACCTTGGAAGCTCTCTNAANGGNTTTGANCCTNATCCTGAAGTTTTTGTNCCGTGGGGATTTGCAGCAGGATTTNTNTNCTACTTTTTNACAATTTTTAAANGTAANTATAAATTCNTGNTATTTTTGTTAATTGTAGGTAGTTTAGGACACTATATTGNAGANCCTGCAATAAATGTTAAACAAGGNGAGTATTTGATTCCTACAAATGTTGANATTGACTCGNGTGAAGCTAACGCAACTCAATGGAAATGGAAACCCGTCAAATTAGTATACGATGATGTTGAGGAAACTAATAAAAGAATAGAAGATATNTCTGTTAGACTTACAAATGTAATCTTTGGATCTATGCCGTTTTTAGGGGCATATGGAATATGGAAAAGAAAAGGATGGGCTATTGGTGCATCGATAGGNCTAGCAATAATTATNGGCTTTCTCTATACTCCTAATTTATGTCTAGAAAATTTTGATGAAAGTTACTGTGGTTACGATACAAGACAGGATGAAAAAAGCTGGAGCGAATACCTTTCAAGCGGAATTTTTATTGGTTTAGGATTTGTAATTTATATTGAACTTTCATATGCTGCAATAAAGTACGANAACTATGCTGAACAATTCAAACCTGCAGGTCTGGATATTTCGTTACTTACAAACGCCCANAGAAAGAGCGTATCGAAAACTCTTAGAACTCTTTTCGTTAGCTATTTAATAAACTTAGCTGTAATCTTGTTCATAACTTTCATTATAGCGGAAGTTGTCATAAATATCAACAATTATTTATCTACTAGTGATGGACAAATACAAGATTCAATCGAATTACAGGGCCCATATGGCATAGTTTTTACTTCACTNATTTTCTTCCTTTTATTAGGTATAATTCGTATGTTTATAGGGCCTGACAACCAAATGGAAGAAACCTAATCTATTTCTACAGTCTCATTTTCCATTGGAAGAATAACTTCATAATCCTTTAAATCTTCCTTGAATGCTTCTCTATTATCTCCATGATAAAGTATAACCTTTTCTGGATTGCATTTGTTAATGAAATCAACGATTTGGCTATGGCCTGCGTGCCCGCTAAGATCGAAGGATTTCAGTTGGCAATTGATATCAACTGGAGGTGAAGAATCTCCTCTTTCCAATCTGAGCTTACCTGTTTCTTTCAACATATGGCCATTAGTGCCTGGAACCTGAAAACCTGTTAGGAACACAGCCGAAGAAGGATTTTTGCGAATTTCAGATAAGTAATGCAATACAGGACCTCCGTTAAGCATCCCTGAAGTTGTAACAATTACATCACCCCTCATCGCAGCTTTTCTTTGCCTAGCATATTTGACAAAATTAGTATTTCGATATGCTTTGTTCATTCCTCCAACATCTCTAATAGATCCGGGATATTTTTGTAAAATTCTAGCTATATCTCTGCCCATNCCGTCAAGCCAAACTTCAACNCCTAATTTTTCAACAAGCATTAGTAGTTCCTGAGAACGTCCCAAACCAAAAGAAGGCAACACCACTTGCCCACCTTTGTTTACAACATCTTCAACTGAATCTAGTAACTCTTTTTCAGTTTCAATTCTGTCTGGATGCTCACGCCCCCCATATGTAGATTCTATCGCTAAGGTCTTACAAGGATGCGGCTTTGCTGCACGTGTAAGTTGAGTATTTACCGTATGGATATCTCCAGTAAACAAAAAATCATCTTGAGGGAAATTAAACATAACTGCTCCAGGTATATGTCCTGCATTGTAAACGTTAAACTCGAAACCTCCCCTGTACTCTACATTGCCTGGCAGAATACTACGGTGATTTTGAACTAAATCAGAAATAGCTGATTTGTGAAAAGGGATTGGGTAATTTTCAATCTCCGCAACTCTCAGCGTATCTTGAGCCATACGCTCTGCAAGATCACCTGTAACTGGTGTAGAGACAACTGGTGTTCCCCTACTAGCTATTTTGGGAACTAGACCACAATGGTCGAGATGAGCGTGTGTCAACAATAATGCATCTACTTCTGGAGCTGGTAATGGAAATTTAGGAGGGTCATCCGGTTGTAAACCATAATCTAACAGTAAACTCCCGTTATCTCCCTCTAAAACAGCCCCGATTCTTCCTACCTCTGAGGCNCCACCTAGAAATCGTAAAGTTGTTGNCATAAGGAAAAACTAATCCCAATCATCCCACTCATCATCTGATGGTGCTTTAACATCAGAGGAAGTCGGTGTTTGAGGCCTTGATGGAGACTCGTATTCTTCTTCATCATCCCAATCATCGTCCTCCTGTTGATTATACGAAATTGCACCTACGACAATAATCAATGCCAGAAAAACAAAAATGTACCACAAATCAGAAATGGCTGTGGTTAATCTTGCTGTAAATCCCTGCTCTACATCTACCACAAATGATTGCTGTTTATTTTGATTAGAAATTTCACTGAATATGGAAATAGTAATAGTTTCTTGATCTCCGTCTTTGGCTTCATCGCCTACCTCAACCTTAATTGATACAGTAATAACTCTTCCTGCTTCTACTTCGAATACATTCCCTTCGATGAAAAGAACCCTCCAACCTGATGGAACTGAAGTGGCTGAAAGAGTAAATTTATCATTAGCGTTCGCCTTATTTTCAATAGTCAACTTGAAAGTATAACTCTCATCNGGACCTAAAGATTCTTTATATTTTAANGANGATAATTCAAAACCNCCACTGTATGCTAAGATAACNGTTAACTGCTTTTTAGCAACAACACTTGAATCTGATATNTCTTTGGCATANGCATCAAAAACGTCTCCGTCCTCTTTGTAAACTGCTTGACTACCAACCGTTATAAATAAATCTAAAGATTTACTTTCTCCTCCGCTAATTGAAACCTCAGTAACTGTTGCTCCATTTTCTTTAAATGAATGGCTCCAACCATCTGGGAAATTATCTCCCATGTACAGCTGAATTGTATGATCTCCTTCAACTGCAGATTCCAAAAGCAAGTCAACCTCAAATTGCTGTCCTGCTTGTTTGTTAATGAAAATNCCTGAGCTACTTTGCGGAACTAATGACAAAGATAAACCAAAAGAACGTGTTAATACTAAAGTAGCTGTATCACTTTTAGTTGTATTNCCTTGAGATATTCCAATCAATTCAATTGAAGCTGTATCTATATCTCCACCTTGAGCTGGTTTAGCCCATATAGTAACATTTGCTACGTTATAACCATCACCAAGTCTAGGTATGTCTGTGACTGTGATTGTTGCATCTCTCAAATCATTATATTCAAACTCAATTTCCCAATCTGGAGGAACATCCTGTGAAATCAATTGCACTGAATCTGTAGCTTGGCCTTGATTTGCGATGCTTAATTGATATTGATTCCAATCACCAGCTACTCCATTTGCACTAAAGCTAGTTACTGCTTGACCTATACTTGGATCATCAAAATACATTGATATTTCATATGCTGCACCAACTGATGTTTTTGTTTCTAAATCAAAGTTTACCGGAGTGACTGAGTTTTCTGAACGTCCAGTGAAAACTACAATTGTATTCTTACCTACCATTTCGGTTGAATCTGCTGCTGAAACTGTAAATGCGATAGTTTGCTCATCTCCTGGAGACAATGTGTTACTAGTCCATGTTTGTGGACTTACTACCCAGTTGTCCGATGTTTCACTTGGTTCGATTGTGAACTTATCATTCTCGTCGCCCGAGTTTCTGACAGTTATTTGGTATGAAACATCTCCGCCCACTGCGACACTTTGTTCAGTTTGAGGGGTGTAAGAATAAATTCCATAGGCATCCATCTGAATAGGCTTATCAACATAGAACTCATTTCCTTGTTGGTCTATTGCTGCTACTCTTACANTGTAAATTCCTTTACCATTATGATTCTCTGAAGGTTCAGCAGGATCNTTATAATTCCAAACCAATTCTTCAAAATCATTGGTTCCACTGTTATCGTCCGGTTCATCTAAATCGGTATTTCCAACAAATAATTCATTATCATCAGAATCAAAAACGGTCACTTTAAAGTTAGTAATATCATATGTTCCAAAAGCATTCAAGGCTTGTGCAGATACAAATACTTTTGAAAAATCAACTGGAAGATTAGGCTGGAAATTTTCTNTAGACATCAAATCGTCTAAATCAGAAGTTTCGAGATTATAAGACTCAGTTACTATGTCAATCTCTGTAACTGGATTTGTAGTTACAATAAGTCTTGAAGGTGATTCACCGTCTTTACCTGAATCTAATTCCAAATTAATTGCATTATCTCCATCATTTTCTAACTCAAGCACTATAAAATGATCAATGTCAAATTGATGAGTTGGTCCGTAATCATCTTCCCAAAAAACGTCTACATGCCCCTCGTTATTACCCTGTAATACTGAAGGAATATCCATGCCTCCTGTTGCAAGTAACTCGCCGCCTGTCATCGTAGTTCCATCTCTAACATAAATGTTCAAATGTCCAGTGTTAAAATTGGCGGAATTAGCATAGAGATATATGTGAAATCCAACATCTGTCCTATAAGATTTAGCTTCTAAATCATCCTGAAGACTAAAATTCAATGCAAAAAAATAACTACTTCCCACTGGAATATTAACTGATTCTGCATCTCCATGACCCCCGGATTCGCGAGTATGAAGTTTACCTACTCCATTTTCACTGTAAAGATAAAGATTAACATCTTCTTCTTGGCCAACTACATCTTCGGCCGCAACAGGAACCCAGAAAACAAGAGTTCCGAAAAACAAAAATGTCAATGCTGTAGAAGCTATTTGTCTCACATTCACATTACATTGACTGATATAAGGTAATAAATAGGTATCCCCTCAGAAAGGAAGATATAAGTGATTAGGCTTTACTTTGCCANTTATTAACTATTTCTTCAAGATCTCTAATAAATTCAAAGAGTTTTGTCCTAGCATGTTGAGGAATATTACTATCATTTATTTGCTCTTCGAGAACTGAGATNGTGGAATATATTCGTAGGTCTAAGTCGTCTTTTTCATTTAACAAGTATGTTTCTAGTCCAGTCACCACATTACTTCTGACGTTTCTAGGCACAGAAGTGTCTTCAGTTATGCTAGTTCTAATTTCTTTAGATAATGTTGAAATAAGTTCCTCTACCATTAATTTACCTCTTGGAAATACTAAGATGGCGTTGCATCTAGAGACAGTGTATAAAATTAAGCTTTATTGCCTTCTCTATCTATTTCAGAATTGCGAATTCTGGTACTACTAATTTTTTCACCTTTTTTGTCTAAAATTAATGAAACAGTAACTATGTCTAGTGGATTTAAACCTTNCAAAGCTCTCTTTTTATTTAATTCAGAAGCTACTTTCTCAGTTTCCTCTGAAACTATTATCGCATCTAAATCCTCATCTAAAGCTCCAGGACCCCAATCATCATTTAACTTTACAATACTAAAATTATTACCAAATTTCTTTGTTAAAAAAGTTTCAAGATTTGTATATCTATTTTTAAATGAAGAAAGTTTCTCATTGCCTCTGCCCTTCTTAGCTTTAGTATCGCTTGTTAACCCAATAATAACCTCTTCGCCGACTTCGAATGCAATTTTTAGTAACTTTTCATGCCCAATATGAATTCGGTCAAAAGTTCCGCCCAAACAAACTTTAGTATATTTTTTCACAAGTCAAGTATAATATAACCCTTTAATCTAATTGTGGTATGGATTTTGAAAAAGACTACAAATCTTACTTTATTTTTGGAGGAATATGCTTCTTGTGTGCAATAATAACAATACTAGGNGGTGTGGAAAAAACTGGAATTTGGATGGACGCAATGTACCCTCTATTTTTACTATTTTCAATAGCTTGCTTCTCTATTGGATGGATTAGATATAAAAAAATGAATGAAAACACTTAAAACATAAAGGACTCAATTATATGAATAAAATTACAATAATTCTTTTTGCAATGTTACTTCCTGGAACATGCGCTGAAATTGCGCATACTCCAACTGAAGTAAGCGAAGGGACGACATTTACAGCATGGATAGACACTGAAAACGATGTTGAGAGTGTTACCTTTTATGTGTGCACATTAGAAGAACCGCATACATGTTACAAACCACAAAAAATGTTAAAGAATGAAAGTCAAAACGGAAGATTTCAATTCGAATATCTAGTAAAATCTAATGATTATCCGGGATACAAATATGAATTGGAAAAACAAGATAATTCTACAGAAAAAATACCTGCTAGCGAATATAGTTATTACGAGGGATTGGAAGTCGAAAAGATGGGTGATTCCTACTATTTCAAAGTAAACGTAGAGATTGAGGAATCTCCTAACGGAGCAAGAGAAGGCTTGTTCAGAGGTTATTGGATTTATGCTGTAGTAATGACCTTAGGATTCATATTTTTTGCATTAAAGAGATGAATTTCGGAGATATTTTAATTTATAGTGTTCCCCTTCTAGCACTAACGTCTATTTACTTCCTATTAGTTAGAAAAAAAACAGATTACATTGAAAAAATATTGATAGCTTTGTTAAGTGTACAATCTCTGTCACTAATTATGCTGATTTCTTTCTTTTACACTACTAATCTAGAGTACAAATACGTTTCAGATTATTCATCTACTGATTTGAATCTGTTTTACAAATTTTCTGGATTGTGGGCAGGTCGCGACGGAACTTTACTGATTTGGACTTGGAGTGCCACTCTCTTTATGATACTGGAGAGGAAATTTAACCCAACTAATGATCGACAGAAAGAATTTACAACTGCCATTTGCTGTCTATTAATTTTTGGTCTATCATTAATTCAGCTGTATATCAATCCTTTTAGAACAAATGATGTAATTCCTATAGAAGGGAATGGCCTAAATCCTTTACTATTATCTCCATACATGATAGTTCATCCACCTATTGTTTTTATCTCATATGGAATGATTATTCTACTATACGCTTCAGGAATGGCGTATCTAATTACTGGTAATAAGAATTGGAATGAAACAATAAAGAGATGGGGGAGGGCATCATGGATCGGGATGAGCTTAGCTCTTATTTTAGGTGGCTATTGGGCATATGTTACATTGGGATGGGGAGGATATTGGGCATGGGACCCTGTAGAAACTGCAGGTCTATTACCTTGGCTGTCTATGACAACATTACTGCATACTTCAGTAATGTCTAAGAAGAAAAATGAATATGTGATTTTAGGGCCCTTACTAGCAATGTTAACTTTCATACTAGTTTTATTAGAATCATTCGTCACTAGAGGTGGAATTTGGTCTTCCGTACATGCATTTATTGTAGAGGAAACGGGAGGGACTTTCTCAAGGTTCTGGTTTGTTTTAGAAAATGACGTCTCAGTACGAGGATTTTTTATCATGATGATTTTATCTATTATTATTACTTTGTATCTAGTAATTCAAAAATATAACAATTTAGAAAGTACAGAAAGTAAAGATATCAAAAATGTCGACGACCTTTTTAGAGAAGAAAATGTTTTTTTCGCAGCCATTTATACTCAACTATTAATCTTAACTGTAACTTTAGTTCTATTGCTCGTTAGAAGCAAAGGCTACATGGCTCCTGAGGTCTTTGAAATTAGATTAGCACCTTTTGTCGTTCTACTGGCTTCTATATTCACTATACACACTTTAAGGCCTTTCTATGAAATGAAGAACATCGTAACTGTTGCAGGATTTGGGGTTTTTCTAAGTTTAATTTATGCAATGTTGTCTGAAGGTAAAGGATGGATGGTAGGTGCAATGGCTCCTTGGGCACTTATTTGCGGTTTTTCTATATTCAAATATATGAATCATCATAGAACAAAAAAACTACTAGGCATGCTTCGTGCTTGGGGTCCTTACACAGCCCACTTGGGATTCATGCTAATTATAATTGGTTATTGTTTTTCATACGGATTAGACGAAGAAAATACAGTCAATTTAGAGGAAGGAGACAGAGCAATTGTAGGAAAATACATAATTGAATTAGTCGATATTGAAATGAACCCACAAGATAATGAAATTGAGTTAATTGCTTACATTACTTTGGAAAATAAAGAAACTGGTGAAACTGTTCTAAACGATAAAATATCTAAGAAAATTGAAAGTGGAACGAATCAAGAAACTACTCAAATATACCTTAAACACAAACTTGATAGGGATCTTTACATAACNCTAAACGGAGCAACACCGGGAACTGAAAACGAGANCAGTCGAGCNATAATTACAGTTAGAGANATTCCNGGAATAATTTTAGTTTGGATAGGGTCATTTCTTACAATTTTAGGTATGTTGACTACTATGTTTACTGAATGGAAACCTGGTAAAAAATTGTTGAAACAAATTTCGAAGTAAGTGCCAGACCACTAGNGTTGTCGTCCTGATGAGATGTCAGACACCGCATTTCTTCTCAACCCCGCGACCCACTCGAGCGTCGGTAGTCCACGGTAAGGCTGCTCCCTTCCGGGCCTGACCCGGTTTCCATGATGAAGAGTCGATATTTACCCTCCGGTAAATAACTGTAATCACCTGCGACCCCGAGGGACAGAATATCTCAGTTGAAATGCGGATTAGACAGCTCACTGGGTGCGCCGCCACTAGCTGTCGCCCCCCCTAAAGGCGGTTGAGGGTCACAGGGTACGTCTAGCTCCCCGGCCAAGTCCAGCCTACTCTCTTTCCTAGACTACTATTTGGAGTTTTGCATGCCGAAAATTTTTCTTAAACCACTTACTGGGCTNTTGAAAAGTTTTTCAGTCCAGGTTATTTTTTCTGCACTGAATTGATCAATAATCGCTTTTCCATANGGANCNATAACTTCACTTGCAACGTTTGCATATCCTTTGTCGTNTATCTCTGTTAAAGTATCTGAATAGTATACTAAGATATTTTCGTAAANCANTTTGCTGGCAACGNTAGGANCACTAACTGTCAAACCTCCTAATTGNTTTACTCTACTAGTTGTTTTTAGAGTTAATAGTCCTCCTAATTCCATCATTGATTGCTTTTCATCTANTGCCGTTTTCATAAAATCTTGCAAGACTTTTCCCATCTCATTAACAGTATTACTTGCAATTTCTCCAGAATCTGATAATAATTCTGATATTGACTCTTTAATTTCTTCAATGTTAGACAGTGCTTCTTCTTTAGACAAAGGAGGTGTATCAATATTCTGAGCAAAACTAGTAGTTGTTCTTTCCAGACCTTCAAATATTGTTGTAAAAGAGTCTGAAGATGTTTCGGAGTCAATATATCCCTTTTCTATCATTTCTTCGTGCAGTTTCTCAAGATATATTTGACCTCCTTTCACAGAATCTGCAAAAAAAGCAAAAAACCATAATGGCGATAAATGAACTGTAGCAATTCCGACACCTTCTATAGCATTTCCAATTAACTTTCTTGTAGCAAATTCTCCTTCTAAGCCATCNTCATCATACACTNCTTTGACNCCACCTATATTTTCNACAGTAAATCTCAAAATATTGCCCACCAGAATGTTATAGCTTGTAGTGTCTTTTACAAAATTAGGAACCAAGATTTCTGTAGTTTCTTTAAAAATTCCACCCAAAAGTGCAGAAAGGCCCCTAACATAACGTTCAGGCAACGACAGTGCATATATCGTTCCATTCCAAAGAAATTTTGCAGCTTCTTTTATTGGTTTAACCATTGAAAACTTTACCACCAATAATTACTTTTTCAACATGATTAATGCCAAAATGATATGTTAAGTGGCGGTAATCTGGAACATCACATACTAGCAAATCTGCACGCCAACCTTCCGAAATGACACCCCTATCTGTTTTTCCTATTGCAAATGCTGCATTTATTGTTGAAGAGACGAGAGCTTCAGCTGGAGTCATACCCATTCTAAAAACAGCTAACTGTTGTACAAGCTGCATCGACTCTGTGTAACAATTTGGATTACAATCTGTTGCTAAAGCTATAGGTAAATTGTTAGCTATCATCTTTCTAGCGGGCGAATAATGGTCTGAAAGTAAAGCAAATGGAGTTCCAGGTAATAAAACGCCAATTGCACCTGATCTGCTAAGCATTTTAATGGTTTCAAGTGAACTTCCAGCTAGATGGTCTGCCGTGACTACTCCTAAATCTGCTCCTAAACGACCTCCGCCAGTGTCTCCAAACTCATCAGCATGTATCTTCAGTTTGAAGCCCAGTGATTTTGCAGCTTCCAAAATTTCCCTTGATTCATCAATGGTAAAAGCACCTTCCTCACAAAAAACATCACAGTATTCTGCTAAATCTTTTACCAAAGGAAGCATACGTATTACTTCCTCAACATATTCATATTTGTTTAAATTTTCAGGAAAAGCATGAGCTCCCATAAATGTTACTACTATGTCTGCTAAATTGAAAGATTTAAGCCAATTAGCAACTCTTAGTTGTTTTAACTCAGTTTCTTCCTCTAAACCATATCCTGATTTAATTTCTATAGTTGTTGTACCATGGCTCATAGCTTTTTTAAATCTCTTTAAAGTTTGACTCTGGAGTTCTTCTTCATCGACTGAACGGGTTTCTTTAACTGTACGAAGAATTCCGCCTCCATTCGCCAATATGTCTTGATATGTTTTTCCTTCTAATTTCCATTCAAGCTCGTGCTCTCTTGAACCTGCCCAGACTAGATGAGTATGTGGGTCCACGAATCCAGGAACAATTACTTTACCTGTGACGTCTATTATTTCTGCACCAGGGGCTTCAATATTTTTAGACACTTTAACTATTTTATCGCCTTCAATCAAAACATCTGTATTCGCTCGTCTATCAACTATACCCATTGCCTCTCCTGAAAGGGGTTTCAGTGTAGGCTTGGCTGTCACAACTTCAGATGCTCCGCGTAAAATATACACTTTCAACCATGGAGGTAAGGTGATAAAGACCTTACTTCAATGAAGTAATAATGCTAGAGATGAAAGTCTTCAGAGAATCGCCGCAGTTGATCTTCGAGGATTTAGAAAAACGTAACATGCCCAAAGAAATAGCCAAGGCNGTTATTGATTTAGACAACAAATGGAGAAAACTAATAGATAAAGGCAATAATTTGAGGGCAAAAAGAAATTCAATTTCCAAAGAAATTAGCGATGCTAAAAAGAAAGGTGATGATTTTTCGAATATCTTAAGCAAGATGTCAGACCTAAAAAAGGAATTACTCGAAAACGAAAAAGAAACTGAAGAAACTCTAAAATTAAGAGATTCTAAGAGAATGATTGTTCCAAATATATTGGAGTCTGAAGTTCCCATTGGGAAAGATGAAGAAGATAACGTAGAAAAAGAACTACATGGAAAAAAAATAGAAAAAGATAATTGGTTTTCACATCAGGACATTTTGGAAAAAATAAACGGAGCTGATCTAAANAGAGCCTCAAAAATATCTGGTAGAAGATTTTACTTTCTTACTGGTGATTTGGCAAGACTTGAACTTGCACTTATCAATTTTGCTATTGAAACACTATGCGAAAATGGATACAGTCTAACCACACCTCCTTTTTTGATGAATCGCGAGGCTTATGAAGGCGTAGTAGACTTGACTGATTTTGAAGAAGTTATGTACAAAATAGAGGACCATGACCTTTACTTAATTGCTACATCTGAGCATCCTATTACTGCAAGATTNAAAAATGAGATAATTGAGCTNAAGGATGNACCTTTAAAATTTGCAGGAATNTCCACAAATTTCAGAAGAGAGGTTGGAGCTCACGGAATTAGTGATAGAGGNATATGGAGAGTTCATCAATTCTCAAAAGTTGAACAAGTTATAATTTGTAAACCTGAAGATTCAAAGGAAATGCATAACGAAATATTAGAAAATGCAACACACATTTTCAAAAAATTGGAAATTCCGTTTAGAGTAATTGACATTTGTACTGGAGACATTGGTACTGTGGCCGCGAGAAAATTTGATATTGAAGCTTGGATGCCTTCCTCAAAAAAATGGAAGGAGGTAGTTAGTGCAAGTAATTGTAAATCCTATCAATCAGTTAGGTTAAACATGAGATACAGAACTCAAGAGGGTACAGATTTTCCACACACGCTTAACTCTACTGCAGTTGCAACTACAAGGGCATTGGCCGCAATTCTTGAAAATAACCAGACAGATAATGGTGATGTAATTATTCCTGAAGTATTGAGAAAATGGATGGGGAATCAGGAAATCATAGAAGCTAAATGAAAAGAGGATTAATTTTAGGAAGGTTTCAACCTTTGCACATGGGACACTTATCTTTATTTGAAAGTGTCATTGAAAAAAAAGAAGAAATAATAGTATGTATAGGCTCGTCAGATAAAAAGAGAACAAAAGAAAATCCATACAATGCACTTGAAAGAACTAAGATGATAGAATCTGTGTTGTCTAGATACAGGTGCGAATACGAGATTTTTGAAATACCTGATATTAATAATAATGAGTTATATGTTAAGCATCTAGAAAAAATTGTTCCTAAATTTCATAGTGTTTATAGTGGCAACTCCCTCGTTAAAGAATTATTTGAAATTGCAGGCTATCCTGTGTTCGTTCCTGAATTAATCAACCGCGAGGCCTGGCAGGGGGTTTCCATCCGTCAGGCGATGAAGGACGGTGATGATTGGGAAATGAATGTCCCTCCAAGTGTTGCCAAAATAATTTCTGAAATTGATTTGTCATAGCGGGCCCCCTCCCTCCTATGCTATCAGTCGACCTTAACTTTAGTACCTTTAGGCTTGTCTGATTCCTTTTTCTGCAAAACCAAGTCCAAAATTCCATTGGTATAAGTAGCTTTAGAAGACTCTGTTTCTACTAAAGACTTCAAATCAATACTTTTGAAATATTTTCGTGATTCAGTCTTAACATTAACTTCAACTTTGTCTTCCATGACGTTTATGTCTATGTCTTCCTTGTTGACACCAGGAAGTTCAACCGTAATGGCAATTTGATCCTCTGTTTCGTTTATATCTGTTAGAGGCTCTCTTCTGGTATCTACTGTAGGTTTTTCACCCTTCTTGCCGAAGGGATTCATACGAGTGTTACCAAACTCCTCAAAAATTGGGAAACCATCTGGACCTGTTTTGACTGAAAAACCAAACACAAACGGATTTCTTTTGTTATTCTCTGAGATGTTGCCTTCAAAAGAGTCTTTCATAAAATTATCCATTTGTTTACGAATTCTTTGAAATTCTCCATCTAAATTATTGAAAATATCATCTATATTCCAGTCATCTCCGCTAAACCAGTCATCTTTTCGCTTTCTGTTCATATTACTCCAGTAAACAACCTTTAGTTGTAAACCTTTAGTTTAGTACCTGTATTTAAAAGTTATTTAGGACTCATCCTCTGGATCTTTGACTACGACTGCCTCGGTAACTACAGGCTCTGCTACTGGTTGAGCTACTACTGGCTCTGCTGCTACTGGTTGAGCTACTACTGGTTCTGATGCTACTGGTTGAGCTACTACTGGTTCTGCTGCTACTGGTTGAGCTACTACTGGTTCTGATGCTACTGGTTGAGCTACTACTGGTTGAGCTACTACTGGTTCTGATGCTACTGGTTGAGCTACTACTGGTTCTGATGCTACTGGTTGAGCTACTACTG
>PBPR01000037.1 GCA_002724775.1 Methanobacteriota archaeon
TACTAATTCATGTGTATCTTGTGTCCACCAAGTATCTTGGGTGATTTTAGCAATATAATGCATGCCGCCACTCAATTCAGTATTAACTTCCTCCATCACGATTTTTTCCCCTGTGTTGTTATCCATTAGCATGAATTGACCATCGTCACCTTCTTCACCGCATTCTTCTGTTTCATCGTCCCAATCTTCATCATCACAATATGCTCTAATTTTTAAGTCGTGTGTACCTGCAGGAGGTAACATGCTTGTGAATTTAGTTCCAACTACCGTGTGTGAATACAATGATTGCTCTGTTTGCATATGAATCATATTGTCAAAGTCATCAATAATTTCTCCAGTGTAGAAAAATCCTAGCACAGCTTCATTATTTAGTTCAAAAGAATTTAAGCCTAGGCCGGTCCAATTTCTAATTTGAGTAAAATTATCACTTTCTATAATCTCAGATGTAATATTATCTTCAATATCTTGGATTTCCGGATCCAGTTCTTCCATAAGGTCAATTTCTATTCCGAATGCCCATGTGTCTCCTGTAGAGAAAGTTGGTCCTTCTTCAACCGCATTAGATGCTTGAGCTCCTAAGAAGCACAATGCAACCAATATTGCAAATGTTGTTTTTTGATACATTTTTCACCTTCACTGCTAGGCAGTTAGTATAGTTTTATCGATAACCAATTATTTAAAGGTATTCAAATGAAAAAACTTATGCGCTTCAGAGAGAGACCTTCATTTCCACTGCAGAATAAAATAGACTTTTAAGGTAAACAAAAAAAACTAAAATAAGGCGTCGCATACTTACTTTGTTCCAGTGGAAATAATGGTGTGTATGACTTATTATATTATATACCTTCTAGTTTTAACATTTATATGGTTCATATTTCTCAGTTAATCCTTGGAGACACAGGATGTGTAAGTTATATCATTCACTGTAAGGAAAAAAGAGAATGCGCGATTGTAGATTCTTTTGAAGGATTTGAAGAAGACATCCACGAAGAACTCAAAAGATTAGCTTTTCCAATTGTAAAGCATGTCATAGATACTCACACTCATGCAGACCGTAAATCTGCATCAGGTTATTTTGCTGGAGAGAATGGATTGGATGGAGTAGTAAAAAGTGAAATGACAAAGTATAAAGGTAAAAAAATCAATACCAAAGATGGAGACATTTTAAAAATTGGAAATGCTGAGTTAGAAGTGCTTTACACACCAGGCCACACGTATGATCACAATTGTTACTTAGTCGAAGGTAATTTATTATCTGGAGATTGTTTGTTTATAGGAGACGTAGGTAGGATTGATTTAGGAGGAGATCCTCGTGAAAAAACAGAGATGCTTTACAATAGCTTAAGAAAATTAGAAAAATTACCAGGAGAAACAAAAGTATATCCTAATCATGTTGGAGCTGTCCACGCAATCGATTCCGAAGACACATTTTCTACAATATCTAAGGAAATGAAAAACAACGAAGCACTACAAGTAAAAGACATAAAGGAATTTTACACATATATGACAGATGGGTGGCCTGCTAAGCCAGACAATTGGGAAGAAATAGTAGCTTATAATCTAAAATAAAGAATGGCCCGGACCTCTGACTAATTTCTTACATCCAATCCACGATGAAACGCCCATAAACAGTACAATACCGTAGAAAATTAATCTTCCAATGTAGTCTAAATCGTTCAAGAATTCATATGGAAAACCACACGAGACGGCCCCGCATGGGGCTGTATTATTGATTTGAACGAAAAATTCCATCCATGTGATATATCCTATGAAAATACCTGCAAAAACAGGTAATTCTTTTGATGGTTTTTTGAAAGCTTTAGAGTAAAGTATTACTTCGTAGAATAAAAACGCAGAGGTTCCAAAATGTGCATAGTAGTCACTTAGAATTTGGAAAACACTCCAGTCTTCAGTTTGAACTCCAAACCCTCCAAATAATCGGATTAACCAGTAAAGTAGGAATACCAATACATTAAGGACCATAGACCCAGGTAGGAGAAAATAGTAAGAAATAAAGTTACGATCTCTTTCATTCACCAATGCACATGTTGCAATTATAAAATTTAACAATAGATTCCAATTTGTTAGAAATCGTAAACCCCCTCCCCAAGTAGCTCCTTCAATCTGAATAACATAAGAACCATAGATAATGTTTCTAACAAAAAAGTAAAAAGCTAGCGTAAATGCAACAGCTCTAAAAATTAACCTATTGTTCATAACACACCAGTTAATAACTCCGGCACTAGGCTTTAAAACTAATTGAATTTAGCAGAACCCATAATTCTAGGATTGGCTTCTAGTTGTATAATTAGAGGATTTCTCTTAGATGTCTTATTCAATACTATGGGAAAATCCCAGTCAATATGAATAAAATCACTAACTTCAGAGATCCTACCGACAACAAATTGCAAGTCACAACAAAGATGTACCACTTCGCCTTTAGCTAAATCATTTTTTTGAAATGCAGCTTTATCTAATTCAAATTCGGATTTTGATTCGACATTAAATCTTTCATTTGAATCAGCTAGAATTGAACCTTTACCTAATAGATCTTCTCTGAAGGATCCAGCAGTTCTCATTGCCAATCCAACTCTATCACCGACATTTGCAACATCAACGTCCAAATCCATTACTTGTAAAGAACGAGCAATNGCATTNCCTTCAGAACCNGCNAAAATCANTTCATCATGNTTNTTNACTTTTCCNGATTGTACGTGGCCNATNGCNACNANTCCNACACCTTTNACAGTAAANGCTTGATCAACNGCNACCACAAANCCNTCNTCNTCATTTGGTTTNATNTGATTNAGAACNNCAATNAGNTTTTCNCTNATNANNANNCCATCATTTTCNATAAATTCCCANTTAGAAAGNCCNGCCTGTTNTAACAANGNTTTNACTTGNGAATCNTCGACCCANTCTCCTTCTGANGNATTNANNATNACAAGNCCATTNTTTAATTCCNGCAGAAGCCATNGAAACNATAACTTCNCCNAANNNACCNTCAACTTTGTTAANTTCAATTANTCCANAATCNGAAACAGTNANGGANGTNAANAATGGNTTAGGTTTNTCAGGATAATTNTTNGGCCTTAANATNGAAATTGTTGAAAATAANCCNNCTTCTTTCAAATCTTTNTANANATAATTNTCNACNTCTCTAGAATCNGATTTNTTTGCAATTGAACGNGCAACTTCATCACTNCCTACAAATAAANTATTGAGTACACTCATGAGCTTATTCTCTCAGCCATATAATTTAGAACATCAGAAAGACATTGTTTATTATCGAAAGAATCCANACCTNTCTTTTCCTTAATGAAGTCAGAAAGTAAGGGTAAACATCGNGTNAGTTCATCTACAATAGTAATATGTGCAGTTTGAGCAGTTCTTGAGAGNGGATTCAAATCAATAGTGATNACTTTTTTCCCCATNTTTACNAGAGCTTCACANCGATCTCCNTCNTCTANTGGAACAAGNACAACNTCTGCAGANCCAATTCCNTCAGANCAACATTTAGCNCGTTCTGAACTTAATCCAGGAATTTTATCGNCTGCATTTGCACCAAGAGCGNCAATTCCCACTTTTTTCATCATTTTAGTCAGTCCGGCGACTCTCTCTGGAGTTCTATGAAACAAGTTAACTTCGACTTTAGCTCCACTTAGCTCAGAGAGTCTCGCGACTTCTCTAGCAGCTAATGCAACAACATTTCCATTTACAGAAATAACTGGATTCTTAGCTTCAATTAAAGTAGAAGCAGCAGCCTTTATTGCACTTAAAGCAGGCAAACAAGTTTGCTCTCCCAGCAAATAATCAAAAGCTTCTCCTCTTCCGTGAGCAATTAGTCCTTGTTTAGCTACAACATCAGAAGCCTCGACTAATTTTTCACGAGCTAAAAGCGAGTTGTATCTTGGGTGGTCTTTGGGAGGTAATACCATTCAGTTACATTAATCCAGCATAGAAACATATTGCACTCAATACCGTAAAAATAACCATAGGAGGTACAATTAGTCTGTCGACAAACCCTCTGTAAATACCTGAGACAATTATTCCCATGGTTAAAACAAAGCCTACACCCATAGAAATTAATAAATTTTCAGCATCTGCAGTTGCCAAGTCACGATTATAAATTGCTATAAATCCAAAAGTGAGGGCTAATCCACCTATCACAATTCTAAGTTGTGCTATAAAATTTCTAAGAGTTCTTTCTTTTTCAGTAGCATCACCATCAAGAGCACCTAAGGTTCCCAAGATATCGTCATCAAATTTTACAGGTATTGCGTTCATCACAATCCCCATAAATGATAAAACTCCGCCAACAATAAGTAAAGCTAGACTTTCTTCCATATTAATTCACGATATCTGCGTTATTTAAGCACTATCTATTCAATTTTGCATACGTCATTATCAATCACATAATTGACAGACTCTAAAGCTCTCCAAGAGTCATGCCCTCTGTCTTTAGGTGAATTAGAGTAATGCTGATCCTTAGCTGAATTATACTCCATTAATTCAGTTATCATTCTCCATCCAATTTGGTCCATTGGAACCAGAGCTGTACCGTTTGGAAAACTAGTTCTTGGTAGGAACGTTTCATAGTGGATAGAAGTAACACTTTCATCACCAGACTTGTATCCAACATTAAATCCGTGGTCTTTTAAAATTCGGAGAGTTTCAGTTGTTGCAGGATCGCTGCATTCAAACAAGTACGCGTGCACAATGTCATTACCTTCCTGCCCTTCTGAATCTGAGGATTGCCTAGCATCTAAATAGTATTCTGGATCGTCTACAACTTCATCTATAACTGCTATGGCAGCCCAACTCTGAAGTCTTACCCTTTCAGAATATTCTTCAGATACTGCAGATTCAAACAGTAAGCTAACAGAACCATGAACTGCGAAATGATTTCTATGAATACTAGAATCTTGAGAACTTGTAGTCGGAGGATAGTTTGTCACACTTCCAAACCCCCATTCTTCATTTATCGATTCAATAACGTCAGTTTCTAGGACATATGAAGCAGCTAGAACATCAGGGTGGGTAGTAGGGTTTTGAGGGGCAGCGACTTGAAAAATAATAGATCCAACGCCTCCAAATTCATGCATATCTACAGTAACAGAAGGATGAATTCTTTGAAATGCTTTTTGCATAATTTTACCTTCCGGCTCTAACAATTTCATGTGATCTCGGTTAAGATCTGTACCATTTGCATTCCCTCTTGAACCTGCATCTCTTCCATCTGGGTTTACCATTACAAATATAGCAAGGTTAATGTTTTCTAAAATGGGATCGATTTCTTCAGGAATTGCTCTAGCAAAGTGTCTGGCCAATAAATATGCAGAATCAACAGAGGCAGGTTCATTACCATGCTGGGCAGCTACAAAATAAACAGTAGGAACATCTGGATCATAGTCTCCAAATTCAACTAAAAGTAATGGTTGCCCATTCATACTATATCCTATTTCCGTTAAATTTGTAACTCGTGGACTTTTACCTAATTCATAAGTTAGATTAAGAACGTCAGATGCTGAAGTTTGATTTACAGGAATATCATTCCACATATCATCAATTGTTAAATCGAAGACGAAAACCTCTTCAGATGAAGGGTCATCGTCAAAGAAGCCTCCAGGGCCAGTACACCCAGTAGTTGCAATGAAAAAAATCAAGCTCAAAGGAATTATTTTTTTCATTTTCATTATAGATTAAAGGTACAAGGCATTCATAATGTTTTCTAGATAAGTTATGAGACACTTCCAAAATATTTAGCAAGACCTATTCCGGCAAAATAAGCCAAGATAGTCATCAGAATCCCAACAGCCATTGCACTCTCAAATTCCCAATTTCGGCGCAGTAATTGAGGCAATACCAGAAATAAAACCATAGACGGAATTACTAACCAAAGAATACTTTCTGCATAATCAGCAACTTGTGAAGTATCTTTGGTGTCGTTATATAACCAAGTCATCGACATTATGCTCGCAAGAGGTAATGAAATTACTAACGCACCAAATATAGTTGATTTTTTAGCAATCTCGCTTGCAGCAACAATTACAGCTCCAGAAAACAGTCCTTTTCCTAATAGATTGAACCAGTCCATGTATTGCAATTAAATTAAGACTATTTAGATATTTCTTAAAAGGGCCTAATTTAGCTCCAATATGCAATTCTAGCAGCCATGACAGAATCCATGTACGTTTCACAATCAAAATCTTTATCAGTTAAAGGTGAAGAACCATCTAAATCTTGAATAATAGTTTGTGTTATTGTAGGATCAACAACTCCCCAGCCAGTCTGGGTGTATGGAGCCACAGGAGACACAGGTACGCCGGTTTGGCAAGCACCTTCATTTGCCCCAGGGTCATACTCTGAAGCATCTGGGAAGTATGATGCTTTTTCCATACTTCTTCTGATATCGTAGTTGGTAATTGAAGCGTTTTCACTGTAAATTAAGCTGCCATTTCTTCCCCCTGAGCCAGTATCTCCATATTGTTCTCTTAATTCCTGAATAACAAGAGAAAGCACTCCTGCAGTTCTTGGAGTTGCAAAACTGGTTCCTGAAGTGTCGTGGTATCCGTCAATTGAATCGTGATCAGGCAAATTTTGAGTCCAGTCTGCCACAATATCTGGAGCAGTTCCAGAACAATGCATTACTTTTCCTCTATCACCATCTTCTTGGAATCCAGCAATTCCGATTGACCATGGCGGTCCACCAGTTGCATCTTGAACACAAGTAGAACCTGTGTTATCACAAGCACCAGTGTGCAATTTGCCCATTTCATTAACAGCATATTCAGTATCGTCTTCTATTCCCGAAACAGGAATTGAACCAATAGGTCCAAAACTAGTTGTAATTATGTCAACCATAGGATGCTCGGCAGCTCTTCTTACACCGTCAAACCCTTCAAGGAAGAAAATCACGGCATCAGGATTTGCATCGATTACAGCTCCAGTAACAGCAGTACCATGCCCATCATTAGGATCGTCGAGGATGGGTGTTTCGCTCCAGCCTTCTTCACCCATTGCTCCGATAATCCATGTGCCTGAGAAATATACAGTATCATTGAACGAAATTAGATTCCAACACGTTTCCCGATCAGCTTCCACTCTTTCCTCCCAAGTTCCNGTTTGAGTTAATTCACAAGTCATTGTGACTCCAAATTCATCTAAGAAAGACTGAGGCAAGCTTTGATTTTTTTGAAAATGGTCATGGTATGGATTAATTCCAGTATCTACAGGAGCTACCACAGAGTACGAGTCCCAGAAATCTTCTTGAATTTCAATTTCATTCGATTCAGATGTAATCGAATCATCTAAACACCCGGAAATCATGATGAAAATAATCAAAAAGCTTGGAAGCCCTTTAGCCATACCTTTCATAATTACTTCTATGAAAAGAGTAATTTAAAACATACTATCCATTTTCTGCNCTATCAAATAATTTTCTTAATCCAAGCGAATCTTCTAATGTTTTAACAATGNTGGGATATTCCTCTCTTGGACTTTGATCACAAAAGAAAAAAATCAAAGCCTCTTCTTCTTGATCTTCAGTCATCACTGTAATGTAATAGCCATCTGAGCCAAAATTTTCACTTCTCTTAATTTTGAAATTAAAAGGTTTAAATAATTTATACTTCCAGCTTCTAAATCTAGGCCAATTAGCATATCTCCATACAAAATATCCATTGTCCAAATCTATACATAATTCACTTCTTCTGGCAAGTAGACATAGAATTAGAAGTAAGATCCCAATTATCAGCACAATCACTGAATTCGCAAGATTGCTCCTAATGGCTATGGATAACAAAATAAACATAATACCGATTAACGTAAGGATTGCACCGAACATCATGAGTGGTAACGTCGTAAATATGCTTAATCCATAGCCATTAGGAGTAATAACGAAGCGATTGTGTTTAGATTTATTAACGCTCCATCCAGGATTATTAAGATCCCATAATTCTATTCTCGGTCCTTCAGGTATAGTAACAAAAACATCCAATTCTTGCCATGTAAGACCTTTTTCCATACTATCTATTTTCTGCACTATCAAATAATTTTCTTAGTCCAAGCGAATCTTCTAATGTTTTAATGATGATGGGAAACTCTTTTCTTGGATTTTGCTTACAGCTGAAGAAAATCAAATCAATTTCTTCTTGATTTTCAGTCATAACCGTAATGTAATAGCCAAAATAGCTGCCAAAATCATCAGTTGTCTTAATTTTGAAATTAAAAGGTTCAGATAATTTATACTTCCAGCTTCTAAATCTAGGCCAATTAGCATATCTCCAGATAACATATCCCTTGTCCAAATCTATACATAATTCACTTCTTCTGATAAGAACACACAAAAATAGAAGTAAGATCCCGATTATTCCCAGCATAATCTCATAGAACACAATTCCGATGAGCGTAAGGGGTATACCAAACCCCAGGAGCGGCGTCATCGTGAATATATTCAATAAATAGCCAGTAGGAGTAATAACGAAGCGATTGTGTTTAGATTTACGAACGCTCCAGCCTTCAATTATAGATTCATTTGAATTTCCAAGACCCACAAAAACAAAATTGTCTAAATCAGGATATGTAACGCCTTTTTCCACACGAGTTCATAGTAAATCACATTAAAATATTTTTTGCTATTTACTTGTGTAAGCAAAATGTTAAATGTTGTTGATTCTAAGAGATATTATGTCAAAATTTATGTATTCGGGAAGTTATACTTCTGACGGAGTCAAAGGACTCTTAAAAGAAGGCGGAACAGCTAGAAGAGACGAAACAACTAGAATAGTGGAATCCTTAGGTGGAACATTGGAAGCATATTATTGGTGCTATGGTAGTACCGACTTCCTCGCTATTATGGACTTTCCAGATCACACAACAGTCACAGGTATGGCATTAAATATTGCAGCATCGGGAAAATTTAAAGGAAATATTACGCCACTAATTACCGTAGAGGAAATGGATGAAATGGTCAAAGTCAATTTGGGTGACTACAGGATGCCAGGCGAATAGATTAAATTATATTATTATTCAAACTCAAGAAAAATATTTGCCGCCGTTAAAGGTGTATTGACATGAACTTAAGCATTAGTGTTTGTTTAAATGCAAAATTACGGCGGCAATTACACTTAACTAATTTAAGATATATTTCTATAGGCCGTACAATAAATATACTATATAGGAGCTAAGTCTAGTTCACCACTCCAAAGGTCAAGACCTCTCAATCTACATGGAAACTTTTGACCTAAAGATAGGATAATATCGTCAGATTCTTCCCTATTTTCATTGATTAAGTGTAATCCAAATTCATCGGTGGACAATTGTCTTCCATCTCCTAACTGACTAACATGTAACTTTCCGCGAATAGCTCCGTCGTCTAATAAATCAAGGAATATCCAAGGGTTTCGGAGTCCAACGACTCTAGCAGGCCACTGTTTTAGTTCCAGTTTTTCTTGTGAATTTTCAACAGATCCGATAGTTCCACCTCTCAATAAATGTAGATGGAAAGCATTTGCAACTAATTCCCATTCGATAGACTTAGCTTCTTGGCTGTTGGCAGTACATTGCTCCGAAATTTTAGTCATTTCCTCTTCAGAATGAACCCAGTCTTCTTCATTTAGGAAAGATTTGAGTTGGCGATGAACGACTAAATCCGCATATCTTCGAATAGGGCTTGTAAAATGAACATAAGCATTCAGATTTAATCCAAAATGCCCTAGATTTTTTGGTGAATATGTAGCACGTTGCAAAAGATAGAATAGCCCATAATCAACAACTCTTCGTGTCGCGCTTTTTAGATCATTAGCTTTCTGTTGTGCTTCTTTCAGAGAAATAAGAATATCCTTTCGAGCATCTGGGTCTAACACATTTTTGAAGTATCGCGCAACATCATCTTGATCATCTGAATTTTCCAAGCCGCTAATTTCAATATTTCCGCTGTTTGCCCAGTCGCCCAGCATACTCGCTAATTCAGCTTCTTCAGATTGCCCAAATTTCTTTACACTAGGCATCGGCAACTCAATATTAATTCCCATATTTTTGAACTTAGCATTTAATTCTTCAACTTCTGGAGCATCTGGCGGTGCATGACATCTCCATGGTAAAGGTGCATTTTTCTCGCCAAGTAAAACTCCAATTGAATTATTAGTAGCAACCATGAATGTTTCAATCATTTCAGTTGCTTTGTTTGGCCATTTGACATTAACAGTTATTTCATCTTCGTGTACTCTGGGTCTCAATTCAGCAGAATTTAAGTTCAGTCTTATTTCGTTTCGACGCAGCTCTTCAGCTAGATCCATCATATTTTGAAATTTAGGGTTGTCTAATGCATCTTCATATGACAGATTTTCTTGAACTTCAACAATGCTTTCAAAAGCAGCGACATTTCCAATTGTACAGTCATTTTCTATTTCCATTGAAACGGTCATTGCTAATCTAGGAACTTTTGCTCTCAATGAACACAAATTATCAGATAATCTTGAGGGAAGCATCGGTAGAACCGCATGCGGCAAATAAACAGAGGTTGCTCTTGCTCTCGCTTCATCATCTAAGAGCGTTTCAGGTTCAATGTAATGGGCAACATCGGCGATAGCGA
>PBPR01000038.1 GCA_002724775.1 Methanobacteriota archaeon
TAAATTTCTTAGGAATGTGTCTAGATTCTTTTTAGCTTCAATTTCTCCTGGCTTGTATTCATCCCTTAGTTTCCTTGGAATAATTCCAATTTCTTTTGAAGAAGATAGTGAATGCATTCTTAATTCATTCCCAAATTTAAGTTTGCTTGGAGAAGGAATAACATCTTCCATCAATCTTTCTGTTCTCAACTTATACCAATTATCTCTGTTTTTTAGTCCTCTGATAACTGCGTTTGTAGGAAATTCTTTCCAATTTAATTTCTTAGATTTACACCAGTCTCCGAATCTGATATCTCTTCTGTATGACCATTCTGTTCCTATTTCCTCGTGACTATAAATATTGGATATTTGGNATTCTTCNCTCAANTTTTCAAANACATTNANNANNTCATCGTNAAGNATTANCATTTCNCCNCCTAANNCNCTAATNCTAGNTTGTAATTCNANNGCNCATTNNATTTCCCAATCNATNTGAATNGGATCNGTNTCNTTNTCTNTTAANCNNGATGGTTCAANAACGAAAATNCCNAGAAAATNATTNTCNNCTTGTTGCNACTNCNTTNATTGGNGCATGATCTTCTAANCTAAAATCTCTTTTAAACCANACNATNTCAACTTTCACANNTANTAGTCTCNATATCAGATATTTAAATGATGGCTCNTGCAGCATAATGGATTGGGTAGAAGGTATTGGATTATTTGCAGGCTTTTTGGGAGTTTCAGGTTGGTATCCTCAAGTAAAACGAGTTTGGATAGANGGTAGAGCTGACGGTATTAGTGTTCCCACTTTCGTTGTTATATGTATATCATTGACTTTGTGGTTAATTTACGGAATTCTCAAGAATTCTATAGCTATAATTGCAGCAAATATTTTTGCATTAATTATGATTGCNACTATANCTATTGGAGCTTACAGAATTCAATCAGTAAATTANTACNGTATCNGCNGCAGCTGAAAGTTCNATTACTTGNGGNGGCCCTTCCCAANNNANTTTNTCNTCNGGTANNATTAGAGCNCCTTCNCCNTCTTTTTTNCCTANAACTGANGCTACNGANCCGAANGANCAATGNANTNTNGNNCCTTCNAGNANNTTATCCATNATTCCTTTCANAAGNTTNGGATCAACATCTGAGTGTTTNGCCATTTTTTCAAANTGNCCAGGTTCTAANTGNCTTACACCACCAGCTGCAAAGAATACNTCTACATCATGNCCAGCGGNAACAGCTTGAGCTGCGCATGCCATTCCAACAACGCATTTTACAGGGTCAATGTCTGGGTCTGTTGCAATTTTAACGAAGAATTTCATTACATACCATATTGAAACATTTATTTAAAATTGATATGAAAAATAGATTAATTATCTTTTGATTTAGGAATGAAATCCCATTTATTAGTTTTTTTATTTAGTATCATCATTCCTTCTGAAGGAGTATCTTTTCCGATGATTTTGCCGACAATTTTACCTTCTGGCAGTGGTTTATTTTTAATTGATTCTTTTTCATTAGAAGAAATATTTTCCCACTCAATTTTATCCTCTTTTGATGTAAAACCTACTAAGTTAGCGTATCTTTTTTCTGAATCAATTCTAAATTGCTTCAAGTCTTCGTTGGTCATTCCTGAATATTTGGTCAGTATTTTTGCAACTTTTAGCTTTTCTAGTTCTCCACCATCGAACCAGAAAGAAGCACAAGTATTGCATCCATCAATTGTAACAATTTCTACTTCAGATTTCTTTAGTTTATTCTTCTGAGCTTCTTTTTTTTGCTTTTCTTTAGATTTCGGAAGAGATCCACCTGGTAGCCCCCCACCACCCTCTGCAAAAAAAACAAGTAAAAATATGACTCCGATGATAGCAGCTCCACCGGCCAGGACTTTTCCAACGGATTTAATAGGGGAAGAATGTCTATCATGCTTTTTACAGACGATGTGGATTTCGTTCATTTTGGCACTGCAAGAACCGCACCTCAGTGAACCCACATCTCCAGTCCCTAACAAATTTTCTAAGTTATGTTTTTTAATTATTCTAGATCCGATGAATGGTAATTTATTGATATCATCAACATTGAGCATAACTCCTTTACATTTTTTGCAAGACCAGTGTCTAAGTTTTTTCCTTAGAGCAATTTTTTTTGTGAGATTAACTCCAGAACATCTTGGGCAAGGATATACCTCACTCTCATTCATATGAATGCACGGCACTGGAAGTATATTAATTTACTGCTGAATAAGAATTATACTTCAGGAGGGGGNGGCAGTTCATACTCTCCACTGCGCTTTTTTTCTTCCTTATTTTCTTCAGATTCAGAAGTGGCCATTTCACNCTTTTCAGGAACTTCATCTTCCTTCTTTTCCNTATGTATGTAATCAGTCTGTTCATCCCATCCTTTAGCTCCAGATGTTGTTGAACCAGCTTCGTTATTCTGCTGATAATATTTAGAGGGATCATCGTCTTGCATAGTAAAGGCTAGTACTATACCAACGAATAGTACTACAACACCACAACAGCAAGTTACAAATGAACCAATTCCTTTAGCAAGTATTTCGAAAATTGCACCAACTAAAGCTTCTACATCATAAACCATTACGGCATTTCCGTTAGTCTCCCAAGTGTATGTTCCAGCTCGGCAACCTTCTCCTTTATGGTTTTCAGTCCCGTACTCATCAGTGTAGACAGCATTGCACAAGCGGCCTATCACGATATATTTATCATCAATTTCATCTTTAATATAATTACACTNAGGATAGAACATTTCTGTNTCTTCCATNTTTAGNGAAAAAGATTTTACNTTGTCNCAATCAGCNTCNGTAAGATTCCAAGTACTNTTTCCNTGNGCTTCNTTATACCCTCCNCCAGNNCCACCAACATACTTTACGTCTACNAGGTGAACAACATANTTNGATGCNTTGTTNGGATTTACTTGNTCAATNNTNATNNCTCCGTCTGCTCCTTCATAAATNATTCCTTCTTCGANATTTTCNTCAAAAGAATCNCCTGTGAAAATTAANGCTATACCTCCAAAAGTTATGAGTGCGCCAATAACCATTACAACGATTGCAACTTTGTTCATGATTTTTGATTGCCCCTCCTTATTTAAGCTATTTTCACAAATTAATTATGATTACAAAAGATTATTTTGTTTCAGCAATTGAAGAATATAATTTTTATTTAGATATACCGTAGCCCACAAGCTAATTACTCCAACTACAGTGAAGATTCCACCAAGTTGTCTCTTTTGGTTGCAATCATCTCTCTCTTCCATCGAACTAAGTGGAGGCTCCATGTATTGCAAACAATTATCAATCTGGTAAGTTTCTCCGTTTAATTTGTTATAATAGTCTTCGGTGGCAGTGTTCCAAAATACAGATCCAAAAACTAGCATGCATACTCCAAAAGTAATTCCAATGACTAGTTTCCAAGAGTTTTCTATTTTCACAATTACTAGAATAGGATTCCCCTAATAATTTTTTCGAAAATATCCAAACTTAACTTAGCTACGTTGTATAAAATAAACATTTTTTTCACTTCGTTTTTTAGATTATGTTGGCCAAGAAAGGTAAGACAAATATTTCCCAAGGAAGGAAAATAATTGCAGCCTTAATGTAGCCTAACATATTGAATACTAGGAAATGTTATATATAAAGTTAACGCTATTTTAATTATATAATTTATTTAATTATTAGAGGATATATTATTATTTGTTCTACAATATGTTAAATTATCAAAAAGGTGGTACACAAATTTTGTAATGCGGGATAACTAGTAATATGCACTTTCTACTGTAAATTGTGGAAAAGAAAGTTCTTGTTGTTGGTGGCGGAGTAAATGGACTCTCTACAGGTATTTGTCTTCTAGAGGATGGTTGGANTGTTACAATTTATTCTGCCGAATTTTCACCCAACACAACTTCAGATGTGGCTGCAGCTTTGTGGTATCCTTTTCTTTCNGCTCCNATTGAAAAAACAGATGTTTGGGGTTCTCGTACATATGATATNCTGAANTTACTCACTGNAGACAAAAANACTGGAATTGAAATGACACAAACTTATGAATATTTTAGAAGNCCTCAACCAGATCCTACTTGGATGTCAACTGTNGATAACTTTGAGAGAATTACTNAAGGCCTTCCTTCAGATTACGTAGAGTGCTTTTCTTTCACTACACAAATTATTGAGATGCCAATTTATCTTAAATGGTTGATGGACAGGTTTCAGAAATTAGGGGGATTAATTGAAAAAATTGAANTAGATGATTTTTCAAAATTACCCTCTGAGTTCAATNTTATTNTCAATTGTACTGGATTGAATTCAGGCAAATTATTNTCAGATCCTGATGTTTATCCAGTTCGTGGTCAGATAATTAGAGTAAAGCCAATTATTGATGAGATGCACTTAGATCAGCAAGTACCAACTTTAGCTTACATAGTTCCGAGAAGTAACGACATGATTTTGGGTGGCGTGGCTCAGGAAAATAATTGGAATGAGGAACCTACAGATGAAGATAGAAATTTTATTTTAGATAAATGTTCTAAAATCATACCTGAGTTGAAAGATGCNGAAATTATTGAAGATATCGTTGGATTAAGACCAGGTAGAACTGAGGTAAGATTAGATAAAGAAATTATCTCCGATAAAATTGTTATTCATAACTATGGACATGGAGGATCTGGAGTAACATTATCATGGGGATGTGCTGAAGAAGTCGTGGAGATTGCAAATGAATAAAGAAGNTAAGGGAACACATGACTACATTGAAGATCCTAGAAATTTAGAAGTTCTTGTTTATGTTAATGGTAATTTTGTACCCAGACAGGATGCTAAAATTTCTGTATTTGATAGTGGTTTCTTGTTAGGCGACGGAGTATGGGAAGGTATAAGATTACATAACGGCAAATTATTATTTTTAGAAGAGCATTTGGAGAGATTATTTTGGGGTGCAAGCAAGATAGACATGGATTTGGGTAAGACATTAGGTCAANTCACAGANATATTGTANGATACAGTAATCANAAATGAAATGTTNACTGGAGTTCATTTACGTTTAATAGTATCTCGCGGAATAAAGTCTACACCATACCAAGATCCTAGCTTCACAATAACTCCACCATCAATAGTTGTTATACCGGAATACAAGTTACCATCTCCTGATGTTCAAAAGACAGGTCTCAAGTTAGTCTCTGTTGATACCATNAGAGGAAGTGAAAACATNCAGGATCANCGAATCAACAGCTTGAGCAAGTTCAATTGTATTCAAGCATGTATAGAAGCTAAACGTAAAGGAGGAGATGAAGGTCTNATGTTAGATCCTCATGGTTATGTTTCAACNTGTAANTCAACCCATTTTTTTATGGTTAAATCTGGTGCAGTATGGACCTCTACTGGAAAATATTGTTTGGGTGGAATAACTAGACAAAATGTACTTGATTTGTGCAAGACTCATTCTATACCAGTATATGAGAAAAATTTTACACTTAGCGAAGTTTATGAAGCAGATGAAGCATTTGTTACAGGAACATTTGCAGGCATTATTCCAATTTATGAAATCGATGATCATGACATTAGTTTACTAGGTGAAAATTCNTTGGTTCAAACTTTACAAAATTATTATCATGAACTTATTGAGGCTGAAAGTAAGAAATGATTAGGATTGCTATGTGGTCAGGTCCACGCAATATTTCTACAGCATTGATGAGGTCATGGGAAAGTAGATCAGATACATTTGTTATTGATGAACCATTTTATGCTCATTATCTTAGTTTTACAAACGTTGATCATCCAGGTAGGGATGAAATTATTCAAAATGGAGAAACAGACCAAAGTGTAGTATCTAAAGGATTAATATCGGATATTGACGATTCTTGTTCAATTTATTTTCAAAAGCATATGACCCACCATATGATACCATCTGTGGGTAGAGAATGGATGAAGGATGTAGTTAATTGTTTTTTAATTCGTGATCCAAAGGATATGATATTATCCTACACTAAAGTGAATTCAAACTTAAGCATGCATTTACTTGGATTAGAAGAGCAGTATGAGTTATTTAAATATGTTACTAAATTAAATGGACGAGCTCCACCTGTTGTTGATTCTAAAGACATATTATTAGATCCGAGGGAGACGCTCCGTTTGCTATGTGAAAAAATTGGTGTTGTTTTCTCTGAGGAAATGCTTAGTTGGTCTAAAGGTGTGCGTGATACGGACGGAATATGGGCAAAATATTGGTATGATAATGTCATTAATTCAACGGGTTTTAATATTTACAGGCAAAAAGATGACGATGTTCCAAGTAAATATTTAGGTTTGTATGACGAATGCATTAAAATCTATGATGAATTGGCGAAGTATAAAATAACATAAATTTAGCAATTAGTTAATTATACCCCATATTTGTTTTTACATCATGAGTGAGCAGGTAAAACTAGATCCCGAACCATGGGCTTACCACCTTCTTGGCTTGATTTCACCGGTCTTGGTAATATCAGGAAATCTACTAGGTGTTTATGAGCCAATTTATGCAGCCATGGGAGTTATTTTTATCTGGGTGGTTGGTCCGGTTTTAGATGTTCTTTTAGGAGAAACTAAAGTACCTCGTCCTCCCCGAGATTCTGGAACTCCTTTCGAAGTATTATTATGGGTCCATGGCATTTTGCAATTAGTAGTCATGGGGACCTTCTTTTGGTTTGCCTTTAACACAGGTCTCAATATTTGGCTAGTAGTAGGCGCTTTGTCAACAGGACTTAGTGCTGCAGCCTCAGCTATTGTTACAGCTCACGAATTAGGTCATACCAGACCGAGAAGTCCAAGTTGGTGGCTTTCCAGAGTTTTGTTATTTAGTGTGAATTATCTTCATTTCACAACTGAACACAACTACAACCATCACAGGTGGGTCGCTACAGACAAAGACCCAGCAAGTGCTACCGAAGATGAAAGTTTATGGCATTTTTGGATTAGAACTATTCCTGGTCAGTTTAAGTCGTCTGTAGAAATACATAACAGTAAAGGAAAGACTGGTTTTAACAATCCTTCTTACAGGGGGCTTATTTTACAAATAGTCACGTTATTAAGTTTGGCTTTGATTCCCGGATACTTGGGCTATTTCGACGGTATTCCTCTGGCAGTTGGCTGGATTATATCTTCAGCAATTTCAATTCTTACTCTTGAGTATGTAAATTACATAAGACACTGGGGGTTGCGCAGAGGTAAAGGGCGTTTCAAAGCAGAGCATGCTTGGAATACTGAAGCTAGGTGGTCAAGATGGAGCCTTTTAGAATTGACTCGGCATTCAGACCATCATTTAGACGGCGGAGTACCATTCTGGAAGTTACGCCCTCTAACTGATACACCTACATTAAAATGGGGATACTATGCTTCTTGGTGGCCATGTGTTATAACTCCTATTTGGAGGAAAGTCATGACTCCTCGTTTAGCAAATTTTGACTAGTTACATTTATTATTAGGCATACAATGATTCAACATGGGAAAGGAAATTACCTTATCAAATGTCAATAAATATTTGAAAAAATTCAAGTCAGATCCTCAAGCTAGAATTTCGATGAATGCAGCTACTCGTACCGATGTACGTAGAGTTGCGATGAATTGGGAATCCTTTAGAGAAATAGATCACACTTTTTCAAACAAAGTGACTGGTGAAATGAAAGCAACGAGCCAAAAACGCAGCGGAAGATGTTGGGGTTTTGCAGGTCTTAATTTGTTACGTATTTATTTAGGACGCAAATATAAGATCAAAGACTTTGAATTCTCTCAAAATTATTTCATGTTTTATGATAAATTGGAAAAAGCCAATTATTTTTTAGAGAATATTATCGAAACTTCTGACAAGTCTACAGATTCCAGATTAATTATGCATTTGCTTGATAGTCCGATACAAGATGGAGGTCAGTGGGATATGTTTGTTAATTTGTTAATGAAATACGGCACTGTTCCAAAAAAGGTAATGGCAGAGAGCTATCACAGTAGTAATTCTGCTCAGATGAATAAGTTGATAACTAGAAAGCTGAGGGAATTTGCTAAAGATTTACGTACAGCAATTTCTAATGGAAAAAGCAAAAGTCAAGTATCTAAGATGAAAGACGAAATGTTGTCTAAAATATATCAAATGTTATGTATAAGTCTAGGAACACCGCCTGAAAAATTTGATTGGTCAATAAGAGATAAGAAGGATAAATTCCACAGATATACAGATTTAACCCCACAAACTTTTTTCAAAAAACACGTAGACACAGATTTGAACGATTTTGTCTGCTTAATTAATGATCCAAGGCCATTTACTGATTATAATAAGACATACACTGTAGATTATTTAGGAAATGTATACGGTGGTAATATCATTAGATATCTTAATCTAGAAAATGAAGAATTAAAAAAATATACTATCAAATCCATTAAAGCTGACGATCCTGTATGGTTTGGTTGTGATGTAGGCAAGTTTTTTACTCGACAATTCGGNGTTATGGACACNAGTNTATTTGAATTTGANAAATTCTACGGTACTTCATTTGGAATGTCAAAGTCTGAACGTTTGGAGTACGGCGATAGTGTGATGACACATGCAATGCTTTTCACGGGCGTTGATTTGAAAAANAATAAGCCTGTAAAGTGGAGAGTAGAGAATAGTTGGGGTCCCGATCACGGTGAAAAAGGTTTTGACATCATGACTGATCCTTGGTTTGATCAATTTATGTATGAAGTTGTTATTCACAAAAAGCATTTAACTAAAAAATTGATGGATATGTATAAAGCCGAACCAATTAGTTTGCCTCCATGGGATCCTATGGGTTCATTAGCAAAATAAGTTGTTTCTTATTTGAAAACACATTGAATTAAGCTGAAACAGTAGATATCTTTATAGACTCTGTTCTATCAAAAGGAGTACTATGAGCTATGTCAAAGAAGCATTTGATAGAGTTAAGCTTAGAGACCCAAATCAACCAGAATTTCATCAAGCTGTTTGGGAAGTGTTAGAAACCCTTGAACCTGTTTTTGATAAGCATCCAGAATACAAGGATGCGAATATACTAGAAAGACTAACAGAGCCAGAAAGAGTCATTTCTTTCCGCGTTCCTTGGGTTGACGACAATGGTAATGTTCAAGTTAATAGAGGTATGAGAGTTGAGTTTAACAGTGCTATAGGACCTTACAAAGGTGGATTAAGATTCCATCCAAGTGTAAATCTTGGAATTATCAAATTCTTAGGGTTTGAACAAATTTTGAAGAATGCTCTAACAACTAGACCTATCGGTGGTGGTAAAGGAGGTAGTGATTTTGATCCTAAAGGTAAATCCGATATGGAAGTGATGAGATTTTGTCAGTCTTTTATGTCAGAACTTTATCGCCATATTGGTGCTAACGTGGATGTTCCTGCAGGGGATATCGGTGTAGGCGGCAGAGAAATTGGTTATATGTTTGGACAGTACAAAAAACTCACAGGTAAGTGGGAAGGTGTTCTTACTGGAAAAGGATATGGATGGGGTGGCTCATTAATTAGGCCAGAAGCTACTGGCTACGGACAAGTTTACTTTCTCAGAGAAATGCTTGCTTCCAAGGGAGAAACTATTGAAGGTAAAGCCTGCGCAATTTCAGGTAGTGGTAATGTAGCTCAGTATTGTGCTCAAAAAGTTTTAGGCTATGGTGGAAAGGTAATTACTATGTCTGATTCTGGTGGTTACATATTTGATAAAGATGGAATTGATGAGTCTAAGTTAGATTGGATTATGGATCTTAAGAATAACCGAAGAGGAAGAATCAAGGAATATGTCAAAGAGTACCCTGGAGCAGTTTACCGCGAAGGAGAGCGCCCTTGGGGAGAAGTTTGTGACGTTGCTTTACCAAGCGCTACACAGAATGAGATTGAGGTTAAAGGTGCTACTAACTTAGTTAAGAATGGATGCATGGCAATTTCTGAAGGAGCAAATATGCCAACATCTCCAGAAGCTTACACTATATTGAGCGATGCTGGAGTATTATTTGGTCCAGCTAAGGCAGCTAACGCAGGAGGCGTTGCAGTATCTGCTCTTGAGATGTCACAAAATGCATCATTTGACGAGTGGACTAGCAAAAAAGTTGATTCTAAATTAGATCAAATAATGACAGGAATACACAAGCAGTGTGCAGATGCAGCTGAAGAATATAATCAAAAAGGTAATCTTGTCGTTGGTGCTAATATTGCTGGTTTCATTAAAGTTGCAGAAGCAATGCTTGATCAGGGCGTTGTGTGAAACAAAAAGCTACAATAGCGTTATTCATAGTTACAATAATTTGGGGATGTACTTTCCTATGGCTGAAAAGAGCATTAGACAGTGCTGAATCTGTTTCTTCATCTCAAACCAATGTAGTATCTACACTTTTCGTCACACTAAGATTTGGCTTAACCTTGCCTTTATTCCTTTATTTTACGCCTAGTATTAGGAAAAATTTGGGAGATTATCGTTCTTGGTACGACGGTTCTATACTTGCATTCTTTATGTTAGGTGGTTTTGTATTTCAGATGATAGGGCTTGAGGGAATATCACCTGCCGTTTCTGCTTTTTTGACAAGTTTATATGTGATATTTACAGCTTTGATACTAGCTTACTTGGCAGGAAGATTCCAAAGTAAAAGTTTACTTTTTGGAGTTTTACTGGCTACTTTTGGAGCTGGTTATATTCAAGGACCTCCTGAGCTGCATTACGATATTGCTGAATGGTTAACAATTCTCTGCGCACTAATGTTTGCAGGTCACATAATTTTTACAGACATAATCACAAAGCGTATTGATCCAATGACTGTAACCTTTACTTCTATTGCGATTTCAACATTAATGGCACTTTTCTTACTTAATTATTTCATGTTTGTTAATGATTCAACTATCAATGTGTACACTTTGATTATCAAAAGCGATTTTCTCGTTCCACTTTTGCTATCTTCTTTTTTTGGAACCTACGTAGCACTTTNACTGGTAAATTATTATCAGAAATATATAGATCCAGTTCGTGCAGCTATTCTCTATGCTCTAGAGCCAGTGTGGGCAACTATATTTGCTGTGGGAACTGGCGTTACTGAATTTAACTTTTGGCTCCTTATTGGAGGTTCCTGTTTGCTTGTTGGTAATTTAATCGCCGAATTAGGAAATCAGAGCGAATCTGAATAACGTTTCGAAACTTCGGCCCAATTAACTACATTGAAGAATGCAGAAATGTAGTCAGCTCTCAAATTTTGATAATTAAGGTAATATGCATGTTCCCAAACATCTATTCCTAGAATAGGGGTCAATCCACATCCTCCATATTTGGAACTCATAATAGGATTATCTTGATTCGCAGTTGAACATATTTCTAGTTTGCCCTTGTTAGAGCATAACCATGCCCATCCTGAGCCAAATCTAGTCATCCCAGCATTTTGGAATTTAGCCTTGAAATCGTCAAGTGAACCAAATGCGTCTAGTAATGCTGCGTTTAGTTCAGGACTCATTTCGCCATTTACAGGCCCCATTACTTCCCAAAACAAGGAATGGTTGTAGTGTCCTCCTCCGTGATTTCTTACAGCTCCGCGCTGAGCTTCAGGAACTGAATCTAAGTCAGTTATTAATTCTTCAACGGTTTTTCCTTCGATTCCAGCAGCNTCGACAGCTCCGTTTAGCATGTTGACATATGCTGCATGGTGCTTATCGTGATGTATTCGCATAGTTTCTTCATCTATGTATGGTTCTAATGCGCTGTAGTCGTATGGTAAATCTGGTACTTCAAATGACATATTNTACTTATTAGGTGCTCAATAATAAAGTATTCTATATCTTCCAAGTTTGTTCTGTATCTTTCATTAGCAGTCTAGTTGGATAAGCTAAGTTGACACCTTGTTCTTCAAATTGTTTTAGAATTTCTTTGACATAGTACGATTTAGTTGATCTCATTAAAGGAGCATTAGGAACATAATATCTAATTTCCATTATAACTTCCTGATCACCAAAATCTCTCAATACAATTTGCGGAGGTCTGGGTTTTTCTTGGCAAATATTTTCATTGCTTTTAGCAATGTCAGTTACTATTTTTTCTCCTTTGGTCACGTTTTCCCATGTAGGTACCAATCCTAACCTAATTCTTACACGCAGATTTTTGTCGGATTTATGATTGAAATTTGCAATAACATCGCGAGTGAAAAGNTTGTTTGGCACNGACATTAANACNCCGTCAGTTGAACGNACTCGAGTAGTTCTTAGTCCGACCTCGGTAACGTCACCCCAGCTTGAGTAAAGGCTTCCAATTTTCTTAGGAAGTAAAATTCTGTCACCTTCTCTAAACGGCCTATCAATCATTAAGAATAGACCAGCAATTATATTTTCGATTGTATCTTGAGCAGCGAATGCCATTGCCAAGCCTACAATACCTAAAGCTGCAATAATTCCAGTTACATTTATTCCGAGTGCATTAGCTGCAACTAAGAACACGTATAGCCATAATGCAGTGCTTATTATTCGGTAAAGAAAATTTTCAACTCCAGAATCGACATAATCGTACTTGCTCATCAATCTCTTGACGATTCTTAAGATGTAACTTACAAGAGGTCCACCGATCAAGATAGTCAATAAAGCAGTAACTGGCCCGAATTCTATTATCTGAGTTCCACATGCAATTGTAGGTTCTAAGTCATTCGGGAAATTTTCCAAACATGTCATAATTTCACCCCTTAATAGCAGTATAAAATATCTTTGCTAAGCAGGTCTTTAAATTAGACTGTCCGATAAAGTCTCATGAGCATGTCCAATTACAGGAAAGATTTTCCTTTGATGAATAAGGATGATTCTCCAATATATTTGGATAGTGCTTGTATGACACTCAGACCTCAGCAAGTTATTGATGCAATAACCGAGTACTACACAGATTACCCAGCATGTGGAGGCCGTTCAGTTCATAAACTTAGTTGGCAAGTAACTGAAAAATTTGAAATGGCACGTGATAGCCTGAGAAAATTTGTCGGGGCCGAGCAACCTTCTGAAATTGTTTTTACCAAAAATGCTACTGAAGGAATGAACATTGTAGCGAACGGTTTGAGATTAAAGAAAGGAGATCATGTTCTTACCTCAGATAAAGAACACAATGCCAATGTGGTTCCTTGGCATCACTTATCAAAATANAATGGTATCAAGTANGATGTCCTTGAACCTAAAGACAACTATTTTTTCGATTTGGAGGCATTAAAAGAATCCATCACTTCGAATACTAAAATTTTCAGTTTTGTTCATACTTCTAATTTAGATGGGCATACAAANCCAGCTAAGGAAATAGTNGAGATATGTCATGANCAGGGTGTAAANGTATTGATGGACATNGCNCAATCTGCAGCNCATAAAGAGATTNATGTGGTAGATTTAGATGTTGATTTTGCTGCAGCTAGNGCTCATAAGTTTTGTGGACCTAGTGGTATGGGTTTTCTGTATGGTAAATATGATTCCTTGTCATCATTAATTCCGACTTATGTTGGAGGATCTACNGTTATTAATTCTACATACGAGGATTATAAATTGTTGCCACCACCTTCTTGTTTTGAGGCAGGTCTTCAAGATTATGCAGGAGCAATTGGCTCAGGAACTGCAGCAGAATATGTAATGAAGGTAGGCAGAGCGAACATTCAAGAACATGAAAACAAGCTTAACAGAATCATGTCAGATAAGCTTCTAAATCTCGACAAAGTATCAATTATTGGGCCAAGTGATGTCTCCAAGAGAGGCGGAATTTGTTCATTCAACATTGATGGATGGGATCCAACTGAAATTGCAATGCATCTTGATGAAGAATACAATATTGCAATCCGTAGTGGAATGCATTGTGTTCACTCCTGGTTTAACTCAAGAGGAATTGATGGCACTGCAAGAGCTAGTGCTTATCTATACAATAATGAGGCCGATGTTATTTCATTTGCTTCAGCCATTGAAGATATTGTAAATCAATAATGGTTGATTATCCTTTGGCATCCTCTGAAGATGTTTTGAACCATAGTGTGAGTAGATATACAAAAAGTAATTTTCCAGCTTATAGATTTGTTCCAGGAATTCACCCTCATCCTGTCAATAGCCCTGAAGGTCACAGTTATGGCCATGATGAAGATGAGATAGGAAAATGGGAATCTGATGACTGGAAATTAAATGAAAGTTATCTGTATGGANTAGATTTGTATAANTATCATTTTTATTGGGANGCTCATGAGGCATGGGAAGGTCTTTGGTTAGCTTCAGTTAAAAGAAGTAGCGAACATATGTTNATTCAAGGANTGATNAAGACNGGAGCNGCACTATTGAAAATTAGAATGGCTANTTATGAAATTCAAGATTTAATTGGNGCTAGAACACTNTCAAAGTCAGGNATGGACCTTTTGTCTCGTGTGGGNGTCTCAAAATTCATGGGTTTAGATATTGTNGCTTACTTAGAAGCTTATTCTGAATTTATTAACCCAATTTTTGATAATAATATCCCTAANATAGATCAAAAGACCCCTAGGATTGTACTCGATTTCTAGTTGTCGCTTACCATAGGACGGCTAGAACCACATTCAGGACACAATTGACTATCATCAATATACTTGTAATTGCAAGCAGGACATATGCTTGCTAGTACTTTTTTCCCTTTAATCATCGATTTATTCTTTTCAGCTGTAACTAGTTTAACTTCGCCTCTTTCATTGCGGGCGATTTCGTATCTTCCTGGACCTCCCATTTTCATCAAAACCTCAGGAGGGAAAGAAACTGTACCTAGTTCATCTACAATCAACTCTCTTGTTCCTTCTAAGTCATCTACATCAAGGTTAGTTCCATGTTCAGCCACAAACCTCCCATCACGTAATTCTAAACTACGGTCACAGAATGCGGCAACTTCGTCACTGTGTGTAACAATTAGAAAAGCAACTCCCTTTTCTGCATGTAATTTCCCAAATAATTCTAAAACTTCTCGACTAGTAATTGGATCTAAAGCTCCAGTTGGTTCATCGGCTAAAATTAATTTGGGATTGGTAACTAATGCTCTTGCAATAGCAACTCTTTGTTGCTCTCCTCCTGAGAGTGTTGCTGGCATGCTGTTAACACGCTCTTCAAGGCCAAGTTCTACTAAAATTTCCATAGCCTTTCTTTTTGCTTCAGATGGTCTTATGTCCTTGTGGCGTAGAGCCTGAGCAACATTATCGAGTGCATTAAGATCCGGTAGAAGATTTCCCTCTTGGAAAATGAAAGAAACGGTCTCTTGTCGCATCTTCACTAATTCAATTCCAGTTCTCCTAGTAGTTGATTTACCGTTAAGTATTACTCCACCTGCTGAAGGTTTCATTAAAACACCTAGACATTTTAATAATGTTGATTTGCCAGAACCTGAAGGTCCAACTATGGCAACAGCTTCACCTTTTTTTACAGATACGTTTAGTCCTCTTAAAGCAACAACATTTCCATCTTCAGCGGTAGATGAATATACATGGTAAAGCGAAATTGCTTGTAAAATTGCATCTTTATCTATTTTATCGTCCATCATTTTTTCTGTAAAATTNATAGATTCTATTTCATCATTAGTGCTTTTTTCTTCTTTCCCTTGTCCAGTTGTATGCTCAAATAATTCTTCAGACATTTTATTCTCCCTTTAGCACTACAGCTAGATCTGCTCGTAACGCTCTCCTAGTCGTAAATACCAATGCTATTACAACCACAGTCATAACGCCCAAAGTAACTTGAGTAATAACCCACCAAGGCCATTGTAATATTCTGCTGATAACAGCTTCTTCACCTGTTCCTGAAAATAGTTGGAACAAGAATCCAAATATGTTAAAGAATCCATTAAATGCAAGAGATAATCCCATTCCTANTATAACTCCAAGAATCATTGAAAAGAAAACTATTGATAATATTTCGAATAATACAAGTCTAATTATCTGGTTTGGACTTGCGCCAATTGCTTGCAAAATGGCTAATTCTTTCTTTTTCTGATTTAGGACCAGTGACAAGAAAACAAATGCAGAAGCAATTGCTGCAGCACTTGCTACTAGATACTGTAGCGTGAATAGACCTTGTGTTCCAAATATAATTCCTCCATTTCTTTCCACATTTTCATGTGTAGTCTCCCAATCGTCAGCGCCTTCGAATCTTGAGTCTGCAGCTATTAGTAAAGTCAAAACTTGTAAATCATCATTGCTTATTCCATCAACATCGACGATCCAAGTTTGAGCTCTTAAGTTATCTACGAATTGATCNCCTACCAANGCTCTGTANGATTGNTCATTNATAATCAAATAATTNTTCATGTCATTTGTAGCNACTCCAGGNATNAATTCATGAATTCCAATGTATCTNATTGATGTTTGNTAAGTAGTTATTTGTTCTTCGAACTTTGCTGGAAAGTAAACAGGCAATAACAATGGTGTTGGTTCAGTACTNAAACCGGTTTCACAGTTGTTNTTTTCATTATGGGAAGTCCCATCTGGGCATATAGCACCTTGGAAATTGGGGTTTGTAAAATTAGTAGGAAAGTATGAAAATGAGCCGTTAAGGTTCGCATTTGTGAAATTGATATTTGCAAGATTAGCCTCATTTACAACGAATATAGTATTTCTTAAATCAGCACCAGCAAAATTTGCACTTCCGAGCTCNACATTATAGAAGAGGGACTCACTTAAGTCAGAATTAGCAAAATTTACGCCTGATAAATTCGTGTTAGAGAAATCAGTTCTAGAAAAATTCCGATTACTCAAATCCTGTTCTGCTAAATTAATGTTTGACCAGTTTCTATCCATAATATTTGTGTAATACTCAAAAGCTTCTTCTACAGACATCGTTGAGTTTGGATCTAAATTGGTTGGTACAAGATTCTTAAACTCCCATGTAAAATTAATTGTCTCTGATTCTTTATCTCCAGCTTCATACAACACATCATTTGAGTCTCCAAATCTACCCGAGCCTTCTAAATCAAGTGAAAATGCCATGTCAGGCCCAGCTGAAAATCCTACATTTTCATATGCTGCAATTGCTTTAGAAATGTCTTTTCCAGGAATGGCTTGAGGGAACCATTTCAGTATATCCCCACTTCCATTCATTAAAACATAAGCGTTTGCGTCTGTACCATCTTCAGATTCCAGAGCTATCATTGGTACTGTCAATGCCTTGACTGTAATGTCTTTGGAACTAATATTCTGAACGGCCTGTTCAATTTCACTGGAGGTCATAGGCTCAGTAGAATAAATCTTAATGTCACTACCAATTTGCAGGTCTGCAGTTCGCTCATCTACGAGAGATCCAGTATATCCCTGCACAGCTGCAAGAGTTACTATGGACAATGTTAAAAGCATGATAAGNGATAANCTTGTTGTAGATTCACTAGAGCCCGTATTTTGTAACCCTCTTTTCACGTCTGAAAGTAGTGGCGTTCTTTTGAAAAAGAAAAGCATTATTTTAGGACCGTATGCACCTAACCTAGATAGTAACAGAGCTCCTCCTATCCAAAGCATGAATGGTCCAAAAATATTAATTAAACCCCCCAAAAACCAATTACTAATTATCCCAGTTCCTCCAGTTGTTAGCTCCTGATAAGTATCTATTGCACCTAAAGTTCCTATGAAAAGCATAATTACGTGAAGCCATGTCCTAGGTTTTCCAGATTCNGCAGTTTTCTTTACACCCTCGTCAATTTCCATTTCTAAGAATTTTTGGGTTCGCGATCTTCCGAATAATAAGGCTAGGCCGAGCGTAGCCAATATTGTAAAAAATGTCGCTCCAAAACTTAGAACAGGANTTATGTCTACATCTAAAGTTTCAAATTGCATGAAGCCGACACTTGAAAGAATAATTGGTACAGAAAAAAATGCTAAAATGTATCCAGCAACCCAAGCAACTGAGGAGATGACAAATAGTTCAAAAAGAACCATTCCTTTCAATTTGTCAGCTGTTGCTCCAATTGATCTGTGAATACTTATTTCTCTTCGCCTCTGTTCTAACGAAAGCTCTAATCCGTAAATTAATAAGTATAACGAAAGAATGACTACAGGTATCATCAATATNTAATCNAAGACTTGTACNAATCCAAGAACAAATTCAAGCCAAAGTATTGTTCCACTGATTATGTCAACATAAAATATTTTTACGTTACCATTATCGTATGTTTGCTTCTGCATATCATTTGATATAGCATCTAACCAGTCTTCAGCTGCAGAAATCGATGAGGTCGGTAGTAAGCTTCTATCAACGGTTACTCCTAAATATACGTGATCTTTATCTATCAAGGTNATTTGTTGTTCATCACTTANTAAGGTCCANGTAGTGTAAATTGGATTTGCTGCAAGGACNGGATTACCTTGAGGCCATGGTTCATAAATTCCAAGAATTGTAACATTCTCCAATTTCATTTCAACTTGACAATACATTAGCCTGTATTCCTCGCCTTCGATTATTTTACCAGGGCAGTCTTCATCTTCCATAGTGCCAGGTAAGCCTCTTTCATGAGTGTAAGTGAAAGTTAAGGAATCTAAGTTGTCACCGACTTCAGCACCTGCTGCAGAAGCAATATCTAAAGGAACAAAAATTCCTCTTTCATTATCAACCTCTTCGTGAGATTTCCATTCTCCCATTTCATAAATTATGTTTTCAGATAATCGTTCTGCAAGCACNCCATCAAAAGCTTCAGGTCCGAGGAAAGAAATTGCTCTAATATTAACTACAGGAGGTCCGGTAGTGTACTCATAGTCCCANAGCTCCTCAGTATCCCATTTTCTGTCTTGATCTGATGATTCAATACTTTCCATNAATAATGGTGAAGCATAGAATGCAGCATCATTTCCCCAACTAATNTCACTATGAATTCCACTTTTACCTAAAACGAGAGTACAATCATTGAATTCTTTTCTNAATACTACTTCATCGCACATTTGTTGGAGTACNGCGGTGTCATTTGTCCAACCAGATGCCCCTTGTTCAGGAGCCGATTTAAATTCTATTTTTGAATCAAAAACAGTTTCTTCTATTGATTCTTCNAGGAAAGCCTGTGATAGNCCTACTCCATAAATTAACACNAGTGTAATTACTAANCTTGCTAGGAAAACACCTGCAAATACAGCTAATCCTCTTTCCTTATCTCTCCATGANGTGAGNGTTGCTATTCTGAGNTTATCAGGTAAGTCTAAAAATCTTTTTTGTAAACCTAAAAACCTTTCTTTCCATACAGTTATCGAGAAAAACCATTGGAGCCAAGTAACTTCTGAAGCACTCATTCTTGTTCCTCCTCATCAGTTATTCCCCAAGCGGATTTGATGTCACTTGCAGCTACAATTCCGTCTTTCATTAGTAACATTCTGTCGGCTTGTTTTGCAAGATTAGGATCATGAGTAACCATTAGAATTGAAATTGGATTTTCACCTCTGGTTAATATTTTGAATAATTTCATAATATCGCTACCACTTTCAGCATCTAAATTTCCTGTAGGTTCATCAGCTAGAAGCAGCGGTCTAGAACCTGCAATTGCTCTGGCAACAGCAACTCTTTGTCGCTGTCCACCTGAAAGTTGTTCAGCTCCAAAATCAATTCTATCACCCAAACCGACAGTAGTTAGTGCTGATTTTGCCTTTGTTTCAGCCTCATTCTGTTCCATTCCGGAGATTTCTAGTGCCATTGCAACATTATCAATTGCAGTTAAATGCTCTACCAAGTGAAAATCCTGAAAAATCCACCCTACTCCTCTTCTTCTTACATTTACAACTTTATTTGGAGGTTTCGTTCCATATGAAAAGTTATTTGAAGAACCGATTTTTCCGTCACCATCAATATCTCGATTTAATTTTTCCTCGATTCTATCTTTAGACCCCGAAGCTTTGGTAATTGCTTCTTTACTGTTTACATCAGCGAGTTCTATGTTACCTTCGTCNCCAGGCAATAATCCACCAATGATATTTAGAAGTGTTGATTTTCCGCAACCAGATGGCCCCATAAGAGCCACTAATTCTCCTCTTTTCATTTCCAAATTAATACCTTTCAAGACTTCTACCCTTGTGTTAAATGTTTCTGAACCAAATCCTTTCTTTAAATCTTTAACTTCTAATAATTGCACAATTTTTCATCAATACAGTTCTATAAAAAACATATTCATGCATTATGTAGCTGCAATAATTCTATTGACTATTTTTAATTAATTTTTCAGTGTATTCTTTAACGGCAGATTCCATAGTTACTTGACCTAATAATATTCTGCTTGCAGTTTCTTTGTCTATTGTAAAGAGACCTTTTGACAATCTACGAGACTCTTTTTGTATCCAAGCAATTTCACCANTTTTTGGNCTGTATCTTTTTGGTTCATTCAACTGAGGAGTTCTAGATGCGATTCTTATTGCAGCTTCAATGTGACTTCCACTGCCACTTCTTCTCTCATCNATAAATTGTAGTTTGNCTCTATAATTTTCAAGNGANTTAACAATTAAATTTCTAACAGGCGGACTTCCTAANCCAATTTTAATATGTTTTATTCCAATTTCATCATTAATTGATACAATCAAATTAGTCATAGAATTAATATTNTCAAATTCTCTCTGGAATAATAAGTGATTGTTGGCNGCTGCGACGAGTCCGCATATTCCTCCTGGATCTATTCCTACAATNAGTTGATTTTTTTGATAATATGCGCATCTTATTTTTAGTTCAAGAATNTCCAAGTTTCCAGNGATNANGTGTGGAGTTAAGCATTTTTCAATTGCCTCATCAGAAACAATAACATCAATTTCGTGGTCTAGTTCAGGAATTTTTTTTAAGTGTANAAGGTTAAATTCTGCATTTTTGAGTTTCCTTGTAATATGGTTTAATTTTGAAAAATTTTTAGTTAAAATTCCAATTTTCATGGTTTTGTCCACTCCAGGCTTATCCAATATTCTTCATATTTGAGTACAATAGTTTTGTTAACTCCATGACCAACTCTAATCATTCGAGCAACATCTAACCAATTATGATTCTTTTCTGTTATATGAATTAGCCAAGGTGCATGCTCAGATTCGTAATTGTAAACTCTGTAATGTGTTCCAAANTTNAGACCCGAGTGAATTTGATATCCGAGGTCAACCAGTTCTTGCATCTTAGGGTCTTCATTAATATTTTGAACATTGTCTTTGAGTTTAGTTTTTGTCCACTCAATAATATTTGCTATGTAATAAACTACGTCACCTTCGTTATCCACAATGCCCACTTGTGTTCTTCTTGGTAGTTTTAATTCTAGTTCATCTATNATTGAAGTAAAATTAATCTTATCTTGAAAATTAAAAGAATGTACTATAGCTGATGCGGACTCTTTTGTAGAGGTATTTCTGTCGTATAATCTCAATCCNTTTTTGCATGATTTAACTACAAGACCTCGTTCCTTTAGGTCCTTGTATGTACAGTAACGAAGTTTTTCTTTTTGAAAATCATTTATTTCATCCTGCGACAGTATAATGTCTTTTCTGTCATTAGAGTATAGTGCTTCGTAGCTTGTTAACAGTAGGTCCCCGCCACTTTGTGGAGTTCCTGTATTTCCTTTGTTATAAATTTGGGCAGCTATTCTTTTGTCTGTTACTAATATGTTGTTGTTCTTTCTTTCGTAAGTCAGACCTTCACCTCAGTAACAAGTTTAACTTTGCCAGCATCACTTAGCATTCTGGCGTTATATTTTGGAATTGATTCGATATCTCCGTTTTTTAGTGTATAATTTTTAGCGTCCATTCCTGTAAATGTAGGAAGATCTTCCAGAACTTTTACATTTAAGTATTCTGACTCGTCAGATTCTTTTACTTTCTTGGGATATTTTTCTTCATTNATTACNACTTTATCTTCAACTTTATCATTTTTTTGAATTTTAGTATCGATTTTTTTGATTACTTTTTCTTCTGGCATCAATTGGAAATCTGTATTTAGAAGGGTATTTTCTCTATGTTTTTCAATTACTGAGCATATGGATTCAAGGTATTCACTCTCGCTTGGATGAACATTATCTGAGTTTGGGTTTTGTCCATTGACTTTTTCTCTTGCCAAATCAGTTAATTTTCTTTCTCTTAACTTATGTAATTCTAATTTCAAATCCATAAGTTTTCTCATGTCTGAATTACTTTTTTCCAGTCTTTTTACATTCCCTTTTGATTGTTCAATAACTTCTCTTATCTGATTTTCTAATTTTATTATTTGGTCGTAGAAAGTAGTAGATATCTTCGTTAATCTTCCTTCCCTTCTTTCTTTCAAAGTTTGAACTCTCAAGTCTCGGAGAGTTAACAATTCAGCAACCATTATTTTGCCATTTGGATGCCTAATAAGAATGTTTGCCACTAAAAGTCTTTTATCTACACAGTTAGATGTGATACATGAAGAAGTGTCCAGTCTGTGCCGTAGAGGTAGAAGACACAGCGCCTTTCTGTAATATATGTGGAGTAAATTTAGCTGGCGCAAAAGACGTGGGCCCTTCAAATGTTGAAACACCGGTCTCTAAGAATGAGGACAGTCCTGGAGCTTCACCGGTTTCTCAATCAACACAATTGACGAGTGGTCGAAAGAAACCTAGTTTTTACTTACCAGCTTTACAATTTTTACTTGCAGTAGCACTGCTTGGTCTTGTTCTTTACTATACAACTGCAGATGTACCTAATCCTGAGTCTTCCGTAGGCGAAGGTGTAACTTATGAAGATTTAAGGAACTATACTAGCTACAACGAGCCTTTAACTTGCCCTGGTTGGGGAGAACCTTCCTCTAAAGGTAATGATAATGGTTGTCCAGTAGTGCTGAATTCAGACTGGGATACAAGTACGTTCAACGTGAAGACGCAAGAGTATCAAACTATTCTAGGACTTACTATTCTAATGGGCCTTTGCATTTTGGTTCAAGCTAGAAGGATCAGTGACAGTAACATCATGGCTCCTTTGCTTTTGATGTTAATGATTTTAGGTATTGTTTACCTTTTCATGGGCAGAGATCAAACTCCATTAGAAGCAGTTGAGACAACGTTAGGTGCAACAGCAGGTCTTGTTATTATCGTTGTTTCTTACATTGTATTTCTTTATGCGGTAACGGGTAAGGATATCAGCGAGGCGCCTCTAACCACTATTTATTCTTTTATTGGTGCAGGATCTTTAGTTTTCGCCGCCTTACACCATAACTGGGTTAGAGGTCCTTGGTTATCCTGTGATACTTCGCTAAAGTCTTTTGATTCATCTCTTGAACAAGCTTGTACTGAAGTAGGAGGTCAAGTTCAATATGCTTACATTGATTTGCAACCTATTGAAATGCTGATTTTGTTAGCCGGTATTCTATTTCTTTTACTCGGAATCGCAGGTTACATTCTCCAAACAGTTAGACTTAAAGACATGGAAGAAGCAAAATATTTCTTCATGATATTGATGGGATTATCTTTACAGTTTATAGTTGTTGTTTGGAATTTGGTAAGAAATAGTGCAAATTTTTATTTCGAACAAGGTGACATAATTCTCACTTTATTATCTGTTTCAATATCGTTCCTAGGAATGTATCTTTTCTATCGTAAGCGTAAATCTGAAGAAAGTATGGAAGGTTTAGCTTATTTTGGATTATTCGTTTCTGGAATAGGTACTCTCTTTGCAACAATGATTGCACCAGCTCTTCTTTCTGGTACGGACGTTTCCTCTCCAGAATCTACCACTGAATGGATAATGTTTGGATTACCTCTGGCTGTTGCTCTAGGTGCCGTTTGGTACGGTATAAAATATGGTACAGAGAAATTCAGAGATAGAGTGGTCGAGATGCAATTGTCTAAACCTCCAGTTTCAGATCCATTCGATTCAGACTTTGTTCCAGAGGAAGAATTGTTTGATGATAATAAAGACAAAGAGCCTGAGCCCACAAAGTCTGGAGATATCTCTTTGGAGGATGCAATGGATAGGCTACTTTCTGAATTTCCAGAAGCAACTATAGACATCAAACCTACTGAGGATGAGAATTATGGTGTTGATTTCTCAGATATTGAGAAGGAGCTAAAAGAAGAGTTAGCAGAAACTCCTAAAATTAGAAAAGCTATGAAAGTTAATTATGATGTTGATTACGAAGAGCTTTCAAAATATTATTCAACTACTAGAGACACAATTAACCAAACTGTTACTCATTTAAAATCCGGAAGAAATATTATGCTTTATGGAGATCCAGGTACAGGTAAAACAGCTTTAGCTAACTTGTTACTAAGCCAAATCTGTGGCGTTAAAGAAGCTAAGGATGGAAGTATGATACCTAATTATTCAATTGTAACAGCTAACGCAGAATGGTCTAATTTTGAAGTAATAGGTGGAATTTCACCTGATGACTCTGGAGGCTACTTCTTCAAAGATGGTTATGTTGCTGACGCAGCTAAGTCCTGCGAAAAGACAATGGAAGAAGAGGGTAAACCTCATTATTTAGTTATAGACGAATTTAACCGAGCTAACATTGATGAAGCATTCGGAAAGTTGTTTACAGTTTTCGAATANAGAGANAAGCAGCCTTTACTAACTGCTAAAGAAACNGGTGCAGCACCATTCATGATGCCACCCGAATTCAGAATTATNGGAACGATGAANACTCAAGATAAAAATACTTTGTTTAATGTTGGACATGCATTGATGAGGCGCTTTGCTTTTGTTGAAATTGGATTGCCTGATAGAGATGATGAATATAGGAGAATGCCTGTTTTCGTATTCAATAAATTAAATAAATTAGGAATAGCTCCAGATAGGCCTGAAGGTAGCGAGAATGAAGATTGGTATGCTAAGGAAATGTTCGATTTTTACGATGACGATGGTACTATGTTCAAAGCTTTCAACAAATTTATGAACTTCTTAGAGGAGGAGGATTTACCACAGTCTCGTGATGACGAGATTGCTAGAGGAGTTAGAACATACAGGAAGATAGGTCCTGCAGTTATCATTGATTCAATGCTCACAGTCTTCAACTCCAGAGGACAATACGACTTAGATAGAGCCCTAGCTGATGTTATCAAATCTAACATAATGCCTGCTTTAGAAGGTCTTGAGAGAAATGAATTGAAATGTCTTATGCTAAAGGCCCAAGAAGTACTTGGAACAAATCATGACATTTCATTAACGTTAGAAAAGATGGTAGATTCACCAGGATTGAGCGTTTTCGGTTGATATGAGTTTACCAGATGCAACTATAGATCTAAATTTACCAGCGGACCATCCTGAGCATTTGCAAGAGGGTGAGAGTATTCTGCTCAATGTTAATGCTTTTAGACCTTTAGAAAATGTTCATATTAGATTAGGAACTGCCCGTATGGATAATCTTCCTAAAATTAGATCTAACACAACTCATTCACAAGCTTTTGAAGTTCCCGATTACATAGGCACAAATACAATAGGATTATTTGATAAAGATGGTAAATCAGTATCTAACAAATTAGAGATAGTTATAGCTCCAAAAATGTTAGATTATGAAAAGTTTAAAGACTTGAGAGATAACCACATTCCAGATTTAGTAAAAAATTCCGGTGCTGAGGAACCGCCTGAAGGAATGTATCCAGGGGCTACTTCGTCAATTGAAGAAGAGAAAATTTTGTTAAACATAGAGCAATTATTAGAGTTCTCTGGGAAGTTACTAAAAATAACTAACGACATTAGAAAAGGAGCATACACTTACAAAGTTGAAGTAGAAAGAAAGACAATGAAGTCTCAAATCAGAGGCGCCGTGCGTTGGCAAAAAACAGCTCTTGCACGCGCTCAAAAGGGTACTGAATATGCTACAGCCCATGTAACAGATATTCGAAAAAGAAAATGGAGTACGCCCACAAATATCCTTCTTGTCAAATTCCATATGGAAGTTTTCATTGAAGCAATATTTTTCAGAGATGAGATGGATCGCAAAGAAAGAGAAAAGAAAGCATGGGCTGCAATATATGGAAAGACTGTTGAACCTTTGTCAGACGATGCAAAACTTCAGTTAGATAAGTTAGATTTAGCTTGCAAAATGCATAAACAGGTTTTAGGTGACGGAAAGTTGGCAGAATTGATTCCTATTGCTAAGGATACTAGAAAGGAAGAAAGATTGATCAATAGAGAGGCAATTATTGAGGCCAAAACTTGGAGCCGTAATAGGTCTTACAGAGAACTTCCTGCATTATGGAGAGATTTTTTAGATGATTACAAATCTTATTACGAGGAAACAGTTTTAGTTCAGACACAAAAAATGACTGATATTTACGCACTATGGATTCTTTGTGAAATGGCATCAGGAATGAAACTTAGTGCTCATGCCAAGTCTTTACGTGAATTTAGGTCTAAAAACAAAGATATTGTTCTCAAGTATGATGCTCCAGGACAGGTCAGGCACGGTTGGAGTGACTCAATAATGGGATCTCTTTTCGGAGAGTCTGATGAGAAGGCAAATCCGGCTCAAGGTTCAGGTAAGCCCGAAATATTTATGAACTATAGAGGTGTCAATTTCTATTTTGAAACTAAATATGACTTGGAGCAGGCACCACGTCAAGAAGATGTTTACAAAGTATTAGCATATATGAACAATTATGATGTTCCATGTGGAGGAATAATATACCCAGGACCTCAATTGAAAGTCTCAGTTGATATTAGAAATAAGCAAGTAATTGCCTGGATACCATTTACTTGGACTGAAAAGGCGTTTGAAGTCGCACCTAATTATTTCGCATTTATTTCTGATAGAATGGCCGCAATTCATTCTAAAATTGGGGAAGAAGATTTAGATAAATTTGTTGAGGAGGTTGAAAGGACAGCCTTCGAATTTTATGAGGCAATTGCAGTACGAGGTGCAGTTGCGCCTGAGATGCCAGAATTTTTGTANAATGAAGAAGTTGAAATAAATCTTGAAGATGTAATGGAGATGGANGAGGAAGAAGAGGAAATGGATNTAGAGGCTATAGNCGAAGAAGGTTCTCAGGTAAAGANGGATAAGCTTTTGGAAGATATTGAAGAAGGCAATCTTGAGCAGGNCACAGAAGATGCTAGTGGATATTCTATATCGAAAGATGTTGCTGAAGATAAGGACANAGAAGAAGAATCAGATNTTGGNGGTGAGATNGAAGAGTTCCCTGAAAAGGTTTTTGANACTGAAACACANCCTCCNGAACAACCTGTTCAGATGAACCGNGATAGTTCAGATATTGTTGAAAATCCTTCNGAAAAGAAAATATCATTATCTATTGAGAAACTACGAAAAATGGTTGATGAACAGGATAAGTAGTTATATAGAGTTATCAAATAAGAATATATGATTAAAGTTGGTATCAACGGATATGGTACAATAGGTAAGAGGGTAGCAGAAGCCGTCACACTTCAGGATGATATGGAAATTGTGGGTATTGTTAAAACAAAACCTACATATGAAATGAGAGGAGCTTTAGATGCAAATTATCCTGTTTTTGCTTCTACAAAGAGTAAAGTCCCATTTTTTGAAAAATATGGTATAAAAGTAAGTGGAGTNACTGAAGATCTTGTTGATATTGCAGATATAATTATTGATTGTACGCCTGGAAAACTTGGCGTCAATAACATTGAGATGTACAAGAAAGCAGGAACAAAGGCAATATGGCAAGGCGGAGAAAAGCATGCACCTATAGGAACTAGTTTCAATTCTTTAACAAACTATTCGGAATCAATNGGGAAGGATTACGTTCGTGTGGTTTCTTGTAACACTACCGGACTNTCGCGAACACTTTATCCATTGTTGAANGAATATGGTATTGATAACGTCCAAGCTGTAATGGTACGTAGAAGTGGAGATCCAAAAGATAGTGATAGAGGCCCGATNAATTCAATAGAACCGGTTTTGAATGTCCCTAGTCACCATGGACCTGACGTTCAAACCGTCATTTCAAACTTAAACATTCAAACCATGGCAGTTAAAGTTCCAACTACAATTATGCATGTTCACTGTATAATTGCTGAGTTAGATTCAGAACCTGAAGTAAGTAAAGTTTTAGAAATGTGGGAGGCAACACCTAGAGTTAATTTAATTGAAGGATTCTTAAATCACGATGNTTCTAAAGTTCGAAATTTACCAGGTACTGCTGAAATAATGGAATTGGCACGAGATTCACTTTACACAAGAGGTGATTTGAATCAGATCGCAGTTTGGAAAGATGGTGTTCATTCATTTGGTAAAAAGTTATACTATTATCAAGCTATTCACCAAGAATCAGATGTTGTTCCNGAGAATATCGATGCTATAAGAGCAATGTGTAACTTAGAATCAGATTCTTTGAAATCAGTTAGGAAGACTAATCAAGCTTTAGGAATTAATTAAAGCATTAATCTTTTTTAAATATTCTAGATTTAAAGTAGTTTTAACGTTCTGCTTTTGGCCCATTAGGTGAAGAATTCCGTTTATTTCATTTATTTCAGTTTTCTTTCCCTTTTTTATATCTTGTAACATGCTACAATAATTATCAGCGGTCTTTTGAATAATTTCCTCAGCCAATTCTATTGGTTCATTATTGAAATCAATGCCATTTGATCTTGCAATCTCTCTAGACTCAGCAAGTAATTCTCTAACTAAGTACCAGTATTGCTCTTTTTTTAAATCTCCGTTTTTTAAGTTGTAAAGTGAGGCTATGGGGTTTATTGCACTGTTCACAACAGCTTTAAGCCATATGCTTTTCTCAATGTTATTTGTGTGATAAATTTCGAAGTAGTTTTTAGAAAAAATATTTAATATTTCATCACGTTTCTTCTTTACGTTATTCAGGCTACCTAATACGGTCCTGCCAGTTCCCTTAAATTCTGTAACTCCATTATTGGTCGAAATAGCTCCCATACTTGTTACAATTGCATAAATATCATTGCTATGCTCGAGATTTAAATTCAGCATCTTAAGCCCATTTTGGCAAATAATTACTTTTCCTTTAAAATTATGTAGCAGGTTTACAGCAGTATCAAGATCATATCCCTTAACTGCAATAATTACAATTTCAGAATCATCAATTTCAGTGATAATTTTAGCATTAATCTTTCTTTTTCTATTTCTTTCTTTAATCCATAACCCATTTTGTTTAAGTTTTTCATATGCTTCTGGTTTGGTCAGAACAGAAACTTGATTTTTTGAATCAAGAGATCCAGCTAGTACTAATCCTATAGCTCCTGGACCAATTACCGTTATTTTCATTCCTTTTCCGTGTACAGTAGTGACTTATTGTTCAAAACTTTTACGTGTATCTTAAATTTAGCATTTGTCAAATCAACACTCACATCTGGAAATAATTCAAATACACTTCCAGCTAGTTCTCTTGCCAATTCAGTAGATGTGAATTTATGTTCTCCCTTTCTTTCGACTTTAATTGCAAATGTTTGTATATTATCTTCTGACGAAATAAGATTTTTTATATTATCGTAAATAGCTTCTATTTTTGTTTCACAAAGTTTAGCTTTAATTAGCTTGTATTTTAATTTAACTTCCTCAGGAGCAGCCTCCACTGAAGTTATATACAAATATTTGTTAAATATTTGGTATTTACTCAATACATTTTCATTTTTATACAATTCAAGAACTATTTTACGTCCTATTTTTTTCAAGTTTTTTCTTGATTTATGGACTAAAACGTAATTATTCATTAATTGATGACATTACTCTTTCAATAATTTCATGCGAGTGGCCAACATAATTGTTCGGTTCTAAGCAATGGTCAATTTCTTCATTACTTAGGTATTTCTTTACTTCTTCGTTATTACTTACATTCTGACTAAAAGTAACACCTTTTTTTTCAGCTTCCATTGTTATATTACGTACTAGTTCGTGAGCTTCTTGTCTTCCCAACTCAGTTCTTCCAAGTGCTATGACAAAAGCCTCAGCCATAGGAAGCCCTCCAGCTCCATCGAGATTTTCCTTCATCTTTTTTTTATTTACGTATAAATTGGAAAAGACATTTTCAGTTTTTTTAGTTATAAATTCCAACAAAATGTAAAATTGGGGAAGTATAATTCTTTCATTACTCGAATTAGCTAAGTCTCTTTCGTGCCATTGCAAATTATTTTCATATGACGAATAAAGTACAGATCTAACTATTCTTGCTAATCCACCTACATTTTCTGATGTTATTGGATTTTTCTTTTGTGCCATTGTGGATGAGCCTACTTGTTTTTCTATGTTGAAAGCCTCAGCAACTTCTCCAATGTCACTTCTCTGTAGATTTCTCACTTCCAACGTAAATTTTTCAATACTTGTAGCCAAATTAGCACCCCATGCAATAACTTCAGCAATACGGTCTCTACCCAGTATTTGTGTTGTAGCTAATGGTTCATTTAAATCTAATTTTTCACATACGGAACTCTGAACTTTTAGTGTATTAGGATGCATTGCAGCTCCAGAACCCACAGCACCAAGAAACTTTCCGGTTAATATTCTTGGTTTAAGTTGAATTAGCCTTTCCATGTGTCTTGCTAACTCAGATGCAAAAACTGCCATTTTTAATCCAAATGTTATCGGCGTAGCCCACTGCCCATGAGTCCTGCCCAGCATCACAGTATCCTTATGCTCTTCAGCCAACTTACCAATTGACGCTATTAAATTAGAGAGTGCTTCTTCTATTAGATTTATAGCTTTTTTATGCTGCAAAGCTCTTGCTGTGTCTACTATATCATAGCTTGTAGCTCCGAAGTGAATCCACTTTCCAGCTTCGCCTACTTGTTCCTCTAAGCCCTTTACAACAGCCATTACGTCGTGGTTAATTTCAGACTCTATTTCCTCAACTCTCTCTCTTTTAACTAGAGGTATTCCATTTCTAATTTGAACAGCAGCATCTTTAGGAACTATTCCTATTTCAGCTTGGGCCTCCGCTAAGGTAGCTTCAACTTCTAATAGAAAATTTAGATATGAATTAGCTCTAAAGACATCTCTCATCTCTTCAGTTCCGTATCTGTAATCAAGAACGCTTACTGGATCCATATTATGCTAAAAGAGGTGGATATATACTATATCTTTCCATGAGGGGATTACTTTTATCTAGCTACGCACTACCCACAAATATGATTAGTAGGATATTAAATGGAATTTATCTTGCATTTGCATTTTTTGTTTTAGCTGTAGCTTTCTCCTCTAATGCTCAGGCTCTTGACGTAGATTTAGAGCCTATTAATTTTACATTTAATCCAGAACACCCCGTAAACGGTGAGGCTATCGAAATCAGTTTTGAAGTTATTAATAATGGTAATGAAGCAGCTAATGAGGTGAAAATTGTTGTTTGGAACAGTACATCTGAATGCGATTCTGATGATGAATGTGTACCCGTATTTGAGACGACAGAGACTGTGATTGATCAAGCAAAGAAAGCAACCATTGAGTTTACGTGTAAACCTGATGGAATCGATGGGTGCGGAGGTGTTGGCGACCATACACTAACTGTTTATGTCGATTATGAAGATGACATTATTGAGACCAATGAGGATAATAATAAGATAGTTTATGAGTACACTGTATTCAACCAAGAGCTAGCTGACCTTAGGACTGCTGAAGGTGAACTCAATCCAATTATTTTTACACCAGATGTGCCTGCAGTTGGTGACTCTGTAGATATTCTAGTTTTTTTTGAAAACGGCGGTAGAGATAGTTGTACTGAGTTTAAGATAAAATTTGAACAAACTATAGATGGTGAAACAGAAGTTATCGCAGATCCAAGAGTATACACAATTATAGATCCAGGAGCTCCTGCTCAGTTTAACATTACATGGGAACCTGAATTAGTTGGTATTTATGATATTACGATAACTCTTGACTCTGGTGGGGANATAGAGGAGTTTGAAGANGGAGATAATGTTTTTTCAGGAGAGGTAAGAGTTAGAGCTCATACTCCCGAGTTAACACTTAATGAATTTCGTAATATTACAGTTGACCCTGTTGATTATTGGTTGGATGACATATACTCAGATCATGAAATTAACCTTACAACATATATTCTCAATGAGGATTATGTAACAGCTGCCTCATCAGTTCGTGTTGGATATTATGATTTGCCAGAAAACGGAACTGAATCTTTGATTGGTTACGCATTTATTGATAATTTGGATAATGCTACAAGAAATGGTAATGAAATTTTCGCAGGCACAGAAGCTGCAACGGTAACGTGGGCTTCTTCTACTGGAACTAGCATACTCGGTAATCATACTATTATTGTTCGAATAGATCCATTGAATGAGATAGAAGAATGGGTTGAGGATGATAATAATTTTACTTTTAGATTGGTTGTTTTAGAGTCTAAACCTGATATTAACATATACGATCTGCAGGTAATTGGAGAGCCAGTTAGAGGCATTCCTTCTGACATACAAATAACTATTTGGAATAAAGGAGCCTCGTACGTTTCAAAATATCCAATTGATATGAGAATTGACGGCGAGCTNATTGATAACTGGGAAGTAACTGTTAACCAAGGAGAATTTCTNAATTTAACAGTAAGCCACACTTGGCAAGTGCAGCAGCCAAGTATCTCTGTAAGAGGTGATTCCTCTGAACAGATTGAAGAATTAGATGAGAGTAATAATGCTAACTCATTACTAATCAATGTTGCAGCTCCAGAATATGACTTTAGTATAATGGAAATTAATGCTAATGACCCCGTATTCAAAGGNGATCATATGGAAATTTCTCTCATAATCAAGAATAAAAGAGCGGAGATTCCTAGTTTTAAATTTTCTTTATACGTAGATAACTCATCNACNCCNGAGTTTCAGAGTTATGATTTTGAAGGTAATCCTGTTTATTACGTATTTGCTGAAGATTTAGGNTATAATGAAAGTATGGCNGTTTCTATNTTTTGGAGAACCACAGATACTGCAGGTGAGTTTAATNTGACAGTTGTNGGNGAAATATCTGGAACCGANTTTGTAGANTTAAATGAAACTGATAATNTNGCNAATTTGAGCGTTANTGTNAAACCTCGAAACTTTCAACTTTCTGTAGAAATGCGNAANNTGCCNAANACTATATTTCTTAATCAGACTTTAGAAATTTCAGTAAGTGCATTGAATTTTGGACCTGANATNTGTTGTGAATGTCCAGATGAAACAATGAATATGAGTAGTGCATCCTCAGACTGCATTGGTGCTGAAATTTCACTTTTTATTGATGGTGAGTTATTCGAGATNTACCAAACAGATCCTCTAGGAAGAGTTAATGGTGANGAANTNAGGACTTTCTTTTGGACTCCTACAGAGGAAGGTCAGTACCTTATTGAAGCTCGTATCGATCCAGATAACATAATAGATGAATTTGATGAAACCGATAATGAAGCTTCAGCTAATGTTAATGTAACAATTGAAGAATACATCGAAGAAGAACCTGTTGTCGTTGATGATGAAGACTCTTTGATAAGTGAGCCTCTTGTGTGGGTTCCATTGATTGGGCTATCTCTTGCAGGTCTTGGTATGTTTATCTACAATAGNATAAGCGACGGTGGTGACTACTTTGATAGTTATGAATCTAAACCTAGTCAAAGTAATCAAGTGAATCCTCANCAGTCAGGATTTAGGTACAATCCTGAAACGGGAGAGACTATTGATATGCGAACTGGCGAAGTTATTCAACAGGGTGGAAAAAATAATAAGTGATTATATTGTCTGATCGAAGTAATTACTCATCAGGTGCTCCTTGGGAATCAATTGCTGGCTATTCAAGAGCAGTTCGTATTGGTAATATAATCGAAGTGGCTGGAACTACTGCGGTAGATACAGAGGGNCAAGTTGTAGGTGCCGGTGATATTAGNAAACAAACAGACTATATTTTTAACAAAATTAGAAATGCACTAAACGATGCAGGTAGTAAAATGTCTGATGTTATTCGTACACGTATGTATCTAACAGATATCAATGATTGGGAAACAGTTGCACGTGTGCATGGTGATATCTTTAGTGATATCAAGCCAGTTTCCACATTAGTAGAAGTCAGTGGATTGATTGATGANGAGTTATTGATTGAGATTGAAGTAAGTGCTGTAGTTAGNGNTAGNNTATAGNTTTTTTAAATCAGTANACATCTCTAAGATATCGATGTTCTTCCTTCATTAATGTTTGGTTAACGTAATGCTCAGCATCTTCNCTTTTCATTTTACCGTGCTTTTCGGCAATATCAATTAGTGCCTTGTGAACATCTTTCGCCATGTATTGTTTATCTCCGCAGATGAAAAAATAAGCTCCGTTATCTAACCATTCCCATATTTCTTTACCATTATTTGTAATTCGATTCTGAACATATATTTTTTCTTTTTGATCTCTAGAAAATGCTGTAGTCAACTTAGTGAGNTGTCCTTTTTTCATATAATCAAACCATTCATCTTTATAGAAAAATGTACTTTCTTCATGTACTTCTCCGAAAAATAGCCAATTTCTTCCAGTTGCTCCTGTGCTAACTCGCTCTTCCATAAATGCTCTAAATGGAGCAATACCCGTTCCAGGGCCAACCATGATAATATCTTTGCTTCCATCCTGGGGTATCACGAAATCTCTGGTAGGTTGGATGTAAATCGGGACTTCGGTCTTGTTTACCTCTATGTCTCTTGCTAAGTCACCTGTAGCTAATCCATATCTATCTCTTTCGAAATTATTATATTTTACGATTGCGACTGTAAGATGTATTTCACCTAAATGAGCCTTTGGTGATGAGCTTATTGAATATAAACGTGGAGCAATGGGAGATAATGTATCAACGAATTCTTGTGGAGAAATTTTTACCTGGTATTCATTCATTATGTCGATATAATCACGAACAAATAGGTATTTTTCCAGTTCTTCAGCGTCATCCAGTATAGCTTTTAATTCCCTTTTAGGTTTACCTTTACCCAATTTATCATGTACCATTGTGAGGAACTTTTTCCCTGCACGGTGAATTACAAATCTATGTGTTAATGCGTTTTCTAAAGTGGTTTCTTCAACATCGCCAGTTGATACCAAATCGTTTCGTTTAGCTCTAAGCTTGACTATTGTATCTTTAACCAACCTTTCATTGTTTTTTGGATAAAGTCCCATGGCATCTCCTGATTTATATCTGATACCACTTCCTTTGATTGAGAATACGTAATGATTTGTTTCTTTACCTGACCCCTCAGAGATAGTGTATGCTTCCACTACCTTTGCCATGTATGGATTCTTTCGATTGTATTCTATGTTATCAATCCTCTAAGTTTTCTTTGGTGGATGAGGTGTTCTGCTTTGTTTATGCTTAACCATATGCTTTCTCTTGCTTGGTCTTAGTTTTTCAGCACCCTTACCTTTGTTTAGTAATCCTCTAGATTTCTTTCCTGCAGAGGTTAAAGCTCTGTGAACACGACCTTTGTGTGCTCTGTTACAAATCCAATTTATTTTTGAATCGGACATAATTACTGGATGATTTGGATCTACGAGTATTATTTCGTACCACTTGTATCTTCCATCCTCGGCAACCCAATACGAATTTAATATTTCTAAGTTAGGATATTTTTTTGAGGTTCTTTCTTCAGCAATCATTTGCAAGTTTTTTCCTACAGTAATTTTGGAAATACCAGCTCTTTTTGCTCTTCTACCAGACGTAATAGCATGTTTTCTCATTCCCCCTCTTCGTATTCTTGTCCTCACTAGAACATATCCTTGTTTAGCCTTGTATCCTAAACTGCGAGCACGGTCTATTCTTGTGGGCCTCTCTATCTTAGTCGAAGCATCTTCTCTTCTGTATGAAATTAGTCGTTGTTTTTGAAGAGCCTTCAAATTATCAGATGGAACTTTCCATTGATCTCTAACGTAGCTGTATACTGATTTACTCATTCGCGATTCCTCACTTTCGGGTTCAGCTATTGCCACATTCCCGATATTTGACTTTAAAGAGACTTCCTTATAAAGCTTGATATATGACATACTATGAGTAGCAATCTGGAAAAACTAGATTTAGTTCCTCCCGATAAAGTGAAAGGATTTTTTGGTTCGTATTATCCACCTCCAGAACTCGCTTCTCATTTCATTAATAACAAACTAGAGGAAATATACTCTGTTAAAAGAGTTCATATAATTGTAAACCCTTTTGCTGGCAAAAAAAATGGCAATAAGATAGCTAATCTTATAAGTCAAGAATTACAAGAATTAAAGATAGACAGTATAACGTATACAACAGAATATGCTAACCATGCTGAAAAAATAGTTTCAGATATTTCTTTTGAAACTGGTGACTCTTTAATGTCTGTTGGTGGAGACGGAACTATCTCGGAGATTATCACAGGTCTCTTGAAACGGAAAGATTCTTCATCTGATAGCGTTCCACTTTCTATAGTTCCTTCAGGTTCTGGTAATAGTCAGGCTAATGATATGGAAGTGGCCGATTATCTTGATGCAATGCAGAGAATGACTGTTGGAAACTTGCGTAAGATGGATGTCGGCAAAGTAACATTTATGGTTGATGGAAAAGAGCAAATTAGATATTCTCATAATCTTGTTGGATGGGGTCTCGGGGTTGATGCAAACATACTTGCCGAGAAAATGAGATTTTTGGGCCCTATAAGATACGATTTAGGATCTTTAATGAGTATAATTAGGGGAAAAGTGAGGAAAGCTAAATGCTACATTGATGGGCATCTCATTGATTCTTCTTTTATTTTACTTTTAATACAGAATACTAAAACAGGTGGGGACCGTTTAACTTTAGCTCCTATGGCACATGTTGATGACGGTAAAATGGATCTCGGTATAATATATCATATTAGCAGATTTCAGGTTTTGAAGCTTTTTAATCAGCTTAAAGCTTCAGGTTCTCATGTGTGGAATCCAAACGTTGAATACTACAGGTTTAAAAATTTAGTTATCGAAACAGATGAACCAACTGCCATTAATGTCGACGGTGAAAATTTAGGGACTACACCATTGGAAGTGAATGTTGTACCTTCAGCCATAAAAGTTTTCCATTGAGCGAAATATATTTTTAGTAAGTTCTTTAGTGTAACCATCTTATGTCATCTAAACTAATTTTGAGGCAAAAATTAATTGAGTGTAAAGCGCTCCAGTTTGGTGATTTTACACTGACCTCAGGTAAGAAATCGAATTACTATGTTAATATGAAATTAGCTTCTACTAATCCTGAGGTACTGAAATTAATTGCTGTTGAGTTTTCAAAATTAATTCCTTCCAATACTGAATTTATATCAGGTATGGAACTCGGGGCAGTTCCTCTAGCTGTTGCTTTATCTCTTGAAACTGGTCTACCTTATACAATGATAAGGAAAGGAGATCGTAAACACGGTACAGGCTCTAGACTTGAAGGTCCAACTAAAGGAAAAACTGTACTAGTTGATGATGTTGCTACCACCGGAGGTTCGAATATTGAATCTCTTAGTGTTTTGTTAGATGAAGGAATAGATGTTTGTAAAATTATAGTTGTAGTCGATAGGGAGGAAGGCGCAGCTCAAAAAATAAAAGGTTATGATATTCCTTTTGAAAGTTTAATTTCAGCTTCTGAATTGAGTGAAAAATGAATTTCCTTGTAATAGGCAGTGGAGCCAGAGAACATATTATTGCACAAAGGTTAGTTGATTCTGGAGTTAGTGTATTCTCAGTCATTACTAACCGTAATCCCGGATTAATTGAACTGTCAAAAGAATTTTTGTTCATTCAAAATTATAGGAAGAATTTAAAGGAAATAGTTTCTTTTTCACAGGTCAATGACATTGCTTGTGCAGTAATAGGTCCTGAAGATCCTCTTGCTCTGGGTTTATCTGATATTCTTTTGAAGAAGGGAATTCCCGTTGTCGGCCCCACTCAACAGCTTGCTCAAATCGAAACCAGTAAAGGCTTTACAAGAGATTTGTTGTCTGCCAACAATTTGGATGTCTCTCCTAGATATAAGAGGTTTAATTCTATGAATGGCGTTAAAGAATTTATTTCTGAATTATCTGGAGAATATGTTGTCAAATATGATGGATTAATGGGAGGCAAAGGTGTTAAGGTTTCAGGCGAACACTTAATGAGCATTGACGATGGAGTCTCATACTGCAGTGAACTGATTAAGATTGGTGGTACTTTCGTTATTGAAGAAAAATTGCATGGCGAAGAATTTTCTTTGATGAGTTTCTGCGACGGCAGTAGTGTTGAGCATATGCCTGCAGTTCAGGATCACAAAAGAGCGTATGAAGGCGACATTGGCCCAAATACAGGGGGAATGGGGAGCTACACAGATTCTAACCATTCATTACCCTTTTTGAACGACAATGATTTGAACCAAGCAAGAGAGATTAACGAAAATGTTTCATCTGCACTGAAAAATGAATATGAAACAGGTTACAAAGGAATTTTGTATGGTGGTTTTATGGCCACATCTAACGGTGTTAAGCTAATAGAGTATAATGCAAGGTTTGGAGACCCGGAAGCGATGAATTTACTGACGTTGTTAGACACAGATTTTGCATCAGTATGTATGGGCATTGTCGAAGGTTGTCTTGATAGTGTTAAATTTAGATCTGAAGCTTCTGTTTGTAAGTACATCGTACCCAAAGGATATGGTACTAAACCCGCAAAAGATGCTACAATAGTTGTAAATGATTCTTACAGAGACTATTCTGATTTATATTACGCGGCAGTTAATCTAGAAGAAACTGGAGAAATAACTACAACAAGTTCTCGAGCTGCAGCTATTATCAGTACTGGCAGCAACATTACTGAGGCTGAAGAAAATTGTGAAAGTGGAATCTCGTACATCTCAGGAAACAACATATTTGTTAGACACGATATTGCTAAGCCCTATCTTATTCAAAAGAGAATAGATAACATGGAGAAATTAAGATGAGTATTCTAATAGATTTTACTTTACTTTGCATAGGTTTCTATTTGCTTACCAAAGGTGCAGATTATTTTATTGATAATTCGGCTTCTTTTGCTGAGGAGAAAGGTATATCTCCGCATGTAGCAGGTGTTACTATTGTCGCCTTTGGGACGAGCTTACCAGAACTATTAGTTTCCATTATTTCATCTTTTCAGAATTATAATGATTTGGCATTAGGTAGTATCGTTGGTTCTAATATTTCCAATATCGGTTTAGTGTTAGCAGTATCCACATTTATATTTTATTACGCTCTGAATACTAATATTGTTCCAGATAAAGATGCAAACAGTGATAGTTATGTCATGCTTCTTGCAGTTATTTTGCTGTTATTCTTTTCTACGGATAATAATATTTCCTCAGTAGAAGGGTTTATGTTTTTCGTTTTGTATCTTTTATACATATATTGGCTTTATATTAGAACAAAGGATATTTCTGTAACTGAAGAGATGGATGAAAAAACATCATTTACATTGCTATTGGGAGGATTAGTGGGGCTATTGTTGGGAGCTCATATCACAGTTGATTCTGCAGTTTCAATTGCCGATTACGTGGGAGTTCCTGAAATCGTAGTCGGACTAACTGTTGTTGCTGTAGGAACTAGTTTACCAGAATTAGCAGGAACCGTTTCTGCTGCAAAAATGGGACATAAGGAGATTGCAGTTGGCAATGTTATTGGTTCTAATATAGCAAATATACTTTTAGTGATGGGAGTTTTAGCCATGATTAACCCTGTGACTGTAGAACAATTTGTTGTAGAGCGTACATTGCCATTGTTAATCCTTTTAACTATGGCAACTTTCTTTATGATAAGAATTCCTCTAACAAGACTGGGAGGCTCTATTTTGTTCACATTCTTTTTGCTTTTTATTTATCAGCTAATATAGATGAGAGACATAAAAGAATTTCAGATTTTAGACATAAACGCAGTTCATTTTGGAATCGATCTTTTTGATTTGATGCTCGAAGCTGGAAACCGATTGGGTGATTATATTCTTAAAGAGCACAATAATACCGACTTGTTCATATTTGTCTGTGGTAAAGGTAATAATGCGGGAGATGGTTTTGTTGCTGCATCCAAACTACACAAGAGGGGCGAGAACGTCATTGTTATTAGAGCAGAAAAAAATCTTAAAAATCTTTCAAGTGAAGCCCTAAAATTATACGAGGGAATTTTTGAAGAACTGGATTTCCTTGATAATGTAAAAGATAAATCTGTACTAGTGATCGACTGTTTATTTGGTTCCGGGATTAAAGGAAAACCTAGAGACCCTTATGATATTTTGATTTCAAAAATAAATAAATTTAAAAATATTTTGTCTGTTGATGTTCCGTCTGGTTTTATGACTGGTACATCAGTACTTCCATCTCAAACAGTAACATTCCATGATACTAAAATTGGAATGAACGAGAATAATTGCGGAAAAATTGTAAAAATAGATATTGGAATTAAACCTCAAATTGATGAAAAATGTGGGCCTGGAGAATTGTTGTTGTTTCCCAAGCTGGTTTCTGGTAGACATAAAGGTGAAAACGGAAAGGTAGCTATTGTTGGAGGCGGGGAATTCGCTGGAGCTCCTTCTTTTGCGGGACTTGCATCATATCGGGTTGGTGTTGATTTAGTTCATTTATTTGTTCCTTCTGTTAGTTATCCTCAGGTGTCTAGTTTTGCGCCTGAATTATTAGTTCATGAAATTAATAGTAATGTAATAACTAGTGATATCATTCCACAATTAAAATCTTATAATTTTGACTGTGTGGTTGTCGGTCCAGGAATGGGTAAAAGCAAACATTCTTTAAATGCAGTCCAGGAAATAATAAATAATTTCAATAATGTAGTTATAGATGCAGACGCAATAGGAAGTTACGATCTTAACGGCAATAATATTCTTTTTACACCTCATGCAGGAGAATTGAAGCGTTTAGGATTAAAACCAAATAGAGAGAGTCTAATTAGTTATGCAAATTCTAACAATGTAACTATTCTACTCAAAGGTGAAATTGACATGATATCTAATGGATTATTTTACAAAGAAAATTTTACAGGCCATCCACGAATGGCTGTTGGCGGAACTGGCGATATGCTTGCAGGTATGTGTGGTGGTCTAATAGCTAGAGGATTACTTCCGTTTGAGGCAGCAAGGCTAAGCACATATGTAATTGGATTAGCAGGAGAAAAATGTTTTAGAGATAATGGCCCTGGTTTCCTACCATCTGATTTAGGCTTATCGATTTCTCAAATTTTAGGTGAAATTTAATTTCTTTTTTTTGCTGATATCAGAGTAATAATTAATATAACAGCTATGAAGTTCAAACTAGGCATGGCGTTATCTTTATCATTCTTGACAATTCCGTTTTGTGCCTCAGAAACTAGTATATTCTGTTCATAGGATTTTAATTTCCCGTGCCCAGTATCAATTTCTATGCTATATACATATGTTCCAGGGTCTTCAAAGAATAAATCTCCATAGTAATAATCCCCTTCTTGTTTCATTGGTATTTTTTGTCCTTCAGCAAGAACCTCAGAATCATACTTAGCAATTACAATATTAACCGAATTTGGATTGGCGTAGTCAATTATAGCACTAATTTGTACAACATTGTCGGTGAACACATTAGATGGTGCAATAGAATTAATAAGTCCTTTATTTTTAATCTTCAAATTCTTATAAATCTTATTTGTGGATCCCCATTCATCTACGCACTCAATTTCTAACAAGCATTCTCCATCATCGTATTTTGTTGAATCCCAAGAAAATGAAACATCTTGTTGTGTTCTATCTAATTCAATCCATTCCTCCCCATCTACTCTGTATTTTAAGGATTGCAAATCACTGTAGTCTTGGACATTTATCTCAAATTTGGCAGTTGCAGATATATCTTCTGTATTTGAGTTTAGAGTAATAAATGGAGGATTACTATCAGTTTCAAATGATGCAGATAGATTAGTCTGGTAATCTTGATTATCTATTGACCTGATTGTTAAGTCATGCCACCCATCAGTAAATGGTGTCCAATAACTTCCAAAAATATTTCCTCCTTCTGAATCCATGACTCTCC
>PBPR01000002.1 GCA_002724775.1 Methanobacteriota archaeon
CTTATCAAAGAGTTTCCAACTATTGGAATTTGTCTTGGACATCAGATATTAGGCTTAGCATTGGGTGGAGAAACTTACAAACTCAAATATGGGCATCGTGGAGGAAACCAACCTGTCAAACATTTAAGAACTGAAAACGTGTACATTACATCACAAAATCATGGATTTGCCCTACANAATTTACCAAAGGGAGTTCGTGAGACTTTTGTTAATCTAAACGATGGAACTTGTGAAGGAATTAGTGNGAAGAATTGTTGGTCAGTCCAATTTCACCCTGAGGCAGCACCAGGACCNATGGATGCAAATGTTTTATTTGAGAAAGTGGGAGAAATGATCAATGAATAAAATGAAAATTCTTGTCCCTGGTGCAGGACCTATAATTATTGGTCAAGCTGCCGAGTTTGATTATTCTGGCTCCCAGTGTTGCTCATCATTAAGAGAAGCTGGACACGAAGTAGTATTAGTTAATTCAAATCCTGCTACAATTCAAACTGACCCAGACACCGCAGACATCGTATACATTGAACCTTTGACTATTGATTCAGTTGAGAAAATAATAGAAAAAGAAAGGCCTGACGCAATAATTCCGGGAATGGGAGGTCAAACTGGACTAAATCTGACCGTCGGACTTTACGAAAAAGGTGTTTTGGACAAATATGGCGTGAAGATTCTTGGAACTTCATTAAAATCGATTGAAATGGCAGAGGATAGAGATCTATTCAGAAAGAGAATGGAAGAAATTGGAGAACCTGTTGCCAAAAGCGGAATTGCTCACACAATAGACGAATCTCTTAAATTAGCTGAAAAATTAAATTACCCGGTTGTTGTTAGACCTGCTTTTACTCTAGGAGGAACTGGAGGAGGTATTGCATACACAAAAGATGAATTGGAAATTATCTCTGGACGTGGATTAGCGCTTTCTCCTGTAAAGCAGTTACTTGTAGAAGANTCAATNTTAGGATGGCTCGAATTCGAATTTGAAGTTCTTAGAGATATAGATGATAATGCAATTATTGTCTGTTCAATGGAAAATCTTGANCCCATGGGNGTACATACTGGTGAATCTGTTGTTGTAGCACCCTCTCTTACATTACCTGAAAATGCGTATCAAAAATTGCGCACATCTGCACTCAAAGTTGTTAAAAGTTTAGGGATAGTAGGTGGGTGCAATGTTCAATTCGCCTATAATTCTAAAACTCAAGATTATATTTTAATTGAGGTGAATCCGAGAGTCTCACGCTCTTCCGCTCTCGCATCTAAAGCTACTGGAGTACCTATTGCAAGAATAGCTGCAATGCTTTGCTTAGGACACAGAATACATGAATTACCAAACAGAGTTACAGGAAATACCAGTGCTGCTTTCGAACCATCTATTGATTATGTTATAACAAAAATACCAAGATGGCCCTTTGATAAATTTAAACTTGCAGATCGTGAACTAGGAACTCAAATGAAGTCTACAGGAGAAACAATGTCTATTGGTAGAACATTTGAGGAATCTCTTATGAAAGCGTGGAGATCAATAGGCCAGGGTGAAGGCTACCCAGAATTTCTGGACTGGAGCGAAGAAAGATTAAAGAAAAATCTTAAAGTTCCAAATGACAGAAGATTACACGTAATTTGGACCTACTTGAAAAATCACAATGCAACTCAGAAAAGTGTAGACAAAGTTTGCAACATAACGGACTTCCATGCTTTTTTCATAGAAAGAATGGCAAAGCTCGTGAGACTTGAAATTGACGCTGAGAATTCTCACAAAAATTTAACAGATGAACTGTTAATTAACCTAAAGAAAAACGGATTTGGAGATAAACATATTTCTCACTTAACAGGAATTAGTCAGAAAAAGATTAGAGACAAAAGAAAGAAGTTAGATATAATTTCAAGTTTCCTTATGGTTGATACATGCGCTGGAGAATTCGAGGCTAAAACTCCTTATTTCTATTCAACTTACGCAGATAAGAAAGAGCCAATAAAAACTGGAAAAAGCATAGTAATTTTGGGATCTGGACCTATAAGAATTGGACAAGGAATTGAGTTTGATTATTCAACCGTTCATGGAGTTCAGGCTGCTAGAAATGCTGGCTATGAAGCCGTTGTCGTAAATAATAACCCTGAGACTGTTTCAACTGATTTTGATGCATCTGACCGATTATATTTTGAACCTTTGGATAGAGAGGCTATTTTCGAAATATTGGATTTAGAAAGGCCCTATGGAATCGTATTGCAACTGGGCGGGCAAACTGCTGTGAATTTAGCTACGCACATTGAAGAGTATATTAAACAAGAAAAACTACCGACTAAAATCCTCGGTACATCCGTCACAAATATGGAAATGGCGGAGGATAGAGAAAAGTGTGGCCAAATTATGCATAAGAATGGAATACACATGCCAGAATGGGCTGCAGCCAAAAATTCTAATGAGGTTGTAAAATATGCTGAAAGAATAGGCTATCCAGTGTTAGTAAGACCTTCATTTGTTCTAGGAGGTAGAGGCATGGAAATTGTTCATAACAGGCAGCAACTAGAAAAATATTTAGAACTTGAATCGCATGCCACGCCTGAAAAACCCGTTCTAGTAGACAAATTTTTAGAAGGTGCTGTAGAACTTGACGTTGATTTAATCTCTGATGGAAAAAACGTTGTTATCGGAGCAATTATGGAACAGATTGAAATGGCAGGCGTTCATTCCGGAGATAGCTCATGCGTAATGCCTCCACAATCCCTTGACAATAAAACTGAAAAGGAAATTATTAAAATTTCTAAAAAAGTTGCTAAATCCCTCGGAGTAGTTGGAGCTGCTAATTTACAGTTAGCAATAAAAGACGAAAAAATATACTTGCTAGAGGCAAACCCGCGAGCAAGTCGTACACTACCATTCGTCAGTAAATCNACGGGCTATCCGTTAGCCCGCATAGCTGTTAATCTAATGTTAGGCGAAAAAATAACAAATTTGCCACCTATATTGCCTATGGAGGGTGCTTCTGTAAAAGTTCCAACGTTTTCTTGGCTAAAAATTACAGGACTAGATACTGTGCTTGGGCCTGAAATGAAATCAACCGGAGAGGCTATGGGACACGGACCAAACTTCGGAACTGCATATTTGAAGGCAATGAAAGGAGGAAATAAGAAAATTCCAACAAAAGGGACTGTTTTCTTGTCTATTTCTAACAAGCTTAAGGTAGAGTTCATTGATCTAGCTAAAAGGCTTAAAAAATTAGGATTCAACTTGATTGCTACTAAAGGCACCGCAGCACACCTTCGAGCATCAAAGATTGATTCCAAAGTTATATGGAGAATTTCTGATAAAAAAAGTCCAGATATTCTTTCAATTATGCGAGAAGGAAATGTAAATTTAATTATTAATCTACCCACAGGTAAAAGAGCTGCAACAGATGGTGCACAAATGAGAAGATTGGCAGTTGAACTNGGCATNCCATTTATTACTACTATAACCGGGGCAGATGCAGCCATTAAATCTCTAGAGGAAGGAGAGAACAATTATCTAATGCCAATTAACAAAAAATAGTTTGGCACTATGGTACTTCTTTTATATAGTAGTATGTCAGAGATAAAACATTGGTAATATCATGTCTGAAACACGAGAAATAGTAAGCGTAATAACTTGCGACCTAGAAGGAAGAATAGAAACCTTTAATCCTAATGCAGAAAAACTATTTGGATATTCTGCTGATGAAGTGATCGGAAAAAAACGTGTTTCTGTATTTTCTCCAGGAATGGTTGTTTTGGGGCATGTTGCTAATTGGCTTGATAAAGCAAAGGCAAACAAAGAAGGATACTCGACCGAAACTACTTTTGTTAGAAAAAATGGCGAACAGTTTGCAGCATCGTTCAAGATAACNGCAACTATCATTAAAGGAAAACATGTAGGCTATTGCGGAAGAACAAGAGAGCTGAAAGATGTGTCTCCTGAAGATACCATGCCTGAAACTTCACTAATGACAAAGTTCATTTCTGTTGTTGCAATCACTAGATTGCCATTCCTTTCTGCAACTTGGATACCAATCATCGCTGCAGTTATTTGGGGATTAAACGCAAACATCTTTGAAATGGATTGGGTTTTGTTCACACTAATTTTCTTAGGTGGATCGTTTCTACATCTTGCAGCCAATACTTACAACGATTACTTTGATTGGACCAGTGGAACCGACCAATTGAACAATGACTATTTTTTGCAGCTTTCCGGTGGNAGTAGGGCTATTGAATTAGGTTTGATTACTGAGAAAAAGCTATTCCAGTTAGCTACANTTTTCTTAGNTTTAGCTGGAATATTGGGACTTGGNATAATGTCATCACTCGGTGATAACAGTATNGGATTGTTGTACTACGGGTTNGCAGGAGCTTTCTCAGCTTACTTCTATACTGGCACTCCTTTGAGGCTAGTCGCTAGAAAAGGAATGGGAGAATTACTCATCGGATTAAACTATGGACCNTTGATGACAATGGGAACTGTATTCGCCATGAGTGGAATACACTCTTGGGATGCCTTCATGTTTGGTATACCTCTAGGACTTTTAACAACTGCAATATTATGGATTAACCAATTCCCTGACCGTGCATCTGATAANCTAGCTGGAAAGAACCATCTAGTTGTCGTTCTTGGCCTTGAAAGAGCTAGTTGGGGATATTTAGCAATAATGATATCAGCATTTACATCCCTTTATGTTTTGTTTGTATATAACATAGTGACAGAAGGTGCATTATTCGGTCTTCTAGCAGCTCCGTTTGCATTGTACTTATCATATTATGTTATGAATAATTACGATCGTAGGGAGTTAGCATTATCCAACTGGGGTACAATTGGAATTCATTCATTCTGCGGAATTCTAATGATTTTAGGTATACAATATTGGTGATAAATGGGTCTAAAAACTAAATTATTATTCGATGAAGAGCTAAACAGCTACTATGAAGTTGTGAAAGCCGAATTCGAAGATTTTCTAAAAATTGAAATATCAAAAGAATCTAAAGAAATGGCACCGCTTATTGAAAAGGGAGTTTTAGGTGGTAAAATGTTACGACCTGTTCTCTGCCGGTTAGTTTCTGATGCTCTTGACGGCGATGCACACTTAGCATTTGAGTGCGGGATGGCTCTAGAGCTAGTTCATGGAGGTGCGTTGATACATGACGATTGGATTGACGGTGATTCATTTAGAAGAGCTGCCCCTGCGTTGTGGGAAGAATTAGGCCCACGTTCCGCTATATTGATTGCAGATCTGATGGTGGCTACTGGTTCTCTGCACGGTGCTGTTTCTATGGCTACTGGTAAATCTCTTGCCAGATGTATAAGAAATTTATCAGAAGGTGCAATCGCAGACTTTACTGATAAGCAAAATTACAGTGAATCTGTATACCTTCACAGAATTAAAAAGAAAACTGGGGCACTCTATGGAACTGCCGCAGAACTAGGTGCTTTAGTTTCGTCACAAACACATCTTGACATACCGTTGTATAAATATGGTGAGACAGTCGGTATAATTTATCAAATCACAGATGATTATTTGGACTTATATAACTCAATAGCAACCAATACTCCTGTAGGTGATTTNGCNATTGGCATACCTACATTGCCAGTTACTCGTCTGTCAAAGTATACTAAGTACCAAGAGTTTGTNGATGAATTCATCAACGAGGGTAAAGCTGAAAATTTGATTAAAAAAGTAGATCTTGGCGACGCTCAAAAAGTTTATGAAGAATTAGTTACACCTTGGATGCAAGTTGCAAGAAAATCTGTCTCTGAAATTCCAGATTCGGACTATAAGACTTTACTAGAAGAAGTGCCTCTATCTTTTGCTAACCAACTTATTAGTAAAGATAAAATTTAGAAATTTCTCAAATGTCTTCTCGGTGGATTTGATACTTTAATATCATTTTTTATTATAGTATCATCGTCAAGTTTCTTAGACAATCCTGAATACACAAGAAATGAATTTAGTTTAGAAAACTCTAGACCTTCTTGATGACAAGAATTTTTCATTCTAGACCTGAAAGAATTTTTTTTGTTGATATTAACTCCCTTGGGAGTCTTTCCCTCCCATAATTCCTCGAATTTTAGATATTGTTCACTATTTTTATCAATCATGCAAATAATTCTCTTGAGGCATCTTCACAAAGAGAATAAAGATCTTGATAAAATAATGGTAAAATAATTACAAGGAATAAAATTACTAAAAACGAGGTATACCTTATTGGGGTTGCAAAAATTACATCTTCCTTGCCTTCGGGCTCATATAGGTACATATATCGAATGACTTTTAGATAATAATACAATGAAAGTGCTGAATTCAAAACACCTGCAACAACTAGTGCAATTATCCAAGTATCTCCACTTACTCCAGCTTGCAGAACTCCGTAGAATAATAGGAACTTACTGATAAATCCAGCTAAGGGAGGTAGCCCAACTAGCGATAACAAGCAAACTGTCATTGACAAAGCAAGTAATTGTGATCTTTTTGCTAAACCTTTGAACGAACTGATATCATAACCAAGGCCAGCAGCTCCAACACCTGCGACAATTATGAAAGCACCACCTTTCATAAATGCATGAACCATTGTATGAGCTATCGCTCCAGAAACGGCATCAAGAGTAAGAGCGGGAAATGCTATCAAAATATAACCTGCCTGAGCAATAGATGAATATGCAAGCATTCTTCCAATATCCTTTTGCGAAAGTGCTGCCAAATTACCAATAGTCATCGAAACGAGGGCAATTATCCCTAAGACTAGACTCCATTCATCAGAGAATGGTTCAAGAGTAAAAATAAATACTTTGAAAAGAGCTACGAAACCCATTGCTTTACTAGCTGCTGCAAGCAGTGCAGTAACAGGAGTTGGGGCTCCTTCGTATACATCAGGTGCCCAAGCATGGAAGGGAACTACGGCTATCTTGAAACCTAAGCCTGCAATAATAAATAAACTTGATATGAATATTAATTCGTTGAAATCACCATCGATTACCCCGTTATCAATACCAGTTAAGAAAGCATTAACACCTTCAAACGTTACAGAACCGGTCAAAGCGTAAAGAAGCGAGATTCCGTAAAGAGTTAAAGCAGACGAAAATGCACCGATAAGTAGATATTTTGCACCGGCTTCTGTTGACTTATCGTCTGTTTTTCTAAATGCTACTAAACCGTAGCTACTGAATGCAGACAATTCAATTCCAACAAAGATTGTTAGGAAGTCATTAGCTGAAGCTGTAATCAACATTCCAAGAGCGCTTGAAAGAAGTAATACATAATATTCAGCTTGATGAGGCTCATCTTCTTTGAAGTAAGAAGAGCTTATTATTGAAACTGCAAGAGCAGATAGTAAAAATATTACTTTAAAAAGTTGTGAAAAGTCGTTGATAACAAAATGGTCATAAATAACATATGATGATGAAGACTTATCAAATGAAACGCTATCTGGTGAATACCAGAATAAGATAACTACTAGCAAGCTAACAGCTAAAGATATGTTTGAACATATTGAATAAGATTTAGTGCTGTTTGTAGCAATGTATATTGCAGGAACAGCTAAAATACTAGCAATTAGTATTAATTCAGGCAGAAATAAAATAGTTGAATCCATTAGAGTACCCCCATGAAATCTAAAATGTCATATGATGCAACTGTAATTGGATCCATGAGATAATGTGGGAAAATTCCAAAAAATGCTGCAATAGCTATCAAAATAAACATAGGGTACATTTCGTACCAAGGAGCTTCGTGGACTTTTTCCATATCTACTTCTTCATTTTCAGCGCCAAAAATAGCTCTTTGAAGAGCCCAGAGATGATAACCTGCAGTAATTACCATACCAAATATTGGTAACAGGAGTAAGTATCCGTGAGACTCAAAGAAAGCAATAAAGACAGACAGCTCAGAAACAAATACAGCCATTCCTGGAACTCCCAAACTTCCCATGAATATTACAACAAACAAACCTGTAGTCGTTGGTTGACTTTGAGCTATACCACCAAGTTTGGGAATCTCTCTTGTTCCAAGTTGATGCAATAATACACCAGCAACCATGAACATTGCTGGACTTAAAATACCATGAGCAAACATCATGAATACTGCACCAGCAAAACCTAGTTCAGTCATTGTAGCTACACCCAATAGTGCAACGCCCATATGAGAAACACTAGAGTACGCTACTAACTTTTTGAGATCTGTTTGTCCCAAACTTAGAACTGCTCCGTATAAAATAGAGATAATAGCCAATGCGACCATTAAAGGAACGAAAACTTCAGCTCCAATAGGTAGAGGAGGTAAAGCAGCTCTCATTAGTCCGTAAAGACCCATTTTAAGCATAACACCTGCAAGGAGTATGGAACCTGCTGTAGGAGCTTGAACGTGTGCATCCGGTAGCCAAGTATGCCACGGAACTGAAGGGATTTTAACTGCAAACCCGATAAACAGTGCTGCAAAAACCCAAATCTGAAATTCTCTTGAAAATCCAGAACTATTATTAGCAATATCTATCATTGAGAATGAATTTACGCCTGCTTCGAAATAGAGTGCCATAAAGCCTACTAGCATTATGACTGACGCAGTAAAAGTATAAATGAAAAACTTAATGGATGCATAACGCCTGTTATCACCTCCCCATATTGCAATAAGGAAGAACATAGGTATCAAAACAACTTCCCAAAATATATAGAAAACAAAATAATCTAGCGTAATGAAAACTCCGTACAAAGCAGTCTGCATAACCAATAATAAAGAGAAAAACAAGGCTGGCTTTTCTTTTTCATGCCAAGAAAATACCACCGTCAAAGGACCAATAATTCCTGTTAACAATACTAAAGGACTACTTAGGCCATCTACTCCCAGTAATAGAGAGACACCTAAATTCGGAGCCCACTCATATTCTTCCATTAGTCTAAAACCGCTACCAGAACCGGAGCGTACAAAAACAATCAAAGATATGATGAAAGTGAATAATGTTGTAGCTAATGCAATGTATTTGTGAGCTTCAGGACTGTTCCTAAAGGCAAAACACCAAATTGCACCGATTAAAGGAAATACTAACAAATATGATAACCAAGGAAAACTACCAAATTCCATTGTCATATCTGGTCTACTCTCAATAGTTATTTGGCCTCTCATTTGAAGACCTGCATGAGGCTCACAAATGTAATACAATACTCCTTCCTCTTGAGTGTATGTTGAGTTTAAAACCCAGGTTACACCATCTACAGGTTCACCTGAATAAAAAAAGACAATATCGCCATTAGCAACATACAGATTGGAAGTTGCAGACTCAACCTGAGCAACATTATGAGGTTGACCAGGGGTCCAAACAAACGTAACATTGTCTCCTGGAGCAATAACAAGATTGGCATCACTAAAGACATATGGATTGTCTTCCGTTCCGACATAAACGATATGTTCTTCAGCTGAAGCAAAACCAGATAACAATAATATGAAACAGAATACTGCAGACAGTCTAAATTGAATCAAATCGACCACCCCATAATAGGCATAACAATTCTGGTAAGTAAAACAAGGGCGCCTAAACCGCCTACTGTCAAAGAAGCATAATGACCAGTGAAACCTGTAGTTAAATTTCTTGCATTATTACTGAAATCTAATGATAATGAGGCTATTTTGTTAACAATCCCATCAATGATGTTACGATCGAACCAGTCAGAAATTTGCGCAAAAGTATCCCAAGTTCTCATTCCAAACCAATTAAATAAATCAGACATGTAGAGCCTGTTTGAAAGAAAAGTATGTGTAATCTTGAATATCCAAACATCTCTAACAAAATCGGTTGAGAAAGCAGAATTGCCATCAGGTCCACGCTTGTAAAAAATTATTCCAAAGAAAATTCCAGTAAGGCCCACGGTTACAGAAAGATATGTTAAAGAGGAAGACAATATGTGATCAATAATACTCCATTGTATCATTCCATGTGCTTCGTATGGCTCACCGTAGTAAACGTGTGAACTAAAACCACCTCCGATAACTAAAGTCAAACCAGAGAAAACAGCAAGCACTGAAAGAACCATCAATGGTAGCGTCATAACTAAGGGAGCTTCATGAGCATGAGATTCAACTTTTTTGTCCTCAACTACCCAATTACCTGTCTCTGAATGGTCGCTTGAAGATATAACACTGGTAACAATTCTATCAGAAGGACCACTAAACGTCATCATCCACATTCTGGTCATGTAAAAAGCTGTCATTCCTGCCGTAAGCAAAGCCATGAACCACAAGGCTCCAAAAATTCCCTCATATTCAGCATTGCTGTTAACAGCAACTAATATTTCATCTTTAGACCAGAATCCAGAGAAAAATGGAACTCCAGCAATAGAAAGTACACCGAGACCCATTGTAATTGAAGTAATTGGCATCTCTTTTCTTAGCCCTCCCATCTCTCTCATATCTTGCGTATGAACTGCGTGTATTACTGCACCAGAACCTAAAAACAACAATGCCTTGAAAAATGCGTGGTTCATCAAGTGAAACAATCCAGCCATATAACCAAGAGAATATCCTGGATCAAGACCCGAATCTACCGAATGCCAGTATGCCCAGGCTCCGGCACCTAATGCTAAGAACATGTATCCAAGTTGAGAAATAGTTGAATATGCTAAAACTCTCTTAATGTCATTCATTACCATTGCCATACTAGCCGCAACAAGAGCTGTTAAACCTCCTGTAAATGCAATGTAAATTGCAGTATCAGGACTATGAACGATTAGAGGAAAAGCTCTAGCTACTAAGAAAACACCTGCTTTGACCATCGTTGCTGCATGTATCAAGGCGGAAACTGTGGTTGGACCTTCCATAGCATCGGGAAGCCAAACATGAAGTGGAAACTGTGCAGATTTACCAACTGAACCACCAAACAAACACAGAGTAGCCCACTTAACTTCCTCAAGATTATCCATTAAAATTTGAGGGTCTGCAAATAACTCAGAGTATCTAAGAGTTCCAAAAGTATTATACAGAATAACAAGACCTAAAAGTAAGAAAACGTCCCCAACTCTTGTTACAAGAAAAGCTTTTTTGGCTGCTGAAGCTGCAGACGGTTTTTCGTACCAAAATCCAATTAATAGATATGAACAAACACCCATTAATTCCCAGAAAATAAACATCAATAGGAACGAATTGGCAACAACTAGCCCATACATTGCTGCAATGAATAAAGATATTTCAGCAAAGTATCTAACTCTTCGATTGCCCTGATCATCCATATAACTAATGGAAAAAAGAACGACCAAGTAAGAAACAATACCAACGACTAGAAGTAGTAAACCTGCTAAAGAATCGATGTAAGTACCAAACTCAAAAGAATATGTAGAACCACTAAACCAAACTCTTGTTGATTCAATATACGAACCTCTTGCAGTACCGTTAACAAACAAATCGTAAGCGATGGCAAGAGAAAATACAGATGAAAAACTAACTCCGAAGAGTGCAATGGAACCTCCTTTTTCAGAATCTTGGAGACCAAATAATAAAATTAAAGCGAACGAAACTAGTGGGAATACCGGAATCATCCATGAATAATGAACAGGAGATTCAGAAGAAGACATTAGCAAATATGCTAAAAGTAGAATAGCAAGAACAAGAAATAATCCGATTTTATTTAATAAAACTCTAGGAATTCCTTTAGTTTCACCCAAATTACCACCTCAACCTATTTAGTAAGTCAAGTTCGATAGTATCTCTCTGCTTGAAAAGACTCAAAAGAATTGCAAGACCTATAGCAACCTCAGCAGCGGCAATGGTCGTTATGAACAAAGCTACAATTTGACCTGTTAAATCATGGTAGTAAGTTGAAAAGGCCACAAAATTAACATTAGCAGCAGTCAACATTATCTCAACAGACATTAAAACAACAATAGAATTTTCGTTACGTATTACGCCGTAGGCACCAATGAGTAATAAAAGCGAAGAAAATACAATAAAGTGAATAGGATCAATCATCTTTTTCCTCCCTAGCCAAGAAAACTCCTGCCTGTAATGCAATAACCATCATTACACCGAGGAGAAGAAATGGTACTTCCCAGTCATCGAATAACATGAAAGCCAAAAATTTGGTTGTACCTATTCTTAAATCTTTTTCTGATGATGCTTCAGACGCATAACCTAATTCATCTACAGCAAAAACTGACCAACTATACTCGTTACCCTCTATGAAATTAGAATACTCATACAACGTTTCGGTAATATTGTTGGCAACATGGATAATAGGGACATCTGTGTCTTTGTACTCACGAATCTGGAGTGTGTAAGACACATTCACTTTACTCCAAACAAGATTAATCTTAGACGAAGAATTTAATTGATAAGAATTAGAATTTAAAATTAAAGAATCTGGATCATCTGTAATATTTAACAAATTTGTTCCAACAATACCGGTGTAGTACACAGTAGATGAATAATTACCAACTTTCAGACGTGAACTTGTACTAGAGGTAAAATCTGTTAAATTAGAATCATGAACTGTTTCACCGTCATCTAGGTTGACTATAACTGCTCTNTAGGTTACAGCAACTGGGTTCCAGTCAAAAATTAAAGAGTCATCATAGTGATGATAGTTGTTTTCAGGAAAATTAATAGATGGCGGACAACCATTGGGACATGTAGTTGGAGCTGGTTCCTGAATTTTTAGATTAGACCAAGGTACCATGGCAATAGAAAAGACAACATATATTGCAAAGATAATCACAAATGCATCTCTGAACCATATTGTTGTTCNACTAGGCACTTTCTCCTCCTTTCAAAGTTCTCTTGGTCAACATAATACCAAATATAATGACTACTGAAATAGCACCAACATANACCAANACTTGAATTACAGCAAGAAATTCAGCTTCAGCAAGAATNAATAGACAAGCAGTTAACAGAAATACTGCAGAAAGCCACACCACTGCATGAACAATATCATTTCCGTTAACAACGGCCCATGCAGAAGCAAGGATTAATGAAGCAATAATCCAGAATAAAACTACAATCATTTCCATTGACTAAGCCTCCGACTCAGTAGATGGAATTGTGAGTCCACTAGAACTCGAATTAGAAATAGGTTCCATGTGTAAACAAGAAGCTGGACATACCTTAACACAAGTTGAACAACCAATACATATTGTGTAGTCGAAGTAAGGATTCTCAATGTTTCGAACTTTACCGCTTTTAAGTTCTTTATTTACTGCACCCTCATCCATAATTATGCAATTAGTTGGACAATTATCTACACATTTACTACAACCAATACATGTTTCTGAGTTAAGAACTGGTGACTCCATCATAAAATTAGTTAATGGCAAAGTTGGTGACTCTTCTAAATCTACTTTCATGGAACGTGCTGGATAGATCAAAGCCTCNCTAGTAGTATCTGCTAATTCATAAAAGTCAGTCATAGTCATAGCTCCAGTTGGACAATAGTCTTCACAAAAACCACAAAACATACAATGACCAAAATTAATAGCTGGCCTCTCGGCAACACTTTTCTTCTTAGCTACATGCGAACCATACCAAGATTTATCTTTCTCCTCATCAGAAAGATCTACAGGTTTCATTTTTAAACATTTATTTGGGCAAACCTCACCACAGATTCCGCAACCTATGCACAAATCCCAAATTACAGCATTCATTCCTCTATATGTGGGCGGAGGATCTCTTTTTTCAAGAGGATACATAACTGTAGTAGGCTTTCCGAATGTAGATTTGAAGAACTGCTTTAGGGTAACTTTCATAGGATTTACAAAAATATCCATTAATCCCAGATTTTTCCTATCTGAAGCCATTAGAAGACCTCCGGCAAGCTGATTATGTCTGCAAAGTAAGGATAGATTTCTACCATGAATATAACAATTAATATGTTGATTAAAGATAGAGGTAAAAGCTTTTTCCAACCTAATTCTAAAATTTGATCAGTTCTAATTCTAGGTACTGTCCAACGAATGAAAATCCAGAAAATAATTATTANATATACTTTAAGCAAAAACCAAATTTCAGGAGGAACTGGCCAAGGACCTGCCCANCCNCCTAAGAACAATATCGTNGCAACNGCNGCTCCTGCAAAACCACGGATNTANTCTGCTGCTAAAAATAGCATGTANCTTATTCCGCTGTACTCNGTAGTCCAACCTTCAACAAGCTCAGCTTCAGCTTCAGGTAAATCAAAGGGAACACGCTCAACTTCAGCTAAAATACAAATCATGAAAACAATAAATCCAATAAACTGCGGAATGAAATTCCACATTGGCAAACCAAATAACCAAGTAGCTTCTCTCTGTTGCTCTACTATGTCTACTGGATTGTAAGATCCTGCTAGAAGAAATACACCAGCCATACTTAACAATAGTGGAATTTCATAAGACATAAGCTGAGCTGCAGAACGCATTCCACCAATCATAGAATATTTGTTATTGGAAGCCCAACCTGAAGTTAAGACACCAATTGGAGCGATTGAAAAAGCAGCCATAATTACCATTAAACCTGCTGGAGCTGCGGAAGCTGCAAAACGATCTGAAAGCGGAAATAATACTAATAAGAAAACTGAAGATGATATAAATATTATAGGACCCATGGAAAATAAAAACTTATCTGCTTTATTTGGGATAATCAACTCTTTAGTTATGGCTTTTATTCCATCGGCCATGTTCTGAATTATACCAATACCACTATAATTTCCTTTGAATCTCCACGTAGGAGCTTCACCTGCCAAATCCTCGCCAAGTTCTCTAAAAGCTCTAAGAGACAGCATAGGCCCTCTGCGATCCTGAATACGAGCTGCTATTTTTCTCTCTAAGTGAATTACCAAAATTAAATTGGTCATGCCAACTGCAAATGCTATATTTACTGCATAGACCCAAGCGAGAGTAACAATACCTCCCTCACTGGCAAACCAATCTGCTAAGTCTCCTGCAGGATAACTAAATGGAGGGAAAATATTTCTTTGAAAATTAAATAACGGTACAAGAAATAAGTCAGCCGTTAACTCAGCCATAGTCTTACACAAACCAAACAACGTCATTTGTCAGTCTCTCCTATACATATATCGATACTGCCCATTATTGCAGGAATGTCTGCAACTTTGTATCCTTTGAGATAATGCGGACATGCGGAAATTGTAGTAAACATTGGACTTTTGATTTTCCACCTATAAGGCCTATCGGAACCATCTCCAACTAAATACATTAAAGCTTCACCACGTGAATCTTCAGTTCTCCTAAATGCTTCACCTGAAGCCCTAACTGGAACTCTGGAGGACATTGTGGGTCCTTTAGGCATTTTTTTGAAGCAATCCCTGATAATCTTTACCGATTCTCTCATTTCATCAATTCGAACCATATATCTGCTGAAACAATCGCTATAACCTGGACCTGCTTCCCTAGTACTTACGTTCCAGTCGACTTCTTCATAGATTTCATAAGTATCTTCAACTCTTAAATCGTGTTTAACTCCACAACCTCTTAGATTAGGACCAGTAATACCCATATTCATTGCCTGGGAAGCTGTAAACTTACCGACATCTTCAGTTCTCATTCTAAATATTTTTGAATTTTCGAATAAGTCTGCATACTCATCTAGCCTTTGTTCAAAAAGACTTAAAATACGCTCAGTTTTTTGCTCAAAGCCATCTGGCAAATCTCTCTTAACACCACCAATTCTAATGTAATTGTAAAGTAGACGACTACCGCTTGGTAGTTCTAATAAATTAAGGAAAAGCTCCCTATCTCTCCAAAAATATAAAGCTCCAGTAATGTGGCCTAAATCAGGCATGTAAGCGCCAGCCCACATCAAGTGTGAAGCAAGTCTCTGTATTTCGAGCATAATGGTACGAATGTATTGAGCCCTAGTTGGAACTTCAACATTCATTAACTCTTCAACTGATAAAACGTAATTATGAGTCCACGTAGTAGAACTAGCATAACAGAGTCTATCAGTCAGCGTGGTATTCATGAAATATTTTCTTCTTTCGCCCATTTTTTCAACTGAACGATGAAGATACCCAAGTTCAGGATCTGCATCTGTAATAGTTTCACCATCAACCTTTACCTTTAATGTCCAAAGACCATGAGTCATAGGATGCTGCGGACCCATACTTATCCACATTTCAGCCATTACCACTCCTCCTCGTGTATTTCATACACATAATCTTTCCTGAGTGGATGCCCTGCAAATCCTTCAGGCAACAAAACTCTNCGCAAATCTGGATGACCTATGAAATATATACCCATTAAATCAAAAGCTTCGCGCTCGTGCCAATTGGCACCGAACCAAAGATCCGAAACTGAATCAATTGATGGAGAATCTCTTTCTAAATGTACATGAACCTCAAGCATGGCNGCCATTTTAGTATCTCCAACTTTCAATTCACCGCTTAAACAAGATAAATGATATACTAACTCAAAATTAGGTTGATTATCAATAGCTGTAATCANAGAGCAATGCTCAAAGTAGCACTCTTCCTTCATTTTTATAAAAAAATCTTTCGATGAAGNTTTTTCTAGATCTATTTTAATCACATTATCGCGCACGAGGGAAAGTTTTGAAACTCCTTCCATTGCTTTTAACTGTTTTTGCAATTCCTTGAAATTCATACAACTATCGCCTTAGGAACATCCCCGGCTCTTTTTCACGTATTTTCTTTTGAAGGGTTAAAAAACCGTGCATCAATGCTTCTGGCCTAACAGGACAGCCTGGAATGTAAACATCAACAGGCATGAATGTATCTGCTCCTGCGACAACAGAGTATGAATCCCAATAAGGCCCACCTGATATGGCACATTCTCCCATNGCAATGACCCATTTGGGCTCAGGCATTTGCTCATAAAGAGTTTTCAGTTTGGGNCGTAGCTTTTCACAAACAGGACCATTTACAATAAGAACGTCACACTGACGGGGCGATGAACGATATACTAATCCAAGCCTATCAATGTCATGATCTGGAGCAGAGGCTTGTCCCATTTCAATTGCACAGCACATTATCCCAAAGTGCAGTGGATGTGGAGAAAATCTCTGAGCGAAATTAAAAATTGGTCTTGTAACTCGATCAACAACTTCTCTCATACCTGTAGCTTCGGATGCGTTGTAAACTGCATCATCAATCCATTTTAGCAATTGATCAGAACGTAATGCTAACCAATCACCTGCAGGACCGTCTTCCATTATCTTCTCACGGTCAGTAGTTTTTGACCCGAGTCCCCTTCTAAGATCTATATTTCCTCTTATTCCCTTTGCGCTCATATCCAAATCACATCCTCTTTTCTAAAGGCATACCATAACCCTAATAGAGTTATGAGTAAAAATAACATCATGATGACTTTTGCTGCAACTGACAAAACAAGATAAACTTGAACCCATAGAATNAGGAAAACTACAACTAAATCAAATACAACGAANAATATAGCAAACATGTANTACTGGAAATGGAATTGTATATGTGCTTCGCCTACNGGNACTTCCCCACACTCNTANGTTGAATTTTTAAGAGCATTTTCATTATTGGGACGGAAAAATCTCCCTGCAAAGAATGTCAAGATAGGAAAAGATAGCGCTATTAGCGCAAAAATACCTATCGGCACGTACTCATGTCCAAGCACATTTACCCTTTTGTAATACCCTATTAAAAGCGTTCGGGCTAATGCCGAATAAAAAACACATAATAAAGCATAACTAGACATCTACATATAATGCAACAATATGGTCAAATCTTACAAGAGAATTACAACTAATGTTTTGCAGGAAATGAAAGATAATAAAGAAAAAATATCAATGCTGACCTCATATGATTACACGCTTGCAAAGATCGTTGACAGTGCTGGAATAGATGTTATTCTAGTTGGAGATTCAGCATCAAATGTAATGGCTGGACACGAAACAACACTTCCTATTACGCTGGATCACATGATCTATCATGCAAGTTCTGTGGTTAGAGCTGCAAAGAGATCTCTGGTAGTTGTCGACCTACCGTTCGGGTCTTACCAAGGAGATTCAAAAAAGGCTTTGAGTTCATCAATAAGAATTATGAAAGAATCTGGCGCTCATGCNGTAAAATTGGAAGGNGGTGCTGAAATTATTGAATCTGTTGAAAGAATATTAACTGCTGGAATTCCAGTTATGGGTCACTTAGGACTGACACCACAATCTATCTACAAATTTGGAACATACACTGTAAGAGCTAAACAAGAAGCTGAAGCTGAGAAATTAATAAATGATGCAAAACTGCTGCAGGAATCAGGTTGTTTCGCAATTGTACTTGAAAAAATTCCAGCCAATTTAGCAAAAAAAGTTACTAGTGAGCTTAATATTCCTACTATTGGAATTGGTGCAGGAAAAAATGTAGATGGGCAAGTTCTCGTACTACATGATATGTTAGGCATGACGCACGAGTTTAATCCTCGTTTCCTAAGAAGATATCTAAATTTATATGATGAAATAAACAAGGCTGTAAAAAAATATGCTGATGATGTTAAAAAACTGGATTTTCCAAATAGTGATGAAGAGTATTNATACTCAAAAATAAGTAGCTACCCATTTTATTTAATCCACATTCTAAATAGAAAAGTGTGAATCCTAAGATTATCATAAATTGTGCAATGTCTGCAGACGGAAAAATAGCATTGCCAAATAGAAAACAGATTAGATTATCTAACTCACAAGACCTCGAAAGAGTAAATAAACTAAGGCATGAATGTGATGCAATTTTAGTAGGTATTGGGACCGTAATTGAAGATAACCCCAACCTGACAATCAAGAATAATACTGAGCAGATTAAGAACCCAATTAGAGTTATATTGGATACAAACGGCAGAACTCCACTAAATTCAAATGTACTAAACGATGAAGCTGAAACTATAATTGCCGTAGGCAAAAATTGTAAAAAAACTGAACTGGGAAATGCTGAAATTATCAAATGTGGAGAAAAAATGGTAGACATTGAAACATTAATGAGTATTCTATCAAAAAAAGGTATCAACAAAGTTTTAGTTGAGGGTGGCGAAACCGTATTATGGTCATTTTTAGAGAAAAGACTTTTTGATGAAGTTAATATTTTTATTGCAAGCTTAATCGTAGGTGGCCAAAGAACTCCTACAGTTGCAGGAGGAACAGGGTTTGAAACGGTAAGAGAAGCACTTGAACTGGAANTGTGTAANGTTGAAAAGCTAGGAAATGGAGTATTACTGAAATATANTNATAAAAAGGGTATTAACTAATTGAGATCTATGAGAGTAGCTGTCCTTGCATCTGGAAGGGGAAGTAATTTCCAATCAATTCTTGATGCATCGGAAAGAGGGAAGTTGCCAAATTGCAAAATTAAATTACTAATTGTCAACAAGAAAGAAGCATACGCAGTAGAGAGAGCGAAAAAGCATAATGTACCTTACTACATAATAGAATCTGATAATAAAAAAAGAGAAGAATTTGATCTAGAAATGCTTGAAATATTAAAATCTAATCAAATAGAAATAGTTGTTTTAGCTGGCTTCATGAGAATATTATCAAAACAATTTATTTCTGAATATAAAGATAAGATAATTAACATACACCCTTCACTTTTGCCTAAATTTCCAGGCGCACACGCACACAGAGATGCCATAGAAGCAAAGGCAAAGATTAGTGGATGTACCGTTCATTTCGTAGATGAAGGTGTGGATACAGGACCAATAATAATGCAAGAATCANTAGCTGTTGACAGAGATGACGANGAACATACTTTATCAGAAAAAATATTACCAATCGAACACANAATATATCCTAAAGTACTTGATCTTCTAACCTCTAATAAAATCAAAATTATCAACGGAAAAGTGATTACTGAGACCGACTAATACTTTAAATACGGCACAGTCTGGCCGCCAATCTGACTTTAAGAAAGACTATGACAAAGAAGCAAATTTCAAGAAAAAGCAACTCCGAATTAGTCAAAACCATAGACGAATTGAAGAGAGCATCGAGAGAAAACGATGCACCTATCTGGAAAAGTATTGCTAAGAAACTGGAAGGGCCAAACCGTAACTGGCCAGTAGTAAATGTAAGTAAAATTGAATATAATGCTTCTAAAAATGGCAAAGTAGTTATTCCTGGAAAGTTAATGGGGAGTGGAACATTAAGCAAAAAAGTAACTGTTTCTGCTTACAGTTTTACCAAATCAGCTATTGAAAAGATTGAAGGTGCCGGAGGAAAATGTATGATTTACAACGAATTCATTAAAAAGAACCCTAGTGGAAAAGATGTTGTGGTGATTGGATAATGAAAATAATTGACGCTAGTGGTTGCATTATGGGAAGATTGGCTAGTCATGCNGCCAAAAGTTTGCTTAATGGAGATGAAATTCATATCATTAACGCAGAAGAGGCTGTAATTTCAGGTAATAGAGATAGCGTTATTGGAGAATANGTCGAAAAAAGACAATTAAACCACCCAAGAAAAGGCCCATACTATCCACGTATGCCTCACATGATGTTAAAGAGAGCTGTAAGNGGAATGATNCCTTACCAAAANCCNCGCGGAAGAGAAGCATTCAAAAAATTNCGAGTTGATATAGGNAANCCTGCCTCTATTGGAGACGCTAANNTTGAAACTATTGAAAAAGCGCAAATGAATGATAATACTAAATACGTGTCACTTGGTGATGTGTCTAAAATATTAGGAGCTAAATTCTAAAATGGCAAAAGTCATTCACACTAGTGGCAAAAGGAAAACAGCTATTGCAAGAGCTACTTTCAAATCAGGTAAAGGACGAGTTAGAATAAATAACAAGCCAGTAGAATTTTACCAACCTGAATTAGCAAGGCTAAAAATTCAAGAACCTCTTGAATTGGCTGGAAAACAAAAAAACCGCGTAGACATTAATGTTAATGTAGCTGGCGGAGGAGTTATGGGACAAGCCGAGGCTACAAGGACTGCTATAGCAAGAGGAATTGTAGAGTGGTTTGGTGATGAAGATTTACAAAAGTTATTCCAAAGTTATGATCGCGCCCTTTTGGTAAACGATACAAGACGTAAGGAACCGAAACACCCTCTAGGACGGGGAGCAAGGAAAAAGAGGCAGAAGTCTTACAGGTGATCAAACAATGTTAGTACCAGTCAGATGTTTCAGTTGCAATAAAATAGTAGGTGGAGCATACGAAGAGTTTGTCGAAAGGAAAGAAAACGGTGAAGATCCTGCCAAAGTAATGGACGACTTAGGGATCAAAAGATACTGCTGCCGTAAAATTTACGTATCTCACCTAGATTTAATCGACGAATTACTCCCTTACGATTAGTTTTTTACCATACCTTAGAACTTGTAACCAAGGTCCCGTGGGGTAGCTTGGCATCCTTGTACCTTGGGGTGGTATAGACTCCAGTTCAAATCTGGGCGGGACCACCATTTCATACCAAAGAAAGAGAACCTATAATACCAGATTCTTTACCTAATGTAGGCTCTACTACTAATTCAGAGAGAGAACCCAATGGAGTATAGCTATTCCATAATTTATCTACATCACTTCTAATCATCTTATACAAATGTGATTGATTCATAACACCACCACCTAGTACAATCTTGTCTGGAGAATGATTTGACAGAATATTGATTATTCCAAATGCTAATAATCTCGCCTCTTCAACCCATACTTCGTGATCTGGAGGAAAATCTCTTACATTTGCACCCCACCTATGAATAAGGGCTGGCCCACTTGCCAAACCTTCCCAACAATTGCCATGCACCCTGCATATACCCTCTATATTTTCTTCATTTGGAATAAAAATATGTCCTGCTTCCAAATGGAAATTTCCGACATAGGGTTTACCATTGTACAATACGCCAACACCAATCCCAGTACCAATTGTAATATAAACAAAAGTACGTGAATGTTGCCCTGCACCGTATTTGTATTCACCTAATGCTGCTGCATTAACATCTGTATCCATTCTAACATTATCGCTAACCGATGACAACTCATGAAAAATATTGACTCCTTTCCAGCCTACCTTACTATCTGATATTATAAGTCCATAATCTTCGGAATTCGAATCTAGAACTATTGGTCCAAAACAACCAACCCCCATTGAATCTANATTATATTTATCAAAAAATGTTCTTATCTGAGAAAATGTAGATACAGGATCACTTGTAGGTATTGTTTGCTTTGATACAATGTCTGTTGGAGTATGGCCTACAGCAACAATACATTTCGTACCGCCAAGTTCAATGCCGCCAATCATAATCAAGAAATAAGTTNGATTTAGTTAAAGTTTCCGCACAAACGCAATGGTGCGGGGGGAGGGATTTGAACCCACGTACCACTAAGGACTGGGACCTAAACCCAGCGCAATTGGCCTGGCTATGCGACCCCCGCTNTAATTTCTCTGACGAGAGGGGCGTACTTGAGGGTTATTGCTTCACTTTCATCNGAACTAACACANAACTTTATGGAATTACAATTAGAAANCTACAAATCAGGGCAGATTTAATTAACATTGATAAGATNGTNAGTTATGATAGAAGAAATAAAAAAAAGCATTAATGAGTCTGCTACCACTGCAAAGAAAATGGCAGAAAATAATGTTGACTCTGTTGTTGTAGGTTTAGCTACTAAAGTTGTGATTACTGCATTAAGCGGAATTGCAGCTAAGGGATTNTCTTTTATTAATGATGATATTAAGTATAAAAATATGATAGATCGAACTTGGGAAATGTTACCGCTACCTGTCAGACTATTAGGAAAAGATGTAATTAATTATGATGAAAATATGTACTTTTTGAGAAAACAAATTTTTGGAAAAGATAAAGATGAGCCTGAAGTGGACTCTGAGGATGAGAGTATAGTCTCTAGAACAATTAAGAAAATGTTTTCCTAAAATGTCTGTAATCGAATGCAAANAGCTATCAAAGAACTATGATGAAGTGGAGGCTCTAAGCAATATTGACTTAGAGGTAAAAGAAGGCGAATTTTTTGGACTTTTAGGGCCAAATGGAGCNGGTAAAACAACTCTNCTCAAAATTCTGACTTGTCAGCTAAAANCATCGAACGGTAAAGCTAAAGTATTTAGTTTAGACACATTTACTAATTTTGAAACTATTAAACCTAAAATCGCAATAGTCCCTGAGCAAGAATCTCCCCCTAGCTTTCTAACCCCTCGAGAAGTTTTAGAGTTAGTAGTAAACATTCGCCAAATTAATGATAAAGACATAGATTATTGGTTAAATTTTTTTGAACTAGATNAGATGGAAGGAAGAGTTTGCCGTAATTTATCNAGAGGACAAAAGCAAAAAGTAATGNTAGCTTCGGCTTTTATNTCAAATACTAAACTCATGTTNNTAGATGAACCTTTTATAAATTTAGACCCTTTAGTACAATCAAAAGTTAGAGAATGGTTGAAAGAGTATGTAGAAAAAGGGGGAACTGTCTTCATTAATACCCACTTACTCGAAAATGCTGAACGATTATGCGATCGAGCAGCTATTATTCACCAAGGAAAAATTCAATCACTAATTACACTTAAAGATTTAAGAAAGCAAAACCTGACTCTCGAAAAGCTGTTCCATGAGATTGTTGTATGAATAAATTAATTTTATTCAGAATGCTTCAAGAAGAAATTCGCCTAAACACGAGTTTTGCCAGCGGGAAGGGATTCTATTCATTTCCAGTGCTAGTACTAATATCTGGCCTTTTAGCTACACTATTTTCAGACGTAATGATTGAAGATATGGGATATGTAGATTACTTGCAAATTTTGCATGTTTCAGCTATCTTTTACGGCCTCTTTGCAGGGTCACTGGCTTTTTTCGGAAATGAATTTCTTGAAAGAATATTTGGGTATTTTGGATTAATCATTGGACTTTCCACAACACACCCAATAACGCAAAGGAAAATAACATTTTTATATTTTTGTAAGGAAATAATATTTTATTCTTTTTTTACAATGTTACCTGCTCTGATAGGTGCTCTAATTGGAACTTACTTTACAAATATTAACATAACAAGCTTATCCATTTTTAGTATGACACTTTATGTTTCATTTTGTACAGGAATATCTTTTGCATATTACATATCTAGCTTTTATAGGAAATCTATCTCGCATGCCATTATTTATTCAACCGTTTTCATAACAATTTACGCAATATTATTCAGAGGAGAAGAAATAACAGGAACGCTAGATTGGTACCTCAATAAAGAGATGAAGCAATTAGCATTAGGGATAATTGTTCCTATTCTTTTGTCACTCATTGCAACGTTAAACATTAGCGAACACAACAACGTGAGTAGTATTAGCATAATAGGATATAAGAATCGTTTTAAAGAATATAGTGAAAAATACACTTGGGCTGAAAAAATAGGAATTCCTGGAATCCTCGCAAAAGAAAGAATTGATCTGGAAAGGAGTAAAACAGGAACTAAGATGTTTTTTTCATTTTTATTCCCTCTAGGCTTTTTAACCTTCATGAATTGGTTTTTGGATAAGGGGCTACCAATCCAAATAGATTTTAACACTATATTTTATGGAGTTATGATAGGCTTTTTTGGAACTATGCTCTACTCTTGGCTAAATTCTATTGATACACCTCATTTTTACTCTACTCTACCGGTTCAGGTATCTGACATTATCAGAGCCAGGCTGCTGTTGTTTGGGACAATAACATGGTGGATACCTCTAATATTTATGGCATTAATATCATACATGAGCAATGAGTTAGATTTGCTTCCAATAGGAATTATTGTTATGATAACTGTAGGAATTTACATAGTCAATTATACCGCAATGTCTACCGGCTTAAAGACTAATTCAGCACTTTTTGACGCTTTTGTATTCATAAAGTTTTTCTTTATTTCAGTACCTCCTATGATAGCAATGACAATCTTAAGTTTAGCAATTAACCACAGACCATCTACAATTCTCGTTGCACTATCGTTGATATGTGGAATATTGTCATTATTAAGTCTATTTTTCTACCGGAAGATAGATGCAAAATGGACAAATGAAAGTTTTGATTAGCAATAAATAGATACTCCAAATATTATTTCTATGTCTGAAAAAAGTGCTAAGACAAATAAGGACAAATCAAAAGCTAACAAGAAGACTTACAAGCCTAAAAGACGATTCAGAATTAATAAAAAGCTTGATGGAAAATCTGGAAGTATTTTTATAGGTTTAGAGGACCCGTTCTTGTATTTTCCCGACATGATGTCATACTTCAGCAGAGAGGAAATAGATGAGGTACATCTAAAAGCAAGAGGAAAATCTATTTCAAATGCTGTAAACGTAGCTGAACAATTTAAGAACCGATTTAAAAAAGAAATTCAAGTAGAAGTTAAAAATGTTGAAATAGGAACTGAAGAAGTTCCTCGCAAAGATCGAAAAGGTAAAATTAGAATGTCATTTATTGATATTACCATGATAAAAAATGCCGAGAATAAAGATTAATCCTCTTCGTGCATAACTCTGTGAGTTGCTGAGGGAACAACTGATATTTTACCATCAAATTTTGTATTATAGGAAATTGGGGAAATACTATTCAAAGCAACAGCAAGAGCTGCGACTTCAGAGTGTGGCTGATTTCCGACCGCCACATTGTAGTCTGCAGACTCAAACACCCAGGGAGGAACCTTTTCAGCTCCCACAATGAAAAGTATATCCTGTTCGCTAGATTTTATGTCATCTAATATATCATCCAAAGGTAAGCCAAACATAGTCAAATGCACGATTAAGGAACTAGAAGATTTTACTACTTTCTTCGGATTTTCTGTTGGTATTATTTTGAAATTACCACCAAATTTATTTACTACATCTTCAACTGAATTTATAACCCTACTATCAGGATTTGACAGAAAAATTTTAGAAGCCCCAAATGCTCTAGCTGTCAATGCTACATGGGTAGTAATCCTCTTATCTCTTTCAGGTCTGTGACCTATGCGTAAAATTTCATAATTATTCATGATTATTCTTCAACGGGTGAAGAAGACTCGTCAACTCTGCCACGAATACTATCATGAACTAATAAGCCAACAAATTGCAATATGAGACCGCTCAAAATATAAGTTACATTTTCAGAGTTAAAATTGTCTTTAACAAAGATATCATCTACAATTTCTATGATACCTGCAAATATAAGTCCCATACTTGCTACTGTAAATATAAATCTGACGATGTTAATATTGAAAACACCATCTCTGAGATAAGTGTCCGTAGTTCTAGCCACTTCAATAATTACAAGAGCAAATAAAGATAATAGCAAAATGCCGTCTAAGGACAGAAAGGCAAGTACCATTCCTAAAATTCCTCCTCCTGAATTGGCAGCTTCCTGCATTTGGTCAAGACCTTGTGTAAGACCTACAATCATCATTAAAGCTGCAATTAGCCAAGCATACGAATAAAGAGGAACCCTTTCGCTTGTAACAGTTAATAAATCTGTGTAGAACTTCTTGATAGCTTCTTCCCATCCGGCAACTTTTACAAGTAAATATCCTCCTAAAATCACCCATATAGCACCTGAAGCTATTTCTGAAGAACCCAAAAGGCTTGCCAATCCCCAAGCCAAAGCAATAAGGGCCATTGGAAGTATAAATTGACGTTGAATTTTAGGATCTTCNATCTTGTGAACAATGGTGTAGAGAGTATCTTCGATTGGTCTGGATTGTTGAACAACAACCATTCGCGTTGAATCAATTCTAAGTCTTGACCGAATAATTGGTTCTAGCTCTCTATCTTCAGCTCCGTCNCTGACAAGTATTGCTCTCGTTGCCCCTGTTTTNGAGATTACTTGATCTAGTGTATTAGCTATTTTCATATCGGATTTTGTACCTACTCTTACATCTCCGCAAATGGTAACAACTTCAACTTTTTTACCCTTTTCTAAAAGTTGATCATATGTTTTAATNGCTGCAAGCATAGTGTTAGTGTCACTTTCTTCAGGGTCAGAAAGACCTAATTCTAAAGAGGCTCTTATATTCGCTTCACGACCAATAACGGGACTACGAATACCGGTTTTTCTACCCAAATCATTGTCCCTGTCGATTGCAATAACAAGCAAACTCATTGNATNACACTNTTAAATCAGTATATTAATGTTGCTTCGAGACGATTCTTTAAATATTAGCATTTGTGCGTCAATTCAACTGAGGATTTAAATGGCAGAATTCAAAACCGTTATAGCAGACCCAAAAGAAAAGAAAGCTTATCAAAAAGTATTGGCTGAAGACAAGTCTAATGCATTNGTAGGAAAATCTGTAGGCGAAGAAATTGATGGAATTTTCTTAGACTTACCAGGATATCGTCTAAAAATAACTGGAGGNTCAGACAACTCTGGTGTTCCTCTCAGAGGCGATATAGACGGAAACCAAAGAAGAAAACTTCTATTGACCGAATCAGTCGGATTCCATCCGGTAAGAGACGGACAAAGGCGTAGAAAGCTAATACGTGGAAGGAATTTGAATAGTGAAGTTTCGCAGATAAATCTTAAGGTTATTGAATATGGTCCTAAATCCATAGAGGAGTTGTTACAGCCAGAGGAGGCTTAAACTTGAGCAACGCCCCCCAAGCCGAGATAAATATCGGAATGGTTGGGCATGTAGATCACGGAAAGACAACCCTTACACAGGCATTAACTGGAAAATGGACTGACCAACACAGCGAAGAATTAAAGCGAGGAATATCAATAAAATTAGGATATGCTGATGCTGAATTCTATAAAGTAATNGATAAAAAAAATACTACGTTTACTTCNGAACCTAACTTAAAAAATTTTGACGGGGCAAAACATGANCGTCTAAGAACTGTAAGCTTTGTAGATGCACCTGGTCACGAAACATTAATGGCTGTAATGCTTAGTGGTGCAGCAATTATGGATGCCGCAATTTTGATCATTGCTGCAAATGAAAAATGCCCTCAACCTCAAACTCGCGAACACTTATCTGCACTTGAAATAATGGGGTTCGAAAAATTTATAGTAGTCCAAAGTAAAATTGATATCTGCTCAAAGGAAAGAGCCCTCGAATCATACAAAGAGATAAAAGAATTTCTTAAGGGTTCACTACTTGAAGATGCGCCCATTGTTCCAGTATCTGCACACCATAACAAAAATATTGATTTATTAATCGAAGTTATTGAAAACTTATTTCCAACGCCTGAAAAAAATACAAAAGACGACTTCCAAATGGATATTGCTAGATCTTTTGACATAAACAAGCCCGGGACAATACCTAAAAATATTAAAGGGGGAATTCTAGGAGGAACTGTTAANAAAGGAAAAATTAAAATCGGAGATTCTATCGAAATAAGACCTGGAAGAGCTACCAAAAAAGGTCTTGAACCGATCAAAACCAAAGTGACTACACTCCACAGTGGAATATCAAGAAAAGAAATACAACCTGGTGGTCTAGTTGCGATAGGAACTGGCCTTGACCCTTCAATCACAAAATCAGACTCTTTACTGGGTAATGTAATTGGAAAACCGGAAACTTTACCTCCAGTTTGGGAAAGATTTAATGTNAAAACAACGTTGCTAAAGAGAGTCGTTGGAACTAAGAACGTTAAAGATATGGATGAATTAAAAACAAAAGAACCACTGATGATTACAGTTGGAACAAGAACTACAGTCGGAGTTCCAATAACAGTCAGGGAAGATATTGTNGATATGAAATTGACAATACCGGTATGCGCACCAATCGGTCAAAGAATAGCTCTTAGTAGAAGAGTTGATGGTAAATGGCATCTTATTGGATACGGCATTATTGAAGAATGAAGGAAGTATTACCAGACACAAATATTATTCTATGGACGTTTAGTGGAGGAATAGATTTCAGGGAGGCTATTGCTTCTGCAGCACCGAATTTTGATATCAAAATTCCTACATGTGTAATCGATGAACTTAAAAAATTAGATACTAAAAAAAGTAAAGCTGCACTATCATTTACTTCTAATATGGAAAAAGTTGATATAGGAANAGGGTATGTTGATGACTTGCTGATAAAATCTGCAAGAGAAGGGAAACTAATAGCAACTAATGACAAGGAACTTTTATTAAGACTCAAGAAAGAAAAAATTAATGCTCTGCGGATAAGAGAAAAAAATAAACTTGTAATGACGGAGACCGAGTAATGACTGATTTTAGTTTCCCAGAAAAACCAGATTATAGTTTCACCAAAAAACAAATGTTGGAACGTAAAAAAGTACTAAAACATAAAGTTGAACACATTAAATTTAAAGACTTGAAAAATACAAATGAACTCATAGAAGCTTACAGTAAAAGCAGCTTTCAAGCAAGGAANATAGGNGANGGGGCAAAGCTTTACAAAAAAGAACTAAACAGAGGAACCACTATTATTTGGTCACTCGCTGGAAGTATATTTAGTGCTGGACTTCGAGAATTAGTAATTGATTCTGTACGCAAAAATTTAGTTGATTGCTTAGTTTGTACGGGTGCCTTGTTTGAACAGGACATGCTAGAAGCACTGGGATATAATCACTACGTGCAAACGGAAGAAATTGAAGACAAGACACTACAGAATTTATTAATTGATAGAATATATGATCACTTGTTAGATGAAATAGAACTTCAACATGTTGATGAAACNTATAAAAAAATTGCAAAACAAATGCATAGCGGGAATTATTCGAGTCGTGAATTTATGGAGTATTGCGGAAAATGGCTATCAAACGTGAAAGATGCGAATGATAGCGTTATACTTGCAGCTTACGAAATGAATGTACCNATTTTTATTCCTGCAATAAATGATTGCTCAATTGGGATTGGATTAGCAATGAATCAATCTGAGGAGAAGAATGGAATAAGTATTGACTCGATAAAGGACCTAAGAGAAATTGCAAAGATGAAAGACCTCTGCGGCGACTCTGGAATAGTTATTGTTGGAGGTGGNGTGCCTAAAAATTACTCTCAGGATTCTGTAGTCATGGCTGAAATGCTAGGTTACAAAGTTAAAAAACACCGATTTGGAATCCAAATAAGCACTGCAGACCCAAGAGATGGGGGATTATCAGGCTCAACGCTCAAAGAAGCCATATCATGGGGTAAAAACNACGAAGATATGGATGAAGTGATGATTTGGGGAGAAGCTTCAGTATACTTCCCATTACTNATTTCTTACATAAGTGATTTAAAACGAAGCAATAAAAAAGAGTTAAATAAACACATCAATACGAACTCATTGGAGGAAAATTAAAAATGGGAAAAGGATATCGTCAGCAACTGCCAGATAGGGATCCACAAGAAACTGAAGAATGGATTGAATCTATTGCTGCAATCATTGATCTTAAAGGAGAGGAAAGGGCTAGATATTTATTACAGACTTTAATTAGAGAAGCTAGAACAAGAAACATCTCAATACCTCTATTAACTACAAGTCCCTATNTCAATACTATTCCACCTGAAGCTGAACCTGAATATCCTGGTGATGAAACTATTGAAAAGAAAATACGACGCATCATAAGATGGAATGCCGCAATGATGGTTTCCAAAGCAAATAAAAATTTTGCNGGCCTAGGCGGACATATTTCAACATATGCATCTGCTGCAAGTCTTTATGAAGTTGGTTTTAACCATTTTTTCAAGGGAAAAGAAAAAGGTTTTGGAGATTTCATTTATTATCAAGGACATTCTTCTCCTGGAATTTACTCTCGAGCCTTTTTAGAAGGAAGATTAACAAGCAATCAATTAGATCACTTTAGAAGAGAAGCCTTTACAGATGGATTGTCAAGTTACCCACACCCAAGACTTATGCCAGATTTTTGGGAATTTCCTACAGTGTCAATGGGACTGGGACCGACAAANGCAATTTACCATGCCCGATTCCTAAGATATTTGAAAGAAAGAGGAATAGCAGACACTACGAATAGTCGTGTTTGGGCTTTCTTGGGTGATGGAGAGTGTGATGAACCTGAAACTTTACATGCACTACATTTGGCACATAGAGAGAAATTAGACAATTTAACTTTCGTTATTAACTGTAATTTGCAGAGATTAGATGGGCCTGTCAGAGGAAACGGAAAAATTGTTCAAGAATTAGAAGCAATTTTTAGAGGCTCCGGATGGAACGTTCTAAAGGTTTTGTGGGGACGAGATTGGGATGAACTCTTGCAAAAAGATGACATGGGTTATTTGCTAAGAAAAATGGAAAATACGGTGGACGGAGATTTCCAAAACTTAGCAGCATCTGCAGGAAGCTACATACGTGAAAATTTCTTTGGACCAGAAAAGGAATTGAACCAACTGGTTGAGCATTTGGATGATAAAGCACTTACGAAATTGAGACGAGGTGGTCACGATTCCATTAAATTATTCTCGGCTTACAACGAAGCAACTAATCATAAAGGACAACCCTCCGTAATTCTAGCTAAGACTGTAAAGGGATGGGCTCTTGGCAAAGGTTTTGAAGCTAGGAATATGACACATCAAAAAAAATCTTTAGAGAAATCCGATTGGGCATACTTTAGAGATTTGCTAGAAATTCCTTTCACAGACTCGGAACTAGATGATATGCCATACTACAAACCACCTTCCGATAGTGAAGAAATAAAATATNTGAANGAAAGAAGNCAACAATTGGGTGGTTTTTTACCTACTAGAAAAAGTACCTACAGNGGATTNCANATGCCTNAAANTGATGCATTTAGTGAATTCGACAAAGGAACTCCTAAGGAGCAAGAAGTATCAACCACNATGGCTTTCGTTAGATTACTAAGAAATTTNATGAAAGATNAAAAAATTGGTAATTTAATTGTNCCAATAGTTCCAGACGAAGCTCGNACATTTGGAATGGAGGCTTTGTTTACTGAATTTAAAATATANAATGCCCANGGACAAATTTACACNCCNGTNGATTCCCAANTANTGTTAAGCTATAAAGAATCNGAAAGTGGTCAAATANTAGAAGAGGGAATATCTGAAGCTGGAGCNATGAGTAGCTTTACTGCNGCAGGNATGGCATATTCGACCGTAGGTAAACCTACAATCCCATTCTACATNTATTACTCAATGTTNGGTTTNCAAAGGGTAGGTGATCAAATATGGTGTGCTGCAGATTCNAGGACAAAAGGGTTTTTNCTTGGNGCAACNGCTGGNAGAACTACACTAAANGGAGAAGGGCTCCAACATCAAGATGGGCATAGTCTTCTGACATCTAGCACAGTCCCAAATTGCTTNTCATATGACGCNGCTTTTGCTTACGANATTGGTATAATNGTAAAAGAAGGACTAAGAAGGATGTATGAANANAATGAAGANATATTTTACTATCTNACNTTATATAANGAAAACTATCCNATGCCTGCTCTTCCCAAAAACTGCGAAGAAGGTGTTCTCAANGGAATTTATAAGTTTAAATCATCTAAGAAAGCCCAAGTNAGATTAATAGGNAGTGGGCCAATCATGCAGCAAGTTTTGAAGGCCGAAAATATACTGAACGANATGGGAATTAAGTGTGAAGTATGGAGTGCTACTAGCTTTGGAGGNCTACGTAGGGATGCNATTGANTGTGAAAGATGGAATGCATTAAATCCACTTAAAAAAGCTAAAATTCCTTACATTTCAAAAATTATGGCTGACAAAGAAATGACTACTGTAGCAGCCACTGACCATATGAAAGCNGTACCNGATATGATTAGAAGCTGGATACCTGGTAGATANACTACACTAGGAACTGATGGTTTCGGTAGAAGNGATACAAGAGANAATCTTCGTAAGTTCTTTGAAATAAACGATCAGTACATAGCTGCTGCTGCAATAAGCTCCTTACTTAAAGAAAACAAAATTAGTAAGGATGTGGCTAAAACAGCTCTAAGTAAACTAGATGTTAACCCAGACGCTCCAGAACCTTCTAGAAATTAGGATTACATCATGCCTGGGCCCATAGGACTCATGCCATCGCTACCGTCAGGTTCAGGACCTTCTGGCTGTTTAGAAGCAATGACGTCGTCAATACGTAGTATCATAGTTGCCACATCTGTAGCGCTACTAACTGCCTGAGTCTTAACTCTCAACGGCTCCACGACATTTCTAGACTGCATATTGACCACTTTTCCTGTAAAGGCGTCAAGACCGGCATGCTGATTGCGTCCCTTTTTAGTGTGAGATTTTCTTAATCCCATAAGAGTATCAATTACATCAAGTCCTGCGTTTTCGGCCAAAGTACTTGGGACTACCTCGATTGCGTTAGCAAAAGCCTCGATAGCCATTTGTTCTCTTCCACCTACTCGTGGTGCAAATTTACGTAACTTCAAGGCTAATTCTATTTCAGCTGCACCTCCTCCAGTGACTATTTTACCATCTTTAAAAACCAAGGATACAACGCCAATTGCATCATCCAGATTACGCTCTATTTCATCAGCCACGTGTTCACTACCTGCACGAACCAAAATACTAACGGCTTTAGGGTTTTTACACTCTGTAACAAAAGTCATGTCATCATCTCCTATTTTCCTAACTTCGACAAGGCCTGCAAACCCAAGATCTTTCTTGGTCATGGAATCAATGTTAGAGATAACTCGACCACCAGTAGCTTTAGACAATGCATCAATATCAGATTTCTTAGCTCTTCTAATAGCCATAATATTATTCTTTGCTAAAAAATGCTGAGCCAAATCGTCAATGCCTTTTTGACAAATCAAAACATTAGCGCCTGATTTAACAATAGTATCTACCATTTTTTTTATTGAAGACTCTTCTTGGTCTAGAAAGGCCTGAATTTGTGACGGATCATTAATTTGAATTTTTGATTCAATTTCCGTTTTCTTGATTTCAAGAGGTGCATCAATTAATGCCACTTTAGCTTTGTTAACATTTCTAGGCATATCTGTGTGAACTGGTTCCTTGTCCATGATAATACCTGAGACTTGCTCTGTATCTGCAATTGAACCACCGTTTTTCTTCTGAATTTTAATATTAGATCTATCCACCTCTACACGTTTATCAATTTTTTCAGCCACTGCCTTAATCGAATTAACAGTCAAATCTGCTAAAAAATCTGCGTTGGCCTCCGAAGATTTACCAGTCATAGATGTAATTGCTATAGATTTCAAAGTTTTAGTATCGTTTCTATCCACTTTTCTAGATATCTTATCAAGAAGTTCTAAGGACTCATTAGAGGCTCTTCGATAACCATTAGAAATTGCAGTTGGATGGACTCCTTTGTCCATTAGTTCTTCTGCGTTCTTCAAAAGCTCTCCAGCTAGAATTACAGCAGTTGTAGTACCATCTCCACATTCAGAATCCTGAGTTTTAGCAATCTCAACAATCATCTTAGCAGCAGGATGTTGAACTTCTACTTCTTTTAGAATAGTAACTCCATCATTAGTTATGATTACATCTCCCATAGAGTCAACGAGCATTTTATCCATTCCCTTTGGCCCCAAAGTAGACCTAACTGCTTCTGCAATAGCTTTTGCAGCTGCTATATTATTCTGTGTGGCCTTCTTGCCGCTATCTCTTTGCGTTCCTTCTTTTAAAATTACTACTGGTGAGTTTCCTGGTAACATATTCTATCCTTACTNNAGCGAAGAAAGCAATATATAAAAATTAAGCTANAATCTCAAAAAAGGTCNAGAAATANTAAGGANANNAGTACTGAAATCGAGATTGAAGCTAAATTCACTCCATTATTAGATAAAATATCTCTACTTTGCAACGTAGCACCCAAAAAAGAATCNCATACGCTACCAAAAAAACCGAAAAATACCGAAATAAAAAGGTGATTTATCTCTATTGAGGCTGAAAATGCGTGNCTTTCTTCAATTAAGACTAAAAAACCAGCATAAGCAAGCATAGAAATNGAGACTGAAGANAAAAAAGAAGCTGTTAGACCTTCAAAAGATATACCACCATCAACACCAGGCTCAACTATCTTCCTTGGATTGGTAATTAGGACTGGTGAAGGAGATAATACTCCAATCTCACTAGCCATTGTATCTGCACTTGCTGCCGCCATNGANGTAGTAAAAGCTACNAACGCCTGTTCAGGNGTAAGAAATCCTAAACTGTAAGCTAAAGCAATAATTGGAGGCAATATTCCATTTGAAATTACNTTGGAGCCACCTCTAGTCCCNTCTTCACTCTCTTCAACACCCAGAGCTTTCTTGTAAACAATAGCAAANCTAGTTGCTAAAAATGAACTACCAACAAATAAAAGTAAAATCAATAGCCAACTCCANTGTCCAAAAACTNCCGAAATAAANCAAATTAAAAAGGCCAGAACNGAGCCGCCTTTATCCAAAACTTTTGANATATTGGCATAAAATGCCAAAGAGAAACTTATTGCTACAATNAACAATATTGTAATTGTACTTGGAAGTACAATTTCATCAATCAAGGAATTTTTCTACAGACTTGTCAAAATAGTNCTTAAATTCGTTTTTAATCTCNTCTAACTTATTTTGATCTGTAGCCTCAACAAACATGCGTATGACTGGNTGAGTATTGGATGGCCTCAAGAGAACCCAGCCACCATCTAGCCATATCTTAACGCCATCAATTGTCTCAACCTTGTATCCCTTTTCAGTAAATGTTTTTTCAAGGTCGTCATTTACATCAAATTTTANAGAATCAGGACACTTGAACTTCAATTCTTCATAGGGGTAAGAAGGAATAGCATTAGAATACCCTCCCAGACTCTTACCAGTATTTAGTATAAACTCAGCCAGTTTTAGACTAAAAATTATAGGNTCNTCGAAAATAAATTCNGTTAATCCTGGTGCAAAAAAATGAGCTGAGATTTCCATTGCAATAGCCGCATTATGCTTCTTCAGCTCCTCACAAACAAAAACATCACCTACCCTAATCCAAATCAATTCACCACCTATTTTTGGTATTTCTTTTTCCAGAATCATAGAGCAGGGAACACCTGCCAAAACTTTGTTTGATTCTGGTGTAATCAAACTCTTTGAAACTATGATTCCAATTTTTTCAGCTGAAACTGGATTTACGTCTTCATCTATGAAAACGCACCTATCCGCATCTCCGTCAAAAGCTACGGCAAAATCAAAATCTTTACCACTCATTGCCTGCATTAAATCTCCCAGATTTTTCGGAGCGGGCTCTGATGGCCTATTAGGAAACGTACCGTCAGGCACATCGTTTATACAAAATGTATCAGCACCTAATTTCTTAAATATTCTATCAATTACAACACATCCCACTCCATTTCCAGGATCTAGTGCAACTTTAATACCTTTTAGACTACCTACTTTCTTAGAAACGAAGTTCATGTAATCTTCTAAGACAAGCTCTGTTGNAAGCTCCTCAATAATACCAGCCTCAGATTCCACCAACTCATCCTCAAAAAATATTTTCTTAATCTCAAGATTACCCTCGGTAAAACCTGTCCCATCAGGGTGCCGAAACCTTATACCATTATATTCTGCTGGATTATGACTTGCAGTTATGTAAACTCCAGCAATGTAATTCTCTGAATTTAGGTTTGATTTCCAAGTAAAATAATTGGCTACAGGTATAGGGACCATTCCAATAACATCAACACCAAAACCTGCTTTAGACACTCCTCTTGATACTGCCATTTGAAGTTCTGGTGAACTAACTCTAGCATCACAACCAATAGATATTTTACCTGAGCGATGAGTTTTCATAAGATAATTTCCGAAAGCTAATCCTACTCTTTCGCCAATTTCGGCATCTAATTCTTCACCATATACTCCACGAATATCATACGCTCTAAAAATATCTTCTGAGGCATTCATATTTAACGTTATTTAAGGCAGTTTAAAAGAAATACTCTTAATACCGCTTGCAAATAGTAGTACATGGCATTAACTGAATCCACTATGGTAAAACTAGGCTCAGTAGCTCCCTACTTCAACCTACCTGATACATTAGGAAAAAATGTNTCTATAGAAGACTTTGATTCTGAATTACTCATAATCGTTTTCACTTGCAACCATTGCCCGTATGCAAAAGCAGTAGAAGATCGACTAATAAAATTAGGTAAAGAATACAAGAATGAAGTAGACTTTGTACTAATTAGTTCTAACGATTCAGAGAACTACCCAGAAGATTCGCCTAAAAAAATGGCTGAGAGACATACTGAAAAAGAATATCCATTTCCATATCTGTTTGATGAAACTCAGGAAGTTGCAAAAGCATATCGTGCAGTTTGTACTCCCGACATTTTTCTTTATAATAGTGATAGAAACCTCGAATACAGAGGAAGAATAGACGATAATTGGCAGAATCCTGAACAAGTAGAACGTGAAGAATTAAAAATGGCTATTGAAGCTGTACTAAATGGTAAAACAATAGACTTCGAGCAAAAACCTTCTATGGGTTGCAATATCAAGTGGAAATAATTATTCTTTATCAAACATTTTTTTTGTCTGTTTGATTGTTTCCCCTGCAGTAATTAGAGCATCTCCAGTTGAATCAACCAAGTCTCCCACTCTATCTGTAACTCCTTCTGCATTGTCAACGGCTTTCTTAGCCAAATCTTTTGACATATCTGAAACTTTCTGGGCTAAAAACTTCAAATCCGCTAAAGCTTCATCTAAACCCAGCGATTCAATTGAATCTTTTTTCTTTTCAGACATAGTTAACTAAAAAACACTCATACTTAAAGTATTAGTATTTGTAAAATCCTTCCCCGGATTTTCTACCAAACTTACCTTGATTGACCATTTCTTCAAGAAGAGGACATGGTCGATATTTATCATCGTTCATGTCTTTGTGTAATACTCTCATTATCGCTAAACAAGTATCAAGTCCAATGAAATCAGCTAAGGTTAAAGGACCCATTGGATGGCTCATTCCCAACCTCATTACAGTATCGATTGCTTCAGGTTCCGCTACACCTTCCATTACACAAAACATAGCCTCGTTAAGCATTGGTAAAAGTATTCGATTACTTACAAAACCAGGGAAATCATTTACCAGAACAGGTACCTTTTGCAATTCCTCTGCTAATTTAAATGTAGCATCAAAGGTATCATCACTTGTAGTCTTTGCCCTGATAACTTCTACAAGTTTCATGACAGGTACTGGATTCATGAAATGCATTCCAACTACTTTATCAGGCCTGCCACTGGCCTCAGCTAAAATCCCAATTGGAATACTCGAAGTATTTGATGCTAAAATTGTTCTTTTTTCGCATATTTCACCTAAATTTGAAAAAAGACTCTTCTTGATATCTACATCCTCAATGATTGCCTCGATTACAATNTCGCAATTACTTAGAGCTTCGTTATCTAAACTCGTACTTACATTGNCTAGAGTATCGTCCATCTGATTTTGACTTATACGATCCTTGGAGACATTTCTCTGGAGNTTCTTTCTTATTGANGCTATTCCATTGTCTACGAAATCTTGTTTTATGTCACACAAAGTAACTGCTTTGCCTATTGATGCACAAACCTGGGCAATTCCTGCACCCATTTGGCCCGCACCGACAACACCTACTCTTTTTATTTCCATTTCTCACTCAACATAATCATTATTGCATTCTGAACATGCATTCTGTTTTCAGCTTGATCAAAAACGATTGAGTTATCTGATTCCATAACTCCATCAGTAACTTCACGATTACGCTCAGCTGGAAGACAATGCATAAACAAAGTATCTTTACCNGTTAAACTCATTAATTTTTCATTAACTTGAAAATTTTTGAAAGCTCTTTCCCGCTCTTCAGCCTCCTCTTTCTGCCCCATTGATGCCCAGACATCTGTGTAAATTACGTCAGCTCCACTCACTGCTGATACAGGATCATTAGTAATTGTTATTTTAGAAACTCCGGATTCTTTTGCCTGATTAACAAGCTCTGCATCTGGCTCATAATCTTCTGGACAACAGCAAACAAAATCTAAGGNAAATCTCATAGATAAGTGAAGCCATGAATGGACTATATTATTTCCATCGCCCATGTAAACTATTTTTGCACCATNTATGTCATTCAGATGTTCCCAAACGGTAAAAATNTCGGCCATTATCTGGCATGGATGATTATAGTCAGTCAAACCATTTACAATGGGAACCGATGAGTGTTCAGCTAGTTCTATTATGTGTTCATGTTCAAATAAACGTGCCATTATGATATCATTGTACCTACTCAAAACTCTTGATATGTCTTTAATTGCTTCTCTTTTACCTATGCCAATGTCATTAGGACCGAGGAATAATGCGTGACCACCCATCCACTCAAAACCAGTCTCAAAGGATACCCTAGTTCGTGCAGATGGTTTAGCAAAAATCATAGCTAATGATTTATTGTTGAAAACTTTATTATCTTCTCTCTTGCGAAACTTTGATTTTACTATTTTAGCTAAATCTAAAATATCCCATAATTCCTCTTTACTGTAGTCTGATATATGAAGAAAATGCTTTACCGACATCTAATCTCTATCTATTCTTGGAGCTAAGAGAAACTTAACGTTACCCTGTGCACCGGTAACATCATCCACAGCCAAATCTGCATCAATTTTTACTGGAAGATCGGAGCCAAGCATAATATGTAATATTCGATCAGCAGGAAGAGAATTGACCATCAATGAAAAATATTCTAGTGAAAAGAGTGAAGTACAATCCTCCGATGAACTCAGTTTTTCAAGCTGATCTTTACCAAGTGATAAATCAACTCTGTTCTGGTTATCTCCCTCACAAACAAGTCTAAAACTATCTTTTGAGGTTGAAAGTGCTATGTGATCGGAAACTGCTTTAGAAGCTTTAATTCCTTGACCTATTTCACCGGATGCAACACTAACGGCAGCAGGTAAATCTAGCGAAGGGACTTTAGGATCTGGCATACCGGATGTNTCAAGGAGTGGCATAGCTCTTGTCAANTTACCAATATTGACTACTAATCGATTAAGCTCATCATCTTTTTCCAAAATCACCATTTCATCTTTTCCTGCCATGGTAAGTACACTTTTGAATTTATCAATATCTAAACCCATTTGGATATCGCTAACTTCAAAACTGTCAAATGCAGATTTCATTAGATTGGCTTCAATCATGGCAACATGCGATGGATCAACAGCTTTAACTTGGAGCCCATCTTCACTTACATTTATCTTTGCTTCATCTACTAATGAACCCACTGTTCCGATGAATTCTTTCAGGCTATCTGCTTTAATTCTGGCTTTAAACACTACTTACCTCTGATGTCGATTGGTGACCGATATTTAACTATTGTTTATGATTTTCANGGTAGCATTAATATAATATACTTGGTTCCGATGAATAATTAGTTTTACTCGTGGAGGAGTTTTTTGTCAGAAAAAGATTTGAAAAAAGGTACAACAACCATAGGACTAGTTTGTAAAGACGGCATTGTATTAGCTACAGAAATGAGGGCTACAATGGGAAACCTCATCGGACACAAGACAACGCAAAAACTTTTCAAAATATCCGACAACATGGGATTAACAGTTGCTGGACTAGTAGGAGATGCGCAAATGCTTGCACGTTGGCTTTCAGCTGAAGTCAAACTATATGAACTTAAAAATGGNACTAATATGTCGCTAAAAGCTGCTTCTACCTTGATGGCAAATATAATGAACGGACGAAGATACATGCCGTTCTGGGTTCAATTATTACTAGGAGGAATCGACTCTGAAGGTGGTCACGTCTATTCACTGGATGCTGCTGGAGGTTCAATACCAGATAAATTCCAAACAACTGGATCTGGTTCTCCTTTTGTATACGGTGTTTTAGAAGACAGATTTAAAGAAAATATGTCTGTAAAAGAAGGGAAAGAATTGGGAGTAAGAGCATTAACTGCAGCTATGAAAAGGGACTCAGCTTCAGGTGATGGCATATCAATGTGTGTAATTGATTCAAAAGGATATCACAAAGTTTCTTTTGATGAAATAAACAAAATTCAAGCTAATTTGTAGNCGAAAGTCAACAATTTAAGGAAGGTCAAATGGCCGTAGAGGACGTAATTAAATTAGTAAAGAAGGTCGCAACAGAAGTCATTCCGGACACAATCACATTCACTGATGTTAAAGTCGAAGCTTCGAATGTAGTTTTATACACGCCCAACCTAGAAATATTCTCTGACAACAATNATTTGATTAGNAAACTAGCTCAAAATGTAAGAAAAAGAATTGTAATTAAAGCTGATTCAAGTGTAAGAAAGCCTATTATATCTGCAAAACAAAAACTTAAAGAAATTCTCCCAGAAGAAGCTGGCGTAGTTGACACAAGATTCGACGAGATTAATGGAGATGTGATATTAGAAGCAACAAACCCAGGTAGGGCTATCGGAAAGCATGGGGTAGTTTTAAATCAAATTCGAAGAGAAATAGGTTGGAATCCTGTCATCACTAGATCATCACCTATGGAGTCAAGGACACTAAAAGATATTAGAAACTACATGCTTGAGGATAAGGTAGCTGAAGGAAGAAAGAAATTTTTAACTAGAGTTGGTAAAAAAATATTCAGAGATACTATACCTGGTGAACAACACGTGCGTGTTACTGCCCTTGGTGGATATAGAGAAGTAGGAAGGTCATGCCATCTACTCATGACAAAAGACAGCAAAGTTTTGGTCGATTGTGGCTTCAACCCTGGTAATGAAAAAGAACCAAGTCCCTTCCTAAGCGCACCTGAAGTTACTCCTTTAGAAGGAATTGACGCAGTGGTATTAACACATGCTCATCTTGACCATTCAGCACTACTTCCAATGCTTTTTGTTTATGGTTTTGACGGGCCAATATACTGTACTCCTCCAACAAGAGAATTATCATCTTTGTTACAAAACGACTTCATAAAAATTCAAAATTCTGAAGGTAAAAAAGTTCCATACAACACTGAACAAATACGTCAAGCTATAAGGAATACAATTCCTTTGAACTATGGTGATACAACTGACGTCTCACCAGACCTAAAGTTGACTTTTCATAACTCTGGCCATATATTAGGTTCAGCTGCGGCTCACTTTCACGTGGGTGACGGACAATACAATCTCGTTTTCTCAGGCGATATTAAGTTTGAAAATACATGGCTTTTTGACAGAGCCGTAAATCATTTCCCACGGCTCGAAGGACTAATTATGGAATCAACTTATGGAGGATATAATGATTTTCAACCTGCTAGAGAAGAAGGTTCTAGGGCACTATACGATATAATTAATCGGACAGTAGAGAAAAAAGGGAAAATACTGATTCCAGTATTTGCAGTTGGTAGATCACAAGAAGTTATGCTTGTTTTGGAAAAATTACATTCAGAAGGGAAGCTAAAGGATATGCCTGTTTACCTAGATGGTATGATATGGGAGGCAACCGCTTTACATTCTGCTTATCCTGAATATCTCAATAATAATCTAAGAAACAAGGTATACCAAAACCAAGATAACCCATTTAGATCTGAAATTTTCAACAAGGTCGAAAGCACAGAAATGAGACAGGAAATCTGTGGCAGAGAAGAGCCTGCAATTGTTCTAGCAACATCAGGAATGGTGAACGGTGGGCCTGTAATGGAATATCTAAGACACTGGGCGCCNGATTCGAATAGCACTATGGTTTTCGTAGGATACCAGGCTGCGGGAACTATGGGGCAGAGAGTACAACAAGGTGCAAAGGAAATACATCTTCATGATCGTGAAAAAGGTGGCACAATTCCAGTGAAAGTAAATATGAACATTGAAACATGTGAAGGTTTTTCAGGACACAGTGATAAAAGACAATTAATGAGGTATCTAAGGACGATTAGACCGCGGCCTAAAATTGTTTTACTTAACCACGGTGACCCTCAAAAANGCGAACAATTTGCAAATGATATCAGAAGAAAAGTTCGCTTGGATGCAAGAGTTCCCAGTAATCTAGAAACTATAAGGTTTATGTAAAATGAAAAGTGTAGAAGACAAAATTATTGAAGTTTTAAACGAACTAGAAAAATGGGAAAGTCGTAAAGAAAAAGTTAAAGAAAGATATGACAGAGGCGATGCCGATAGAACTGAAATTGAAAGAATTAATGAACAAATTTCACATTATAAAAATCTCTTGAGTGATATGAAAAAGAAGATGAATAGTACAGACATCTCAAGAACCATAGCAAGAAGTAGTAACTAATAATTAATATCCTACATTTAATGTGTTGTAATAGGTGAGGTGGCAGAGCCCGGCTATGCACGCGACTGCAGATCGCGACCACGGGAGTTCGAATCTCTCCCTCACCACCATTACATTTTTTCAGGAGCTTCGATACCTAAAATATCTAAGGCATCGAATAAAATTCTTTTTGAAACCAAAACTAAGTTGAGTCTGAAACTCTCATTTACATCTCCAATTACTTTACAATCTCTGTAAAAATTATTGAACTTAGAAGACAACTGGTGAACATAGCTGGGAATAAGATGAATACCAAATTTATCTATTGCAGAGTCAACAGTTTGTGGCCATTTAACAAGAAATCTTAACAAATCAATCTCTGAATCTGTCAAATTTTCTTCAATTCTCCAAGCTGGCACTTCTGCCCCATATCTATTCAAAATCGAGCACATCCTAGCGTGTGAATACATTGCAAAAGGAGCTGAGTCTCCTTGAATACTCAATGCATCCTCTATGCTAAATGTAAAACCCTTCTCGGGCTGAACTTTTAGTATGTTATATCTCAATGAGCCAATACCTATTTTTTCCGAAAGTTTGTGCTTTTCACTATCACTCATTTCAACATCAGCAAGTCTTTCAAATGAAGAAGTAACGATTTGATTCATCATGTCATCTAGATAAACAACACGTCCTGCCCTGGTCGACATCTTACCTCCTGGGAGATTTACAAACGAATAGAACAAATTATCTGGCTTAGATGACTTCAGCTCATCTAGAGCTATATTCAGTAAAGTACTTTGGAGCTTATGATCTTCACCTAATATATTCAATGCTCTTTCGGATCTCTTAAATTTATTCAGATGGTAGGCTATATCTCTAGTTGTGTAAAGACTTAAACCATTATTTCGAGTAAAGAAAAATTTTTGATTTCTACCAGCTATATTTTTATCTTCCAGATCAAGATAAAATGCGCCATCCTCTTCGACGCAAAGTGAACTCTCCTTCAATAAGTCTATTACTTCATTAACACTACCGTCAAGAATTAGATCAGACTCATGAAAGTAATTATCTGCCTCGGCATTTAATCTCTGTAGAGAAGCCTTCATACCTGACAACATCATTTTTGCAGCCCTTTTCACTTCTAGTAAGGCTTCTCTGTCACCACCTTCTATTTTCTCCATTTTGCCGTATATTTCNGCTTTAACGTGTTCATCCTCTTTCAGATTATCTGAAGCTTGCCTATAGCACTCAACTAATTTATGATCCATCTTATCTGAATCGCCTCCTTCGTAATTTTTAATTCCATAAGCAACAGTGGCTGCTTGCCTTCCAGTGTCATTTACATAATATTCAGTTGACACATTATACCCTCCATATTTGAACAATCTAGAAACACTATCTCCAATTATAGGATTTCTCGCTCTGCCCATGTGAAAAGGACCCGTTGCGTTAGCTGAAGTATGCTCAATTAATATTGAATCTTTTTTACTAGTTCCTCTCCCAAAATTATCTACGCTAAGCTCTGCAAATACTTCATCTATAATCTCATCCCAACTCAAAATTATATTACAAAAAGCTTTGATTACAAAAGTACTTTTTATGTAACTTATATCGGCTACCAATCCTGAGACATCAAGAGCAATTTGCTCGGGATTCTTATTCAAAATTTGTGCACCTGGAAAGCAAATTATCGATAAATCACCTTGAATAGGATCAATATCAATTGGAAGTTGGGGATAACTTTTTTCCTTTAGAACTTTATTAATATCAGATATCACTGATTCTTTAATTCCGTTTATAACTCTGCTCACTGTTATATCTAAGTATAAGCTGTTTTAAACCTATCCAATATATCTTGGTACGGAATTATTACTTTCCACTGGTACTTGCTCGTTAACTTTTTGTAGTTCCTTTTCAAGTGAAGCTGCCTCTTCAAGTAAGGGCTTCGGATCTAAGTCAATCTCTAACAATAATTTGTCAATAGCTTCTATTATTTTTGACGCTGCTCGAGCGTCTGGAATATCTTCCTCAACTTCTGCAAGAAGACCCAAAACACTTATTGACCGTAATTTGCCTTCATTGAGCATCACACCAGTAAAACCTCCTATCGTTCCAAATTCGAAAGGAGTAACTTTTGCGTCTGCTATCCATTGTTTAGAAGACTCTGTAGAGGTTATTCCATAAATGATGGACTCTTTCTCATCNCCATTTGGAGGAACCGAAAAACCTTCAGCTGTTATAAAGCTTGTACAACCTTTATCCTTTGCCCAATCATAAATACTGTTTACCAGATCTTTTGTAACTGTTGCAGGAGGAACAAAATCACTAACACAGATAACAATTTGATTACATTTACCATCATTGCATACTTGTTCTCCGGCGTATAATCTCATAGGATGATTGGGAATTCCATCCTTAACAACTGAAATTGAAGGAAAAGCAAAACCATCTATGATACCAATCTGCTCAAGTTTAAGATTATTAACTAGAAAATTAGCAACAATATTTCCGACCAGGCCAACACCAGGTAATCCGCAAATAAATGTTGAACCTTTAAGATCTTTAGGTAAAGTCTGTCTTATTTCAATACCATTACTCATAGAAGNTCATCTAAATCTGCATCTTCTTCAAGATCGGGTAAATCTGAATCGTCATCTAGTAAATCGCCTAGGTCATCATCAATCTCATCGTCTTCATCTGAATCGTTGAAATCTTCTTTTAATGAACCTCCACCAACAACTTTCAGTCTCGTCCAAAGAGAAAATTCGGTTATGTCACTACGACTTGCAAACCTTTTTGCATCACTAACCGTTCTGAATTTACCAAGAACAGGGTCGCCTTCGCCAGGTTCTGCAGGTAACATAACATACCTTTCTTTATTTACGATATCGCCAACGAGAAGACGGACAGCTTTAAGAACTTCAGGATTTGATTGAGACATATTTCCTCTAGGCTNCCTATCTAACCACGTTTAAATACTTTTTTGGTAATAATAATAAACCAAAGAAGTTAATTAATGCCTTGTTTCAGTAAAATTATGTCTGATCGTAAAAATCTTGTATTAAGAGGAGTTGCGGAATGCGTTACTGAGAGCGAATTAGACTATTTACTATCAAAAAAAGACTCTCCAAGAGCTTACATTGGTTTCGAACCCTCAGGATTACTTCACGCTGGGTCACTAGTCCCAATGTTAAAATGCAGGGAACTCATAGATGCCGGTTTTGAAGTTACAATCCTACTAGCAGACTGGCATGGATACATTAATGACAAATTGGGAGGGAATTGGGATAACCTAAATGCTGGTGTAGAATATCAAAGACAAATGTTCTCTATTTTTTGTCCAGGTGTTAAATTCAAAACAGCAAACGAATTGGTAAATGGTGAAGGATATTGGGAAATGGTTCTTCGTGTTTCTAAAGCTAGTAGTTTAAAACGAATGAGAAGGGCCTTGTCTATAATGGGACGAGACGAAGCAGACGGTGACAAAGACATGTCAAAATTCTTTTATCCAGCAATGCAAGCAACTGACATTTACGCTCTAAAGGCAGATTTAGCTCTAGGTGGAATGGATCAACGCCACGCACACATGTTAGCTAGAGATGCTGCAGATAAACTAAAGCTCCCAAAACCTGTTGCATTACACACTCCGTTGCTTGGCTCATTATCTGGTCCAGGTAGAATGGATACTGATGTTAAAATGTCAAAATCTGATCCTACTGGAACCTTATTAATCCACGATTCCAAGAAAAAATTAACTAAAAAACTGTCCAAAGCATACTGCCCTCCTGAGAGAGAAGGAAACCCAGTTCTAGATATATGGCAACATTTGCTTGAACCTGCCTTAGGAAACATCATAATCGAACGTCCTGAAAAATTCGGAGGTAATCTAACATTCGACTCATATGAAAAATTAGAATCCGCCTACCTGTCTGGTTCATTACATCCCTTAGATTTAAAGAATGGAACTGCCGCGGCGCTTTACCAGATAATTAAACCAATGCAAGAGTCATGCGAATCCAATCCCAAAAATTATTCATCACTTCTTTCTGCAATTAAGTAATTTAGGAGGTTTAATGTTTGAGATTTGTAAAATATTATCTGCATCTGGAACGATTGAAATCATTTGAGTTAACCACAATTTAAATTCAACTAAGTTGATGTTTCTATACTCATTTGGAAATGTTTGTGACAATTCAGGTAACTGCCTCATCAGCCTCTTAGCAGCTGCTAAATTTCCAGTTTCTAAATGCACTGCCAATGCGTCTGCTTGAGCTAATGTTTGAATTATATCTTTTTCACTTCTATCATCTAATTCAAGCCAAATATCTTCGAACAGCTCGTGAGCTTCAAAATATTCATCCTTATTATGTTCCAAAATTGCATTTGACCACAAATTTCCTATATCAGTCATATGTTGAATATTTAAATTATATATTTCTCAATGCCAACGATGATATGCAGGATGGCCTTCCTTTACTGCGACAAAAAGGCCTCTTCCGGTAGCACATGTCTTATCATTCGCTTTTAACTCAATAATAACCTCTGCCCTGTCTTCTTGTAAGGCTAACACTCTGCTTGTTAATTTTAATTTAGAACCGAAAGGTGTAGGTCTTTTCAACTTGACTTCGTATTGAGCAGTAACTGTACATTGAGGCACTTTCCAACCATTCTTATCCATGATTGCAATCGCGGCAGTCCAGTTACCATGGCAGTCAATTAAAGAACCTATAATTCCACCATTAATCACTCCAGGAAAAGCTTGATGTTTTTCTTCACTTTCGAATATTGTCAAAAGCCCTCCATTGTGCCTGTGTGACTTAATTTGAAGGCCCTCTTTATTTGCTGGACCACAACCAAAGCAAATGGAATTAGGTGCAAACTTCTCTTGAACTGAAATTTCATCAAATACTAAGTCAGAATTTTTACTTGAAGGTGCTACATCCAAAATCTGATTTTCAGTTGATCTACAGCTAGAACACGAGGATTCTGATAAAAACGATTTGTCTCCTTCACTCATGATAAATCACTAATTTGTTCCTCAATTAAATTAGCTGCATTTAACAAGGTTTCATCGTCAAAACTAAACTTTGCTCCCGCAGCTTCATATAGTTCTGGAAGTGTTGCATTGCCTCCCAAACTTAAAGCAGCCCTATAATCTTGAATTGCCTTCTTCCTATCTTGAAGTGAATTACCCCATATCTGTATTGAACCCAACTGAGCCATTCCATATTCAACGTAATAAAAGGGAACGTGATAAATGTGCAATTTATTGTGCCATCCTGTTGAAATTATATCATCACAGTCACTGTAATCTATGTGTTCAGACATCTGAAACCTTTTCCACAAGTCACTCCACTCTGAATCACAATTATCCGGATTTAGAGCCTTATCTGGATTCGTATATGCCCAGTGCTGAAAAGCGTCAACAACTGCCATGTACGGCCAAAACATAATAATTTTTTCTAAGTGCTCAATTCTAGCTCTTGATGATTCCTTATCTGTATAAAAACCGCCATTATCGACAGTAAGATAAGGAGAGGCTAAAAGCTCCATAGCCATGGAAGCTACTTCAGCGAATTCCATCCCCACATCTCTCTGACTAGAAAATGGTAATTCAGCAGATTCAAATACATGAAATGCATGACCACCCTCATGAATCATGGTTTGGACATCGCTATGAGTTCCGACAGCATTCATAAAAATAAATGGTAGCCTTTGGAAAGGATACTCTGTACAATATCCTCCAGGAGCTTTACCTTTACGATTATCTAAGTCAAGTAAATTCTCTTTTCTCATCACGCCAAAATAATCCCCCAAAACGGGATCTACCGACTTAAATATATTGTGGCATTTATCCTCTAATTCTCCAGCATCCTTGAAGGGAGATAAGGGTTCTCTACCATAAATATCAACACTTAAATCCCAAGGCTTTAATTTTTCTAACCCCAAAGCTTCTTTACGATTTTTGAGTAATTTATCGGCTAAAGGAACTATAACCTTTTCTATTGATCTATGAAATGTTAAACAATCTTCTGGAGTGTAATCAAATCTTTTTAGATATTCCCATCTCCAAGCTCGATAATCGCCATAACCTGAGTTCTTTGCAATTGACATTCTTGTTTTAAGAATTTTAATCCATATTTCATTTATAGATTGACGATCTTCAAGTCTCCTCTTGGCTGCCATCTTCCAAGCCTTTTCACGGTTTTTCCTATCTGTTTTAAGCATTACTGGGGACAATTGAGTTAGAGTAACTTCTTCTCCTTCCCAACGAACAGTCTGAGAACCTATTATTGCATCGTACTCTTTTGATAATTTAGCATCAGAAGTCAGGAGGGGAAGATTTTTCTCAGAAAACAAACCCACTTCACTTTTCATTCCTCTGAGAGGAATATCAAAATTATCTGGAGAAAAACCCGATTCTAAAAATTTAATTTTTAACTTTTGATTTCTAGAACTGACATTTTCGCTAATCTCCTCTAGAAATTTGTGATATCTTGCCTTAGCCTCCTCATCTGTTGTATCTACTGTTGTTGAAATGTAAACTGAAGTACCTACTTCCCCTATCAACTCAGATAAATCTGACCAATATTTCATCCACTCATTTACATTTGATGACGATAAATCTAAATCCTCAAGATAATCAAAGAAAGGTACATAATTATCCCAGGACCAATCTTTCATTTTAGCGCTGTTTTTTGGTAAAGCAATGCTCATGATGTACCAAAAAGAATGCTCTATTTTAGAACAGCTTTAGTTAACTTTCAAAACCTTGAAGGTTGTCGGTCCGACTTTTACCTCATCTCCTTCTTTAGAACCTTCAAGAGATTTGCCGATTGGATTTGATAGTGGTATTTTTCCCTGAGGTACATTAGCATCTTCAGGATTAACCAGTTCAAAAGTGTGTTCTGTTTCTTTTGTTAAGTTTTTTACCACGAGACTGGTTCCAACTGAAGCTCCTCCCTCGCTGGATGATTCAACTGCTGGCTCTGGGTTTTTCAAACTTTCAACACGAGCTTCTTTAATTTTTTCTTCTAAATCTTTATTGCTTTCTGCAAGTTTCTGGGCCTCATTGTTCATTTCTTCAGCTAACTCTTTTTCCTTCGGAATCTCAATCTCCATAGCTTTAATCTTGCGCTCGGTGTCTTCCTCACTTCCGATAGTCGTTCCTCTTAAAAATTCTAAATCTTCTTTTAGCTTTTCATGCTCAGTTTTTTCAGCTTCGAGCAACCTTTCAGCTTTATTTCGTTCGTCAACTTTAATATTTAATTCGGCTTTAGCATCTTCAAACTGTTTCTTGAGAGTTTGCATTACTTTGCTAACCTGTTGTGACGCATTTTCTAAGGCTGCTAGATCCTTCTGAGTTTTCTCCTTGCTTTTTACCTCTATTTTCAATTCATCTTCAATCTTTTTATTAGACTCTCGTTGATTATTTACTTGCTCTTGAAGCTCCTTCAATGAATCTGTCATGCCAAGTATCTCATTTTCCTTCTGCCTGAACTGCTCACTACTTTGTTCAAGCTCTATAATGGTCTGTCTTTCAATATCTAGCTCATTCATAGTAAGAGATGCTTTTTCTCTGGCGTCATTAAGCTCTTTCTTAGCCTTTTCTAAATTTGTTGTTAATGTAGTGAATTTATCATTAATTCTCTTTTTGTTCTTTTCCATCAATTTTACCTCTCTGTCTAACTCTTTACGTCTGTTAATTGCCTCGTTTCTTTCAGCTATTGCAGACTTTTCTCTCTCGTTAGCTTCGAGAGTGTGCTGCTCTAACTCCATTATTTCTTTTTCTAAATTATTCTTTTCTTCAACAGTTTTATCATATGATGCTTTTACAGAGTCATAAGACTCTAATGCGTTGACTGTATCTGGCTTCTCTAACTTTAATTTTCTTTCAGCATCCACTGCCTTGGTTTCTGCCTCCTCGCTCATAGTTCTAAGTGAGCCTATCTCACGAGTCATTCGATCGCTAAGGCGCATATCATTCTCGTGTTTAGCTCTTAGATCTTCAATTTCTTTTTCAAGGTTATTCTTTGCTGAAAGATCATCTAATAATTCTTTTTCAGCCATTCTAGCTCTTTTCTCAACTTCTGAGGTGGCTATCCTAGCAGTTTTTAGTTTGGATTCTAAAGAACTGTTTAGAGTATTAACACTTTGGTTTAAAGCTGTAATTCTATCAAGTTCATTTTCTAAATCCTCAATTCCGTCGTAATCTATGTCATTTGTTGAGGCGCGAACGTCTTCGATTCTTTTTTCTGCTTCTTTTAGTCTTTCTTCAGTATCTTCAAATTCTTGCATCAACTCTTTACTTTTTTCTAATTCACCATCATGAATTTGTTGCTGCCTTTCAATCAACTCTTGTTTTTTCAATATAGCTTGCCATTCTTCATCAATATTTCCAAGTATGTACAGTGTTCCGCCGCCAGTTAGAGCAGTTCCGATTAAAACTATGAAAAATCCTATACCTGGGCTCCATGAAACTGGACCAAGTCTTCCTGTCACACGATCAGCTTCTCCTGCTTGTAACTGGACATATTCTTCACATGTCCCTTCTCCGTAAAAAGTAAGTAAATTCTTGATACAACCTAGTTCCTTATTTGTGTCTGAACCATCGACATTTGATGTTGCAAGTGCAACTTCATCTTGGATTAACGCCTCAGACCAAGTTGTATAAAATAAAAATGTTGACAAGAATCCAACAATCAAAACAATTATAGCAAAATATTTTAAGTTTTTAAGTGCACTTCGAAGAGTATTTTGGTGAAGGCTACTAACTGCATTATTTGCCATATAAGCAACAACTAATGCCAGAACTCCAGCTGCATAAGCTGTCATTTTAGCATTATTTGAAGAATCTAATTTATTCAAACAATATGTACAATCTTGACTCTCGTATACAACAGACTCACTATTTCCTGTGGTATCGGTAACTAAGTATGATTCTAAATAGTAATGGTACTGAAATGTATTATATTGTGTAGCATTACCGGTAACCGGATCTACCGTCTCTCTTGCACCATCAATTACAAACCATTTACCATAATCACCCGTACTGTTAACAGAGATTAGTATACAAAGAAATGTTACAACTGCTACGGCCTGTATTTGTTGGAGCTGCTCTTTCATCAGACTTGATTTTAACAGACCTACTATATAAAGTTTTTGAGTTTAGTGGTACCCAATTAAGCTTAAAATCATGAGATAACATTTTAATGGAGTAGTCTGTGAATGCCTATGAAGGTCTGCCCTGTATGTGAGATGGAGGAGGAAGATGATGCCCTCTCATGTAGCATGTGCGGATCGGATTTTGAACCTGAAGTTAAGGAATCTTCGCCCGAAGAAAATCCTACTACAGACAATGACAATCTTGCTGCTGACATAGCTAGTATGAATTTGGATGAGGAAAATACCGAATCCAATCTTGAAGAAACAAATGAATTGTCAGATGAAGAAAAATTACTTGAAGAAACATTAAACGCCACTGCAAGTGGTACTCCTGATGAAAAATCTGAAAATAGCGTCGCAAGATTTGCCGAACAGTTTTCAGACCTTGGTAAAATATTTGGCAATTTAAACAATAGACTTGATAGGATATTTACAACAAAGGGAAAATTAAATTACATTGCTCCTCTTACTATAGTTGTTGTATCCATACTCCTAATGTCTGGTGTGATAGGGCTAGCAGTTTCCACGGTACCAACTAGTGATAAATTATCTTCTACCGGAGAACCGCCTAGCATAGCAACAGGAGCTCCTAATTCAGGCGAGCCGTTTAACTGTGAGTTCTGGGACGAGGTAATATATGAGCCATTTGGAAAAGAAATTGATGGACAGTTTATCTATCTGACAGATAGTAATGAGAATGGACTCATTGATCCTGATGAGAATGCTGGATGTCCAGTTGATATGAAATTCACCAGTACTTTTTCATTTATTTTCTTAAATCTAATCTTAATTATTACTGCAATATATATATTCAACAAATTACCAAATACTTCAATAATAATGCCTGTTTTAGGTTTCGCCGCAATTGAGATAATCTTATTTCCGATTTATGGCGGACTACTAAACAATGTTATCTTCGCACTCCCTCTCACTATTGGTCTTGTGTGTACAATCGGTTTAATTGTATCTGGGAGTATATTACTAATCAGGACTTCACTTGAGCGTCCTTTGGATGATCCTCCAGGAGTTACTTTCTATATTTTTATGATAGCTGCTGCCTTGCTATTCTCATCTGTTTTTTACAACTATTCATTAGGGCCATATTCTTCTTGCGAAGACCCCGCTAGTGCTGAAGATATCGATTACTTCCAGAATATAACTGCACAAGGAGGTGAACTGAACGATTGCAGAAAAATTGGATTCAATACTCTCACAACAGTTTCTATCGACCTTGGAAACGGCAGTAATATGATGGTACTACTATCTGCTACATTCCTCTTTATAGGTGTTGTGAACTTCTTGATATCTAATACAAGAATAAACGATATTGACGAGGCTAAGTATTTTTCAATGATACTGTCTGGTTTAGGACTTCAATTTGCAATACTAGTTTTTAATGTCATGACAAGCGATGAAGGAGGACTCGGCTTTGATGAAAATGATACTACATTAACCATAATGGCACTTGGAGTTGCTACTGTAGGTATGATATCTTTTTATCGTAAAAGAAGAGGAGAAGCTGGTAATATTGGTGCTGCCTACTTCGGAATATTCGCTGCGGGAATTTTTGCTCTATTCGCAACATTCATTGCACCTGTTGTGCTGGCCGGAAATGAAATTAAATGGCCCGAGGATGGAGATGAACAATTTAATCTCATCGTTTCTGCTCTTGTTACTGCAATTGGCTTTGCCCTTGTATACAGATATGGTTCTCAGAAATTACGCGAATTATCAATTGCTAGTGATGCGGCTATGCCTAATAGACAAGATACATTTGCTCCAACCGTGCCTGGTCAAGAGAAAGCTATGCCTGAATGGACCGTTGACTCAGCTATGGAATTTTTAATGAACGAATATGGTGACGAATTTCAAGTTGAACTAAAACACACCACTGAACATACTCCTGACTTAGAGTTAGTTGAAAAAACTATGATGGATACTGTAGATCAATCTGTTGAAATAAGACCTGCAATTGAAGTCGACTATGATGTAGATTTCCATGAAATAGCAGAAGCTTACTCTACAACTAGAGAAACTGTAGATGAAGTAATCACTCATTTAACATCAGGTAAGAACATCATGCTCTTTGGAGAACCTGGTACTGGTAAAACTGCACTGTCTAATATACTTTTAACAAAATTATGTGGTGAAATTGAGCAACCAAACGGCAGTAAGGCTCCAAATTATACTATTGTTACTGCAAACGCAGAATGGTCTAATTTCGATGTTATTGGTGGTATTTCTCCTGATGACTCTGGTGGATATTTTTTCAAGGACGGATATGTTGCCGAGGCTGCAAAATTATGTGAAAAATCAATCCGTGAAAGAGGTAAACCACACTATCTTGTTATTGATGAGTTTAACAGAGCTAACATTGATGAAGCATTTGGAAAATTGTTTACAGTTTTCGAATATAGGGATAAACAACCGTTACTGACACACAAAGAAACCGGAGGCGCCCCCTTCATGATGCCACCCGAATTCAGAATTATTGGAACGATGAATACTCAAGATAAAAATACGTTGTTCAACGTAGGTTTTGCATTGATGAGACGTTTTGCTTTTGTTGAAATTGGACTGCCTCTACCAGAAGATGAATACAACCGTATGCCTGTTTTTGTTTATTTCAAACTCAAAAAATTAGGGCTTGTGCCAGAGAGGCCTGACGGAGATCCTCTTTGGAAATTTGGTGAGAAGTGTAAGCATTTCGCAAGCAGAAAGTTTGACTTCTACGATGAAGATGGAAATATGTACAATTGCCATGAAAAGCTTGTTAAATTTTTGGCTCCTGGAGAACCTCCGAAAAGAGGAGATGAAACTCCTCTGGGTGTCAGAACCTTTAGAAAAATTGGTCCTGCTTTGTTAATTGATTCTATGGTTACAATTTTTAATTCTATAAAGAAATACGGACCTGAGCTGGCATTAGACAGAGTTATTAGGTCAAATATAATGCCTTCACTTGAAGGACTTGAAAGGAATGAAATAAGATGTATGTTCTTGCACGCTAAAGAAGTACTTGGTCCTACATCAATAGTCACCGAGACTCTAGATAGAATGGCGAACTCTGACAGTTTGAGTTTATTCTAGAGACTGTGCGATAGACACAATTTCATCATAATCAGGCTCTACACCTGGGTTTTCAGCTACCCAGCGATGTCGGATGATGCCCTCTTTGTCAACGATTATTACCACTCTATTTGCACTAGTATAGCCATCAATACCGCCAAGGCCAACAAACTTTGCATCATAGGCTTCAACAACATCTCTATCAATATCTGATAATAAATCAAAATCAAGATTGTATTTAGATGCAAATTCTGCATTTGCCCAAGGCGAGTCAACGCTAATACCAAGAACAGTTGCATTAGAATCATTTAATTTAGCTAAATTATCTTGGAATGAGCACATCTCTGAATCGCATACTCCTGTAAAAGCCCCAGGATAAAATGCCAATATGACACACTTTCCCGAAAAATCTTTCAAAGAAACATCTTCTTTAG
>PBPR01000004.1 GCA_002724775.1 Methanobacteriota archaeon
TGGAATCCATATCCAGTAGTTACTGCGATTGCATCTAACATTTCTCCGTCTTGAGTAAAGTCCGACATTGTGAATTCTTTCCCCATCATTTCTTTAGCAAATTCAATTTGAGCATCTAGACTTCCACCACCAACAGCCATTTCCATGATTTCAGGTCTTTTCTTTGGAATTCCGGTAACCATTCTTGGTTGGGTGTGAACTAATAATCTAATTTCTTCTAAATCATTATCAGACATTTTCTTCCAAGCTTCTTTAGCGTTATGTCCTTTAGGAATAGGCAATGTTCTTTCTAAATCCTTATCAATTTTCTTTTCCCAAGCTTCAGTTAAAGTTCTCAATCCATAAGTGTCCTGAATATATCCTCGAGCTCCAATTACTTTCATTGGAGGAATTTCTACGATGGTTACAGGCATTCTAATTTCTTGTCCAGCAGTAGTTGATTTTTTACGGTAATCTACGGCCATAATATGACTCATACCGACTTTATATCCTGCAAAGCCAAGGATTTTAGGATCGTCACCTTCGACAGCAGCCCAACTAGAGATATGTGGCGTTTCAGAGCGTGCTCTCTTGCGAGGACTGAAAGCCATGGATCCGCGGTTTGGTTTGTTGTGTTTTGGCATTTTATTCTCTCTCCAGACATCGCTAACCGTTGCTAACGGCATTGAACATCAGGCGTAGTTCCTACAAGTTACACATCGTACCGTGACGCTGTTTCTCGTCGAGAACGAGTGTCTCAAGAGGTGTAGGGATAATTGCCCTGAGCGTCTGGTTGCGTGATTGCAGGGTCTCTCGCACAAAGGGACCCTATATAAGGACTAGTTTATTTTTCCTCGATAGAAAGTCGTGATTCCTTAATCCCAAACATGAAACGTGTTATTCTCGTCCTTCTTACAAGCTCAAAAAATATCCAGCAAGTAAGCGTTACAAAAAAAGTAGCGATTATAACAGCAGAAATATTCTTCAAACCTAGATCTCCAGCAATTTTTAGACCAGCGAAAGTTAATGGCATATGGACAATGTAAAAAGGATAAACTCCTTGGTTGAGGTATGCCAATTTTTTACTAGGCACATTTAGAAAGTAAGCACTCCACGAGAAAATAGATAAGCACCAGAACCATGCATGAAAGCTGTGGATAATGCAAGCTAAAATAGTCATATCATTATGTAAAATTCCATTTTCTAACCAACCACCATCGACATAAGGAATACCGCTTTTTTCTTGCTCTAGGCGAATCCATACAAATGCCATTGTCCAAATAATAGCAAGAGAAGAAATCAAAATTCTCTGTTGCTCAATAAAATTATAGTATTGGTCCTTAGCAACTATGCAAGCATAACCGAAGAGGAAAAAAACTAAAAACCAGAACCATTCATATCCGACTCCAATATACCCTGGAAACCAAGGCTTGAATACTATTTCCGTTATTACAAGCAGAATTGGTAACATTAGCAAAGTTCCACAGTTTTTTGGTAAATTGAAAAAAGATTTTAAAAATCGAGACATTCTTCCGTCAGGGTAGTTTCGAACTAAATAAAAAACGGGAGTGAGAAGTAAAGAATATTGGAATAAATTCCAAAGAAACCAAAGATGGCCTAGCGCATATAGTTTTCCAACAAAAGGGACCCAGAAAAAAAGAGTTCTCCATATTATGCCCCATAAGAATTCAAATGTCAATTCAGTTAAGTCTAAATCTTGATTTTCAGTAATTACACTTCCGGCAAAACCCATAGTCCAAGCTCCGATTAACATTGGAATCAGCAGCCTCTTTGACCTCTCTTTCAGAAATAGTCCCCATGTCCGATTTTTGAAAGCAAACGCCGTCCCCATTCCCGAAATCATGAAAAGACCAGCAAGTCTCCATTGATGCATCCAGTGAAGCAGCATACTTGGAAAATCGACAGATTCAGAAGTATAATCGTTGCCATTTTCAGCTATTTCCCACCTTTCTTCTCTACTTATGCCTTCAAAATTAGGATTAACCTCATCTCCGTATAGATTCCAGTAAACTCCTATACCTACATGGAAAGGAATCAACAATGCAAATAGGATTACTCTAAGCCAGTCAATATCATGGCGTCTCACCTTACTTGAATCATTTTCCACGAATTGCCATAAAGTCACTGATTTAAACTTATTTTGAATTTAAAGCAGGCCAAATCATAGTAGTAGCTATTGTTACGAAAATTTGAATAGCTACGAATATTACAAGATTAAATCCAATTTCATACACGAAAGATATAACTAAAGAAAAAAATATAGACAGAATTATACTTCCAAAGAATAAATTTCTAAAACCTATTTTGTCCCAGTTATTTGACGTCCTTCCATCCCTCCTGCTATTTCTATAACTTGGCCAGTTATGTGACCAGAGAGAGAATCTGACGCTAGCATAATGGCAGAATTTGCAACATCTTCAGGTTTAGCTAGCTTTTTCAGGGACATGGTTGAGGTAATTCTATCGACACGACTTTGATCTAAGCCTTCGTCAATTTTCTTTTGGCTAACAGTCCATCCTGGTGCTATGGCGTTAACTCTAACGCCGTTTCCAATTTGGGCTGCATCATTCTTTAGTGTTCGTAACAACCCTGAGGTAATAGCACCTTTAGCGGCAGCATAATCTGCATGACCTGCCTCCCCATATATCCCAGCAGTTGATCCGATTAATACTAATGAACCTTTCTTAGTTTCAGCAACATGCTTTAGAAAATAGCGAGATGTATTGTAAGCTAACGATAAATTTGTGGAAATCGTATTATTCCATCGCTCAATTCCAATCTCCCATAATGGAGCGTAATCTTTAGGGTATTTTCCTGCATTTGCTATGCAAATGTCAATTTTACCTTCCTTATCTATGATATTATTAAAAAGTTCTTTAGTTTGTTCAGAATCTGTCAAGTCAGCATACATTGCAACACCTTTTATTTTATTTGCAATTANCTCAGCTTTTTCTTTTGAATGTTTGTAATGAACAATCACTTTTGCNCCTTGCTNAGCAAAGGATTCAGAGATNACACTTCCGATTCCTCCAGCNCCTCCTGTTACCAGGACAATTTTACCNTCAAGCTCGGAATTCATATTTCAAGTTCAATTGCAGTAGCCATACCGCCACCCAAACATGCTGTAGCAAATCCACGTCTTCCTCCGCTTTGTCGAAGAGCGTGGATTAATGCTAAAACAATTCTACATCCTGAGGCTCCTAGCGGGTGTCCCATAGCAACGGCACCCCCATTAACATTCAGTTTTTCATGCTTCAAATGTAGACCTTGCATAACGCCTAAACTAGCNGAAGCAAACGCCTCGTTATGTTCATATAAATCNTAATCNTTCTCACCTTCTCGATTATTCATTTTCCATAACTTTTGTACTGTAGGAATTGGAGCAGACATAACATCANCAGNNNNAACNCCNGTAGCACAATATCCNGTTACAGTTGCTAAAGGNGTNAGTTCNANTTGTTCAGCTTTNCTTCTAGACATNACNAANCAAGCAGCTGCACCATCTGAAATTTGACTTGCATTTCCTGCAGTAACAACACCGTTCTCATCAAAAACAGGTTTTAATGTAGACAAGCTTTCTATGCTAGAATTAGGTCGAATTCCTTCGTCTGTTTTTAGAACTCCGTTTTCATGCTCGACAGCAACATGGTATTCCTTAAAATTGCCTTTTTTGTGGGCATTGTGAGCTCGAATGTGAGACTCAATTGCGAATAAATCAGCTTCCTCCCTTGTGATACCATATTGTTCAGCAATTCGGTTACCTGTTTGTGCCATAACCATTCCATTAAATGGATCAATAAGTCCGTCATGCATCATGCTGTCAATTGGCTTCTCCATACTGACTTTACCGTCTTCAGCTCTGGGAACTGTAAAAGGAGATTGCGACATTGATTCCATTCCTCCAGCAATTAAAATTTCGGATTCTCCAGCCCTAATTGCATTAGCAGCTAGCATGATTGCTTTCATACTCGAACCACACATTTTGTTTACAGTAAGTGCAGGAATTTCTTCAGGAATTCCAGCTTTAATGGCAGATTGTCTTGCAGGGTGCTGTCCAATTCCAGCAGACAAAACATTACCCATGATAACTTCATCAATAAGTTCAGGGTCCAGTTCAGCTTGCTTCAAAGTTTCTTTTATTGCAATTGCACCCAAATCGACAGCTGAAGTGTTGAACAAAGAGCCCTTAAATTTTCCATGAGCAGTTCTTGCACCAGCTACGATTACGACATCTTTTGGATACTGCATTGTAAAATTTACAGTGTCAAGGGGTTAGTAAAAGGCCTTCGCAAGTATTAAGAAAAGCGGTACTGAGGTACTAATACAGAAAACATGGCCAAACCAAAAATTAAGGAGAAGCGCTGGACAGTGGACTTAGAGAAGAAAATCCAGGAAGAGCACTTTACAGATAAAGAAAGATACTCATTCAATCCTAATTCCAAAAAAGAAATTTTTGTCATCGATACACCTCCTCCTTACCCTTCAGGAACTTGGCACATTGGAGCAGTGGCCCAATACTCAATGATTGATGTCATAGCAAGGAGTCAGAGGTTACTTGGAAAGGAAGTGTATTTCCCTTGGGGAGTTGACAGAAATGGAATCAACATCGAATTTACCGTAGAGAAGAAAACTGGCCGTAAGATGAAAACGTATGACCGTGCTGAGTTTCTCGATCTATGCCGTAATGAAATTGAAAAGTATACTCAAGAAATGCGCAACATTGCCAAAAGAGTGGGATTATCTTGCGCCTACGACCAGGAATACTTGACAGATGCTCCTGATTATAGATCAGTTACACAATCAATTTTTATTGATTTATTCAAAAAAGGTGCCATCGTTGAAGAATTAAGGCCAAATTTGTATGATCCTGTAGAAGGCACGACTATTGCTGAAGCCGAAGTTGAAAGGTTGTCAAGAAAGACAAATCTTGTAGATGTCCGTTGGTCAGTTACTGATGACCCAGAACATGATCCGGTTATAATTTCAACCACACGGCCAGAATTAATATGTGCATGTGGTATAGTTCTTGTCCATCCTGATGATTCGAGATATCAGCATTTAGTTGGTAAAAGTTTAGATTTACCACTTCCAACAGAAGGCCGTTCAAAATCAGTTGAAATTAGAGCTCATCCGAGCGTGAATATGGAATTTGGATCTGGAGTTTTGATGGTGTGTTCTTTCGGTGATCAAAATGACGTGGCAGTTTTTAGAGAATTAGGATTATCTCCATTTCAGGCAATTGATTTAGAAGGAAAAATAACTGAATTGGGGGCATCTTTGTCGGGAATGCCAGTTTTGGAAGCTAGAAAAAAAGCGATAGAGATACTTGAATCAGTTGATAAAATTGAAAATTTAGTTGAGAGAGAACAAGAAATTCCTGTGTCGGAGCGTGGTAAAAATCCAATTGAAATTATTTTACTCAAGGAATGGTACGTCCGACAGACGCACATTCAAGAAAGAATGAAGGAATTATCAAATGAGATTAATTTTGTTCCAAGTAGAAATAAGCAGTTTTTGTTAGATTGGATGGAAAATATTACCATTGATTGGCCTGTAAGCCGTCGCCGTTGGTATCATACAGAAATTCCTATTTGGTATTCTGAAGATAGAACNAAAGTAGTTACACCNCCTCATGGAACTTACGTNCANCCTTGGAAAGATTCNCCACCTTCCGANTCNATNGTTTTNGANAGGGAAAATCAAAAGGAGTTAGGNAGATTTGAAGANCTNAAGTCAGAATTAGGTAAATTAGANGGAGANGAGAAAGTATTNGATACTTGGATGGATTCTTCTAATTCTAATTTATATGTTTCNGGTTATTTGTCTAATCCTGAATTATTTGANCGAGCATTTCCNACTGGAGTNAGACCGCAAGGAAAAGAAATTGTTCGAACTTGGNTGTATTACACATTATTGAAATCTACANTGTTGTTAGATAAGCCCGGATTTGCTAACGTTTGGATTGACGGTCTTGGTATGGACCCNTGGGGTCGCAAGATGTCNAAATCATTAGGAAATGGTATTGATGCAAGTTCAGTCTTAGAGTGTGGAGCNGGNGGCCGAACAGGTTCATGGAAGATTAAAGGNCCTGAAGGNAAGCAAGTCGCTTTACANGCTAAGAAAATAGGTTCAGAGTGTTTNAGATTNTGGAANGCTGCCGATGCACANGTNGGNGACGATTTCCAAATTAATCCTGAGCAAATTGAGCTACGTTATTTNGGNGTTTTAACTAAGATTTTTAACGTNGGTAGATTTGCGTCACAGTTTGATTTTGAAGCAGACTTAGATAAAATTCCAGACAATTTAGAAAACGAAGACAAATGGATACTTGCAGAATTTTCAGAATTATTAGAAAAAGCTAAGAAAGGTTATTCGGATTTAGACATTTACACTGCAGCTCAAGGTATCAAGACGTTCAGTACAGGTATTTTTGCTTCGCATTGGCTAGAAATGGCAAAGACTAGATTGTACAATGAAGATGCTTCCGCAACTTGGACCTTACACAGAATTTTCAGGGATTTACTGTCTATTTTATCTCCAATTTGTCCCTTCTTTACGCATCATCTGTCAACTACTTTGTACGAAAAGTCATCAGTAGAAGTAGATGTTTTCCCTGAATCACCAATCACAGACACTCAATCATGGACTGAAAAAACAGATGATTTAGTTGAGTTCAATTCAGTAGTGTGGAAGGCAAAGAAGGATGCAGGAGTTTCACTTGCAGCACCAATCTCAGGACACAACGTGCCTTCTTCTCTTAGAGAGATTGAGGCAGCACTTGTTGCTATGCACAAATTAGAATAGTTAAGCTGAATTTTTTCTGTCCCGAACAAATTCACTTGAAATTCTTAAAATTGCAAGTCCTAAAATTCCACTTAGTGTAAATAGAATAACCGCAGAAATTCCAGGCGCACTGATTGCAACTCTTAAGATCACAGTCGAAAGTATGAAACCGGTATTTCTTGCTAGATTTGCAAAATCTACAGTAAATCTGTAAGATAGGAGTAAAATCAAAATATCAGCTAGAATCAATATCGTAAAGAAATCAGAAAAGAAAATTTCTCTGTCAACTCCACCTTTTCCATCTATTACAGCCAGCGTCCAAGTGGTAAAAGAGTAGGCAGCCATTCCCAAGAATGCTACGAATAGCATTAAGGAAATTATCCGCTTTGAGTGAACAAAACTATCCAATTCACTCTCCTCCACGGTACTAATTTCCGAGACGTCGCTCGATCTTCGATAGCTAAGAGCAGTGAAGAACAGAATTAGAAATGTGATACATTCTAGTAAAATTAGTCCTAATTCCCCATTTATGGCCCAGTCGTCGTTAGCATCAAAATCAGCTAATCTTTTGAAAACGTCCCTTACAACCAATAGAGTTACAACTTCGTATTGTTTTCCAACTGATGTTGAAAAAGAAGAAGGTAGCGTTCTAATTAGCTGGTATGTTTCATAGGTTAAAAGTATTGAGAAAGGCGTGTAAAGTGAAGACAGAGGAGAGTTTACCAAGGTTTTTGCCTCTCCATCTATCTCTATGAATTCAAATTGATGTAGAAGATAAATTANCAAGTGGAAAACAAAAGCAGCAACAGCAAAAATCAGCACACCTGCTCTGACTTTATCGTCGGCTTCNTTTCCGAGAAATTTTCTAAACCAATAGTTAACTTTCACAATTCAANTTCTAGAATGAGATTTATATTAGTTGGTTTTTTAAAANTTGAAATCAAATCCAANGTAAATTGCAGCGATNAAGGCTACAATTATGANTAGAAGTAATTTCTTTGGAATAAANGCTAAAATGACATCAANAATAGTGCCGAGTATCATTATTCGTANTCAACAAACCANTCNGTATTTGGTTTNTGCCAATCTCTNATNTGATCNGTTTCTAGTAAGATTTTNTAATTNTTTCCGTTATCNACAGGNGANATTGAAAAGGGTACAGTTTTGGTATTTGTTGCAAATGTTTCATCAAATATAATTTCTTCAGAAACAACTGAACCNCCACTGTATTCTTGAATCGTCACTCGGAGATGACATTGTTGAATGGCTAGACGTTGAGTACAATCTTCACTACTTCCATCGTGAGTTACTGTAGTTTCTCCAAAAACAATCACTGCATTTTCTTCAATTTTCAAGTCAATCTGAGTTACTTTTGCAGTAGGTGCACAGGTACATTCCATGTTGTCTGAGATTACATATCCATCAAAATTTACAGTAATTTCAGTTTGATTCGATGCCGTATTTCCACTTGGAGAGATCACTGTCAAAGTAACCATGTATTTTCCGGGTAATTCGTAACTATGTTCACCTTCTAAACCGTAAAACATATTTCCATCTCCAAAATTCCAGGAATAATTGGCTATGTTACCAGAGGATTGTTTCGCATCAAATTGGAAGCTGAAATTATTCCAGACAATTTCCTCAACCTCATTATTATCGCCATCGTCAACTTCTTCCATTGAATAAAAATTGGTTCCAACATTTGCGCTGACTGAGATAAAAGCGGCTAGATCATCTTCAATCACTGCAGGTTTTTCGTCAGGTACAGAATCGACTATTTCGTCTTCATCTTCGTTAAATTCGAGAATATCATCGAACACTCCTTCAGTATAGGCATAAGCTCCAGAACCACTGACGAGCAATAGGGCGACAAAAATCATCAATGATACTTTTTTCACATATACTGAATGGAGGCGTGCTAATTAGAGGTTCGCATTATCTAGTAGAATAGAATATTTTCAGGCATTAGTCTATATGAGGTATGTTTAAGTACTATCTACTGCAATGCATACCATGTTTGACAACATCAAGTCTGTGCCAGCTAAAGTTTGTTTGAGTCTATCTTTCTTGGTAGGATTTCTTTACTCAATAAACTTCCTGTTCTTTTCTTCGTGTTCAGTAATTAACGGAGACGACTGTTTTGCACTAATTCCTAATAGNGCCGAAACTGACCATGAATCTTATGGAAGGGGAGCTGGAACGTTATACGTTGCCGGATCTTTAATGGCTGGAGTGATTATGGGTACAGTTCTAATTTTGAACGAAGGNGCCCGTGGTAAATGGACAATAATGATTCCAACCATTGCTGGTTTCACATGCTTAGCAATAGTATTAGCCCCGCCATTCCAAGGCGACTATGCATCTACAGACAGNAAACCACTTTACGCTACTCTTGCGGCCCTTGGATTGTATGTAGCAGCTTATGTTATGCTGAAAGAAGAAGGTGTTGATGAAGGACTATCCTTCAATCTAGGAATTAAATTGAATAATGAAGCTAAATACGCTGTAATACTTTCTTCTATTATTGGCTCATTATACACTATTAATCATTTCTTTTTTGCAGATGGATATGCAGGAGCAGAAGGATCAACTCTAATTTCTGGTTTTGAAGAAGGAACCTACTGGGATAATCCAATAGCTACCACACCGTTAGCATATCGAGTATTGGCCTCATTCTTCGTGATTTATGTCACTATGGGATTAATACTATTGACAAATGGAGCAAAAGGGAACTGGCCTGTTGCCCACATATTACTTTTCGGAATATCATTCTTTGCGCTAGCAGTAACAGTTGGAAGCATATCTGTGACTGATCAAGTTATTCCTGATGGGCCTAATGCAGGGACCTACACTCCAGATACAAGCACAAATGGATCGAACATAGGAGTTAGTTTATTTGTTATGTTCTTGAACATTTTTGCTTATTATAAAATGAGAGAAGAAGGAGTGGAAGAAGGCATGACCTTTGGTGGAGAAGACTTTGGAAACAGTGATGATTTCTTTTTCAAAATGTATCCAGTAGTTACAGCAGGTTTCGTGGTATTGCTTTTAATAGCAAACTACGTTACACAACCACTATAAGGTGAATTATGGACGCAAAAGAAATCTTAAACCCTCAAAGATTAATGATTGCTGTAGGCGTACTAGTCATAGTACTTTCATTTTGGGGAATTATGAACGGAGACAAATGGGCAGAATATGGCTGGGGCAAAGAAAATGTACTTGCTCATGATGAAGACTACGAGAAAATGTGGGCTTTACACATGATGCCTCTAGGTGTAATGGCTATCGGAACGGGAATTTTTGTTAAAGGTAGAGCTTTAGCTCAAATGTCCATGTTAGCTCCTTCTGTTATTGTGATTATTGCAGTAGGTATGGGGATTTTAACTGGTGAAAGTGGTTATTCTTCAGAAACTCCACCACTTAGTGTAATGGCACTTCCTTTGCTAACAATCGTTCTTACTTTAGCTCTTGGTGTTGCAGGATATCTGCACAAAGACGACGAGTAATGGACAAGGAAGCAAAATCAATGGATGTAAAAGCAATATTAAATCCCAAAATTTGGCTGATCCTAACAGGATTGATACATGCAGGTGTAGGCGTACTGAGTGAACTTGACATGGGTAACGAAACTCAAGTTGTAGTTTCAGGTTTTTTCTTACTCACTACATTCACTATGCTATATGCTGCATTTTTCACTGAAGGCGAACAGCAAGCCAGATTGGCAACAGTAATAGCAGGTCCAATTTGGGTTTGGTTTGTTATATGTGCAGTTCAAGGTTACACACTTGACTATGAAGGAGAGACTTTTACATTCGAACTTAGCACCAGCATTCCTCCTCTAATAATATGGGGTATGACCGCTTTGAGTGGAATAGTTCACGGGAACTTTCAAGAATTAACCAAATAGCACTAACTAATAGAACGTAATCGCAAATTATAATATCTAGAGATTATGTCACGAATCATGTACGCAAGAATTACGCATGTAAAAATGACAGATGTAAAAGCAGCAGTTGAAAGAATTAATGAAAATAAGCATTTAATGACCGAAATGACGGGTTGGATATCAAGCAGGATTGTTCAAGTTAGTGACGATGAAGCCATGGGAATTGGATTTTTCCAAACCAAAGAAGATTACGAAGCATCAGAAGAACAGTTTGGTAAGATAATGGGAGTCATGAAAGATTTCATGGCAGGCCCTCCTGATGTTAAAAGCGGAAACGTTCTATTCCATCACGAAGCTTAGATTAGCTACGATCTAAAACTTGAATTGATATCTCCTTGATATCGCTATTTGGTCCTTGTGTTGCAACACAGTAGACAGCGTGAGCCACGTCTCCTGGAACCATCGCCCATTCTTGTTCTTCGGGAGTTCCCCCTTCTTTCCTTCCATTGAATTCAGTTAGAACAAATCCAGGCCCAATGTAGCATACTTTGATGTTGTCAGGATATAGTTCCTCTCTCCAGCTCTCGTTAAGACCTCTAAGTGCCCATTTGGTACTTGAATAAATGGAACCTTTTGAAATTCCAAGATAACCAACAATTGAGCCAATATTCACAATTTGTCCTCCGCCGTTTTTTTTGAAATGGGGGACTGCAGACCTCACCATTGCCATACAAGCCCAAACATTTAGCTGAAATTGTTCTTGGTATGATTCATCCTTGATATCAGGGACCATTTCGAAGCGACCCATTCCTGCATTATTTACTAAAGTTCCTATTTTTCCCATCTTCTCGATGGCATACTTTACTGCCTTATCTGGATTTCCTTCAACAGTCAAATCAGTGGCAAAAATATGCACTTTACCACCAGCCTCTTTCACTTCATTGGCAACATTTTCAAGATTCTCTTTTCTACGAGCCACGAGGGTAACTTCCCAACCTTCTTCCCCAAATTTATGGGCGATACCTCTTCCTATTCCAGATGAAGCTCCAGTAATTAGCGCAGTTTTAGTCATAATTTACTATCAAATTTGGCTTAATTAAATTACACCCAGAAGTATCGAAAATATATATTTAAGCACAAAACAAAAAATATTTTTTGGCATTCTTTTATATACTTCACAAGAAAATAGTATTTTATGTTAGAAGGCAAAGCGCTGGTTGTAGCAATAATGATGCTCACCGCAGCCCCNCTAGTAGTTACTGACGATGGAAGAGCTATAGTTGGAGATGTAACGAGCGATGTTACAGATATGTTTATTGATGAGAAAGTTGCAGAAGATCCAAAAAGAAACGAAGTCTTGGATGACGCAGTAGAAGATGCTAAGGAAAAAGAATCGAAATTAGATAAAAAAGAGTTAACAGAGCTTGACAAATCTGATTCTAAATCTGATGAAAAAGAGTGTTATTATTTAGACGAAATTAAGGATGAAAAAGATTACGATAAAGAAGGNGGCTGGGAAACTGAAGAAGAACTGTTTGCAGCTCTAGAAAAATTAGCTACAGATTGTGATGAAGGTGACGAAGAATCATGCGAAAAATTAAGTGATATTAGAGAGAAGATAGGAGATACTGAATCTGAAGATCGCGAAGAAGAGTCTGAAGAGCGTTCACGCAGTAGTGGCAATGAGTCCAAAGATGAAGAAAAAGAAGAGTCTGATAAGAAAGAATTAGACGAAGAATTAATGTCTCAGATGGAAGAATTAAAAACAGCCTGTGAGGACGGAAATGAAGAGTCTTGCGAAGAACTTCGCTCTNTGNTTGCAGAGTTAATGGATGAAAAGAAAGACTGGGATAAAGAAGGTAAAGATTGGGATAAAGAAGGTAAAGATTGGGATAAAGAAGGCAAAGACTGGGATGAAGCTTGCTTGACTATGGAAGAATGGGAAAAAGTCCTTGAAAAAGATAGAAAAGAAAAAGACGGTAGACACAAGGAAGAACGCAAAGAAATGACCATCGAAGATATGNTGGAAATGTTTGCAGACATCGATGAAGAAGATATAGCTGAAATTAAGCAGATAACAAATATGTCNGATGAAGAGTGGGACCAAATGATTGTAAAATTTGAAACTAACAACATGACTGAAGAAGATTGGATGATGGTCNTGGAGAAAATGGAATTAGTATTTGAGCATGAAATGAAAGAAGAGCGTGCAGAAATGGAAGCTTTNNGAGCTNAAATGAAAGAATTTGATGATGCNTGTGAAGCAGGTAATGAAACAGCCTGNGAAGAACTTGAAGCAATGATGGCTGAAGTTGAAGAAGAAGCCAGTGAAGACAAAGAAGAATCCANAAAAGATAGAGAACAGTGTGANGACGAAGAATATGAAGNAGATTCTGGCGAAGAAGAAGAAACNGATGAAGAAGATTCAGATGACGAATCCGATGAAGAAGTAGAATAATGGCCGATAAAGAGTCAGGTACTTCATTTGCTAGTATGTTCGTTGGAACACTAGGTTTTACAATAAGTACCCTTTGTATTTTGGGTTTCTTCGTATCTAATTTTGCTATCGATTATATTGATCAAAGAATAGAAGAAGATTGCGAAAGTGANCAAGGACAGGTCGCACAGGTAGTCGGCGCTGACGAAGGACAATGTGACGAAGGCAGTTCAATCAGAGATCTTCTAGCACTTATCAGATATCCTTTGCTAATTGCCGGGATAATATTCGCCCTGTTGGCTCTTCAAGTTTTTTGACGTTAGAATAAGCAATATTGGTATTCTCTAAGTTCCTTATCTACGGAATGAGAATTAGGGACAACACTTTCTAGTTCATTCCAAAAATCTTGGCTATGATTTTTCACACGCGTGTGAACTAATTCATGCAGCAAAATATAGTCAATCAATTTGTCTGGTAAATGCAATAATTTCATATTAAGGCTGATATTGTTTTTAGATGAGCAGGAACCCCAACGTGTTTTTTGACTTCGGATTGATAGTTTATTGTATTTGAAGTCAAACTTTTTTGCAAGTTCGGATAATCTTTTTCCTAATTTCTCTCTTGCTTCTTCCTTGTCTATTTTAGGCAATTTCTTGCTTTTTAGAAGTAATGTTTTCATGTTATTTGAATGTATTTTAATCCAATCAATTTTTTGCTTTACAAATCTTTGAGCGTCTTTCAAAGTATGTCTGCGCGGAATTGTAACTCTTACAAACTCTGGCTTTATTGAAATAATGATTCTTTTCG
>PBPR01000005.1 GCA_002724775.1 Methanobacteriota archaeon
ATTCATTGAAGCTCAAGATGGTCGATTTTATCCATGGGTAAGGTGCTACATTCATCTAGGGGACGAGTATGAACATTTTGTTTCACAATTAGTTCCGCTAGTTGAGCATTAGGTAAATACTTTTAATAATAGATACTAGAAAACTAAGTATGAGTGGCAGTTTATCCTCAATGAAGCAGTGGCAATTAACAATATTTGCATTCTTAGCATTTTTCATTTTTATTTTCGCAGGTTTCTCACCAGACGTAGGTAGGGAAATGAGCCAAAGAGAAGAGTTTTCATATCCCGATAGTGATGTTTGGAAAGCTTCAGATAGAGCCGAAGAAAATATGCCTGAAGAGTACTGGCTCATTTTTCAAATTGTGATGGGTAATTCACTGGATTCTGAAGATCACAATACTTTGAAAATGGATGTTTTTAGAGAAACAGTCAAGCGAAATGATAATCTTCGAGCAGATAACATTACCAGCCAATATTTTGACGTTAAATTTAACTGGCAAACTTCGCAAGATGAATTTTCTTCAATATGGGGAATTGCTGATACAGTTCGCTCGATTATGAATAATGAGACTCCACTAACGACAGTTATTGGATACACAGGACCTAATTTTGAGGCTGCCAGTCAAGACGATCTCACTACAATTCTAAATTCTTTATTTAATTTCCAAACTGACGACGGTACATTTGCTTACAGGCAAATAGTTTCTCCAGATTTGTGTGTTTTAGGAGAGGATGGATGTACTAAACCTAAGGATGATTCTGGAAATGCTACAGTGCTAATGGCAGGTCCAGGTACTGAATGGAAATCTAAAGGGTTTTCTATGGTAGGTGAGGCCAACTCATCAAGACTATACGCAGATTATCCTAGGCAAAGAGGCGATTACGAACATTTTGAATATTGGGAGCAAAAAGTAGATGAATATTATCTGGCAGATTTGGAATCTGACGAAGAAGTCAACTTTTATTCATATTTAGCCTTCGGCTTAGAGCTCGAAAGCCAGATAAATTCAACAGCTCCTCTAATAGGTATTTCATTTTTCCTAATGGTTGCTCTTCTTTCTTTTTATTTTAGAAATTTACTTGATGTACTTGTAAGTGGTTTGGGGTTGGCTTTAGTTATGATTTGTATGACAGCTAATTCATTTTGGCTTGGTTTTCCTCAAACTCAGTTAGCTGCAATGTTGCCTATTCTAATGCTGGCCTTAGGTGTAGACTTTGTTATTCACAGTCTAACGAGATGGCGTAGATTAACACTTGAGAATCCATTATTTTCAAGTCACCCAAGAGAAGCCAGTATACTGGGCGCTTTTGCAGCAATTAAATCTCTTCTTCCAGCATTAGGTGTTGCAACAGTTACGACAGTAGTGGCCTTTGGAACTGCAACATTGAGTGCAATTCCAGATTTGTTTGAGTGGGGGATTTTAGGTCCTCTAGGTATTATACAAGCATATCTTATCATGGGTATTTTTGTTCCAATTCTCAGGAGTATTATACCGCCCAAGGAGTCTAGCTCCGAACCATCAGTTTTTGGCCAATATTTTAGCGTAAAAAAACTATCTTCTCTTATGGCTAACAAATCAATGCCTATGCTCATCGTTTTCTTAATTATTAGTTTAGCATTGTCACCTATAGTTCTTGGCAATCCCGAGTCTAGGTTTGATGTAAAAGATTATGCAGATAATGATTCTAGATTTATTCAGACCGTTTCACTAGGGCAGGCAACTTTCACGGAGAATGGAGAACCCGGATATTATCTAATTGAAGGCGAAAATCTTGCTAGCTATGAAATAGTTGTTGAAATTGACGAAATGGAGCAAGATGTAGGTACGTACAGTCCAAGTGCAACGTGGCTTGGCAGTATTCCATACGTTGTTCGTACCCAATCTCTCTTGGCTCTCAATGTACCNGGAACAGGATACGTTCCAAAAACTATGGATCCAGTCACAGGTTTCCCAACATCTGATGATGAGATTTCTAAAATTCTAAAAGANGTGTACAATAATGGTACNGTAAATCTAGAAGGNACTTTCAAAATTTCTNCATCTGAAGCTAGGGAATTGTATCTCATTAANNANGGNAANGTGACTATGGCNAGNTCTTGGTTCCAAGTTGANAGGCCGGACGATATTTATGGTTCCATGATGGATCTAAAAGAAGACTTAGACAATTCAGCCTCAGACTTAGAGGCTATAGATGGTGTATCTGTTACTGTNGCAGGANTAAGTTATGAGAGATACGTNTACATGCTAGAAATTACGGACAGTTTTCAAGAGAGTTTAGTAGTTGCAATTATCTTAGCATTCGTTATTGTACTTATCGTTCTTAGAGATGTTAGACTAAGTTTGATTACAATTCTCCCTGTAATAGCTATAACTCTTTGGCTCAGAGGTGGAATGGTTCTCTCTGATACTCCAGTTAACTTAGTTACAGTTCAAATATCTAGTTTAGCAATTGGATTAGGTGTGGATTATGCAATTCATATGGTTCAAAGAGTCCGTGAAGCTAGATTTGATAATCCTACAGCTTCACAAGAAGATTGGATGGAAGAAAGTTTAGACGAAACAGGTAATAATGTTGCAATGTCTGCTTTCACAGATTTCATTGGATTTATGGTATTAGCACTTTCAATAATGCCTCTTTTTGTAACGTTTGGATTAATTATGGCAGTTATGATTTTCTTGTCATTTGTTGCAGCAGTTATCATGCTTCCCGCGCTTCTCTATCAATTTGGTAATTTGGAGTCAAGTAACTAAACTAGAAGCCACTTCTCTTGAATTTTTTATCTAATTCTTCAGGAGTAATGGTCATTACGGTAGGCCTTCCGTGTACGCAAGCGTAAGGGTTTGGAATAGATTCCATCTCTCTTATTACAAATTCCATTTGCGCCATGGTTAGTTTATCTCCAGCGCGAAGTGCAGAGTGGCATGCTACAGTATACATCATGTGTTGATGCCTATCCTCAGCAGACTTCATTGTTCCGCTTTCTACTACATCATCTATTGCTTCTCTTATTCTGTCTGGTTCTGAACCAGCTAGTAAAGCAGGCACACTTCGAACCATAAAGGATGAAGGTCCAAACTTCTCGACCATGAATCCCATTTCATTTATTTCAGGCAACATTTTTTCAAAATTATCAGCTTCACTTTTTGAAAGTTCTAATGTGATAGGAGCTAGTAAATTTTGACTTCCAATTCTCTTGAATCTCATTTGGTCTTTTAATCTTTCATACATTACTCTTTCGTGAGCGGCGTGAAAGTCAATGATGAAGACTCCATCCATGCCTAAGGCAACTATGTATTTGTCTTCCACAAGAGCCAATGGGCGCATTGTAGGCATGTTTGTTTCTTGAACATCATTTTGATGAAAATCTACTTCAAATTCTTGTTGGAAAGAATCAATATTATTCAATTGCCTTGGTTTTGCTTTATTATTTGCAGTGGTTATGCTGCTGAAAGTTTTTGTGTCACTTAAATCTACATGTGCGATAAGTGCATGTTCTGCTAAGGTTTCATTAATTACAACTCTGATTTTTTTACTTACAATTTCTTCTTTTGCTATCCTTACAATCGTTTTAGCTGGGTGCACATTTACATCTACATCACTTTTTGGAATTTCTATGAATAGAGCACCTAACGGAAAATGACCGTCATGAAGTAAACTTCCGTATGCGCCTTTAATCGAATAACAGATGTTCCTGGCTTGAACTGGCCTCCCATTAATATGCAAGTAGAGGCCAGAAGTAGTTTTCCGCGATATTGCAGGCTTTGTTAGAAATCCTCTTAGTTGGAAATCTTCGCTATCTCCCTTAAATTCAATTAGTTCTTTTGCAGCATCGTTACCCAGAAGGACACCAATTCTTGTTTTTAAATTCGATTCAGGAGCATCAATTATTTTTCTCTCTCCATGGTTTAGGGTAAAAGAAACATCAGGCCTTCTGATGGCCTCTATAGTTACAATCTTAACAATGTGTTGAAGTTCGGTTGATACTCTTTTTAGATACTTTGATCTTACAGGAGTATTAAAAAATAAATCTGCTACTTCTATTTTGGTTCCTTGAGGAGTTGCTAATTCTTCAATTAGCAAGTCATTTTCACCCTCAATAGTTATCTGAGTTCCTATGTCTTCTCCTTTAGCACAAGTAGACATTCTTAGCCTTGAAATAGAAGCGATTGAGGGCAAGGCTTCTCCGCGAAATCCAGATGTATTGACAGTTTGTAAATCATCAAAAATACGTATTTTTGATGTAGCATGTTTTTTGAAAGCATTTTCTGCATCAATGCGATCCATACCTTTCCCATCATCTCTAACAACAATTAGAGAAGTTCCGCCTTCTTCAATTCTTATCCAAATATTCTTAGCGCCAGCGTCCAATGAATTTTCGACAAGTTCTTTAACGACAGATGCAGGTCTTTCAATGACTTCACCGGCGGCAATTTGGTTAATTGTATGCTCATCTAAGATTTGAATTTTTGGCATTATCGGTAACTAGTATCAGTACCCCCTCTAAAACACTTTTTTCACATTTATGTTCAGAGTTTAATTTTTTAAGACAGATGTTTATAGTCCANTATGCAAGAAGAGGAAATGGCAATTGAAACTGAAGAAGAATCTATAGAAATTTTTAAACCAAATGATAAGGGTTTTTTTTCATTACTTGGTGAATCTTTCAAATATTTCTTATTGCATTTACCAGCTATAGCAACCATTGTAGTTCCCGTTTTTCTAGTTGTTGAATTCCTTGTACCTTTTCTATCAAAGTTTATCCCTGATTTAGCCGAAGGCTGGACAGATACTTTTCTCGATGATTTATTAAGTGATATCATAAGGGCAATTGTTGTATCACTAATAGGGGCAATAATCGGTGGAATAGCTTGGATAGCTACTATAAGAGTCATAGCTTCTTCATTGAAAGGGGAAAAGATACCTCCAGTTCAGGCTATGAAAGATGGTTCAGCAATGCTCCCAATGTTTGTAGTTACTGCAATTTTGTATTATTTGCTCGTTGGAATTGGTATTGTACTTTTGTTAGTTCCAGGAATAGTAATAGGAATATATTTCATCTTTTGGCAATTCAGTTATGTCTTACGAGGAAAAGGAGCTATTTCCGCATTCACCTATAGTAAAGATTTAGTTAGTGGAAATTTTGTTCGTGTTTTTCTCAACGTTGTAGGAATTTGGATAGTGATGTATGTCTTGAACAATTTTGTTATAGGTTTAATAGCAAGTAATGTTGCAAACCTTGTTGGAGAAGATGATAGTATTCCTTACATGCTAGTTGACGCGATTTTCAACGCATTAGGAAAGGTTTTTGAGGGAGTTAGAATAATTTTTATGTTATCTTTGTTTAAAAATCTTGAAAAATCCTAGTTATTATTACCAATTTAAAAAGCCCCCTTCCATGGAGTATTATGAAGCATGTAGTTTCTATTTCTGATTTAAGCAAAAAGCAAATTTTATCAATTCTTAAACGTGCAAAAGAACTTGTTCCTGTCGCACAAGGCAAGAAGAAGTCTAAGAGTCTTGATGGTAAGATTTTAGCAACATGTTTCTTTGAACCTTCAACAAGGACTAGATTATCTTTTGAGACTGCTATGCAAAGGCTTGGTGGAACTTGTATCGGTTTTGCAGATCCTTCAGCTACTTCTCACTTGAAAGGAGAAACATTAGTAGATGGAATAAGAATGGTCGCAGGTTACGCGGATGCAGTAGTTTTGAGGCATCCACAAGAGGGTTCAGCAAGATTAGCTTCTGAAAATTCAGAAGTCCCTCTGATCAATGGAGGGGACGGTGCAGGACAACATCCAACTCAAACATTGCTTGATTTGTTCACTATCAATGAGGAAATGAAAAAGTTAAAAGGTCTAAACGTAGGGATGCTTGGAGATCTTCGGTATGGAAGAACAGTTCATTCATTATCTCACGCACTAGCTAAATTTGACAATAAATTAAGCTTTATTTCTCCAGATAGTCTTTCTATGCCTTCATATGTTACAGATGATTTATCTTGCGAATGGTCTTCCCATAATTCGATTGAAGATGTTTTGAATGATTTAGATGTATTGTATGTTACAAGAATTCAGAAAGAAAGGTTTCCAGATCTAGAGGAATATAAGAAGGTAGCAAGCGCTTACATTATAGATTCAGATTTATTGAAAAATGCAAAATCCAATATGAGGATATTGCATCCTCTTCCTAGAGTTACTGAAATATCTACAGATGTTGATGAGACCAAACATGCAGCATATTTCCGTCAAGCATTCAATGGAGTTCCGGTAAGAATGGCTTTACTTGAACAGCTAATTGGAGGTAAAAAATGAGTGATAATCTAATGAGAGTTCAGCCAATAAGAAACGGTACAGTTATTGATCATATAAAAGCAGGTAGAGGTCGAAAAGTATTGGATGCTCTAGAATTAATCGACAAAGGAACAACAATTACTCTTTTGATGCATGTTCCAAGCAAGAAAAATTCAAGTAAAGATGTCATCAAGATTGAAGACAGAGAGCTAAGTGAATCAGAGTCACAAAAATTAGCACTTTTGTCCCCAGGGGCTCAAGTCAATATAATTCGTAATTTTGTCGTAGCTGAGAAAAATGTGGCGTCTTTGCCCTCATCAATTTCTGAAATGGCCCTTTGTTCCAATGTTAATTGCATTACTAATAATGAGCGTGGAGCAATAACAAACTTCAATATAATTAATAACGAGTCATTAAGTATACAGTGTGTTTATTGTGGTCGAAAGATAACCGAAGATAATATAGAATTTATCTAAAATCTGTCGTCTAAGCTTCCAGACTTGATGGAAGCTTGTATNTCTTTTGGATCTTTTCCTTCGCAGCTAAGTCCCATTGATTTTGCAACCCCTAAGATTTCAGAAGTCATGGCTTTGATATCACCNCCTGTTAGCCCAGGTCCTTTTTGTTTAGCTACAGTAATTGCCTGATCCAAGGTCATATCGGCTGCAACAACAGTTCCAGCTTCTCCAGACCCTTTTTCTAAATCTAATACCTGCTTAATCAGTGATGAAGCTGGTGGAGTGCCGATATCTATGGTAAATCCTTTTTTATCATCTATTTTAATTTTAACTGGAACTTGCATTCCNGCCATTTCTTTAGTCTTTGAATTTATTTCATCAACTACATCTTTGACATTAACGCCGGTTGGCCCTAATGATGGACCAAGTGGAGGTCCTGCAGATGCTTTTCCTGCGTCTACCAGTGCTTCTATTGTTTCNCCCATTAATTTGCCTCTTTCTCTAGAACTCTTACGTGATCTCCTCTAACAGTTATTGGAATAGGAACCATCGCTTCAAATAGTTCCACAGTAACTTCTTCTTTTGCTTGATCAATNCGCTGAACTCTGGCTTTTTCTCCTTTGAAAGGGCCAGATATAACTTCCACAATATTTCCTTCTTCTATACCTGTTACTGCAGGAGGAGGAGTCAAGTGCGGAGTTAATTCTTCAAGTGTTACAGTNCCAAANGTATCTGGTTGTTTAGATCTACCATATCCAATACCTTTGTTCATAACCATACCACGTGCATGAGTCAATCCTTTTAGATTATCTCGNAAGGCTTCAGGACTATCAGTTTCTACAAAAATAAAGCCACGAAGTTTAGATGGAGCCAAGATAGCATAAATTGGCGCTCCACTTCTTCGAACTCTATCGGCTAGTCTTTCACTAGCAGTTCTTTCATGTCCGATTTGGGATTTCATAGTGTAAATCTGTGTATCGGATGAAGGTTCATTAATAACTTCTTCAGTTTCTTCTTTTTCTTCGACGAATTTTGCCATCTTTAAATTCCTAGTAAATCTGCTACTATTGGTGGGGCCTTAAGCCATACATAATATACTACAAAACCAATGAATCCAACAATCCCTATTCCAATTCCTACNACCCAAGAACTCTTTACGAATTCTTCGTTGGTTGGTTTACGGGCTAAACGTAAAACTCTACCATATTGACCTCTGCCAATTCTCTTGAAACGTTCTTCAAGTTTCTGTTGCGTTTTCCAAACTCTGTTGATAAAGCTCATATTGCTAATGTACGAAATCTATTCCGTATTTACTTTGCATTCCATCATCTACTCCGTCCGGAGGTCCCAATATCTGAGAAGATTTGACACCAGTAACTACAAGCATCACACGAATTTGATGCTCGAGAGTAGAATCTATCGAAGCTCCCCAAATGATTCGAGCATCTTTATTAATCTTACTATGAACTTCTCTCACAACTTCGTGAGCTTCTTGTAGAGTCATATCGTCTCCACCNGTAACATTCACNAGAGCACCTTTTGAGTCAGCAATATCTAGTTCTAATAGTGGAGANGTTAAAGCTGCAGTTACAGCATCTGAAGCACGAGTGGCGCCCTGACCTTCACCCATNCCTATCATTGCTACACCCCCACTGGACATAATAGATCGCATGTCTGCAAAATCAATATTTACAAGTCCACTATGAGAGGTAATTTCAGTCATACACTTAATTGCATTTCCTAAGATTTCATCAGCCTGTCTAAAGGCTAAGTTTAGAGGTAACTGTGCGATATCTTCAGTTAGAAGCTTATCGTTTGGTATAACTATTACAGTATCTGCACACTTTCTTAATTTTTCAAGTCCTATTCTCGCATTTCGGGATCTTCTTGCTCCCTCATTACTGAATGGTAAAGTNACTATTGCAATTGTCAAAGCTCCACTTTCTTTTGCTAGCTTAGCAATTACTGGTAGAGAACCGGTTCCAGTACCTCCACCCAAGCCTCCGGTTAGAAAAACAATGTCTGCATCTCTGCATGCNTCTAAAATTTCGTGTCGAGCTTCTTCNGCAGCCCCTTCACCAACGTTTGGCTCGGAGCCTGCACCTAATCCCTTTGTCAGTACTTTTCCAATAAGCATTCTGTGAGGAACATTTGTGTTTAGTAAGTGCTGTGCATCTGTATTCACTGCCAAAAGTTCCAATGAGGTCATTCCCTCTTTGTACAAACGGAGTAATGTATTATTCCCAGCCCCTCCGCTTCCTATTATGAGAATATTAGTCTGCAATCTGGAGACTAAAGCTTGCAATTCACTTTCGTCAGTTTCACCTGAAAAAGTGCCTTCATCAGCAAAAGCTTCTTGCAAAGGTTCCTCACTCATTATTCAATCGAGTTTAGTTCACTATATAAAATCAATCTATCTTTTTGGACTAATACCTTATTTATAGCGTTGGATTCTAAATAAAGCAATGAACAAATTGCTCTTTAGCGCATTTCGCCGAAAACGAGTGATTACATTTTTAGTGTTTTCAGTTCTTATTCTTCAAATTGTTTTTGTTCCTGCTGTAACAGGTCCGGCAGTAATTCAAGCAGATTATGGA
>PBPR01000006.1 GCA_002724775.1 Methanobacteriota archaeon
AGTCAATTCCTTCGGCTTTTTCAGCAACTCTGTCTAGCTCTTCTGCTTTCTTGAGTGCTTTTTCATCCAGCTCTGCATCTTCACCAATCAATATTTTGGCCTGAGCGACCCACTGATCTCTCTTAACTCTACCTGGGAAGAACTCTATTGCTTCGTTTACTTGATCTTCTAAATCTGGAGTCATATTGGCAATTTGCCTGTAGGTATAGATTCCTAGAGCATTCAACTTTTCTTCAATGAAAGGACCTATACCTTTGATTACTTGTAAATCGTCTTTAGATACGACAATGGATGCTGCAACGAATGTTCTGGTAATTCCAGCTACACCTGTCAATTGATCTCCTTGCTTACCTTTCCAAGTAAAGGTCTCGCTACCATCAGCATCTGTAATTGTTGCTGAACCTTCTGTTTCAAACTCTGAAGCATCTGCTAATTCTACCTCGGATGCTCCACCTTTGACTTCATTAGCTAATGTACTCTGGGTAGCAACACCAATTACTTTGAAATCGATTGACTCTGATCTAGCCTTTACTCTTTCAAGTTCTTCTTGTTTCTTGACTTCTTTTTCGGTAACAACTGGCTTTGGTTCAGGCTCTGCCTTCGGTTCAGGTTCNGGTTCNGNTTCTGGCTCTGGNTCNGANTCTTCCTTNANNACTTCTACNGCCCATGANACATANACNGAAGCAGTTCCAAGTTTCATTAGAGNTTCGTATTCNGCTCCATCTGTACTTGGCTTATCGTCGTTGAANTTGANTCTGAACTTAATNTTNCCNTNNTCATCNACTTTAAGNGATNNNGCTGCNCCNGAATCNTCTAGTTCTGAAACNACNGAGAATCTCTTGCCATTATCNTTNGANTTCAAATCTTTAGCATTTACAACTCCNCCTGGTTTTANTCCNGATATGGNCAAAATTTGCTTGGATGAAATTTCTTCACCNGGNTCAAGNCCTTTAGCAGGAGATAGAACGAAAGGATNCATCTTAGTTCCAGCACCGCCAATAAAGTCCGGTTNGGACGATGCATTNTCTGGTTCTGGNTTAGTGGTTAGAACTGGTTCNGNTNTTTCCTCTTTCTCTACTTCNTTACCTTTTTCAGTNACGATAAATTGNATTTCTCCTAAGAANTTNCCTTTAGAGTGCTTCATAACAACTTCNTTGGTNAANNTACCTACTTTCTTNGGATGTCCGGAAATTATTCCTGTCTTTGAATCTATATCCATTCCTTCTACAAGATTTCCTGAAATTGCGTAGGTTACTCTCCTTAGTTTACCTCTGTTGGTAAACTCCCTGAATTTTTGAGCAGTTTCATGCAATGAAGGTTNCATTNTGATTTTATCTTCCTTTGCTCCAATTGTGTATTCTACAATGTGTGGAGTGTAAATCAATGCGTTGTCATATTGCCTCTTGAGTAGCGGTATCAGAAGAAGTAATAGTAACAGCAAGAACCACCAACAGAAATCATCGAAGCTTCTTCCAGAATCTGATGTGGTGTTTGTAGATGCCACTCCTTGAAGCATGTCATTTACACCATCTCCGTCAGAATCTGCAGGATTACCTGTTGTTGAATTTGGATTATATTCGTCTCTGTCGAGTATTCCGTCACCATCTGCGTCTCCATCAGGGTCGACAGGTAAAGGATCCCAATTATCGGGAATTCCATCATCATCTGAATCTTTGACTAGCGGATTTGAGCCTAGACTAATTTCTTCGGTGTCATTTAGACCGTCTCCATCATCATCTGTATCTGCTTCGTTACCGACTCCATCTCCGTCTGTATCAAGCCATTCGCTGGAATCTAGTGGGAAGGCATCAACTGCAACACAAACGTCTACGATTGTGACATTTCCATCACAATAACCGTCGTCGTCTGTATCTGGGTCTAATGAATTGGTTTCACCATCATCAAAAGTTCCGTTGCCGTTTACGTCTTCTTNAATATCTGTNAGTCCATCATTATCATCGTCTAAATCTTCTACGAGTNCTGGATNTGAAGTTGAATTGCCTGTGATTGTGTCTGGCATTCCATCCCCATCNGTATCTTTACTTGCGGAAGGATCNTCTGGGAAATCATCAAATTCGTTATTGACTCCNTCACCATCTCTATCCAAAATACTGCAAATTCCTTCGATTGCAATTGGACCATCACAGATTCCATCTCCGTCTGTATCTGGATTTAGTGGATCTGTAGCTGGATCTGATGAAGTTTCCTCGTCATCTTTTAGAAGGTCGCCGTCATCATCNGTATCTAAGTTATTACCAATACCATCTCCGTCTGTATCTAACCATTCAGATGGATCTAATGGGAAAGCATCTGGGCCTCCTTCGCAAATGAGAACATCTCTGATGGTAACTGAAACAGGACCATCACAGTAACCATCGTCATCTGTATCTGGATCTAATGAATTAGTTTCACCTGCATCAAACGTTCCGTTACCATTTACATCTTCTTCAATATCAGTAAGTCCATCATTGTCGTCATCAGGATCTTCTACAAGAGCTGGATCTGAAGTTGAAGGACCTGTTAGATTATCTGGCATGCCATCTCCATCTGTATCTTTGTGAGCACCGGCATCAAGTGGGAAATCATCGCCACCTTCACAAACTCCAATTACTGTTAGAGAACCATCACAATATCCATCTCCATCTGTATCGGGATTAGATACGTTAGTTCCAATAGCATCTTCAACACCTTTTGGTAATCCATCATTATCTATGTCACAAGCGGTTGAATTCTCATCTGGTGAACATCCGTCGAATGAATCTGAGCCATTGGCTATTTCATCAACATCGAGAATGTTATCATTGTCGTCGTCAGGATCTTCGTTGTCCCCAATTCCATCTCCGTCATTATCATTCCACTCATCTGGATCTGTTGGGAAAGCATCTGGACCTGCTTCACATATGAGAACACCATCAATAATGACTGAAACGGAACCATCACAGTAGCCATCACCGTCCGTATCTGGGTCTAATGGGTCTGTTACGGGGTTTGAATTCTGCTCCTGAACATCAGTTAGTCCATCGCCATCGTCGTCAGTATCTGCATTATTGCCAATTCCATCTTTGTCTGTATCTAACCATTCGGTAGGATCATCAGGGAAATCATCAAGGTAATCTAGATAACCATCGCCATCAGAGTCTGGATAATAAGTTGAAAGACTAACGCGGGTTGTGTAAGTATTGCCATCAATTTCAGCTCTTATTACGTATGCTGTACTTGGAGTTTCCTCAAGAGGAGTTCCACTGATTGTACATGTGCCTTGAGCGATAGTTAATCCATCTGGTAAGTCAGGAAAAATTGAGCAAGTTGCATCCTTCACATCAACAATACTATTCATCAAAGAATTATCTTCTGTGGAAAAAGAATAAGGAGTAACTACTTGTGATGGTGAGGAAGTATAATGCGAAGATGAACCGGGGCTGTAAGCAGTTCCATCACCAATTTGACCATGGCTCTGACGGCCCCAACAGTATATAGATCCATCATCCACCAGTACACAACTGTGGTCTCCGTGGCTCTCAATAGCTATTTTTGCATTATCTCCACCAAACTCATTTGTCGTTACAGGCGCAAAGCTGCCCCAACCGCCACCTTGACCAAGTTGACCTACGTTGCCTCTTCCCCAACAAGAAACTGAATTATCATCAAGAATTACGCAAGTATGATCGTCACCAGTTCCTANTGCAACCGCAGACCGACCACTTGGCCAATTATCTGGATTTACCAAAGTTGGAACAAGAATCTTATCAGGACTATTGGAGCCAGTTCCTACTTGTCCGTAATCATTCCTACCCCAGCATACTACTGAACCATTTTTAAGAACTGCACAGGTGTGGTCTTGATTACTGGAAATAGCAATAGCTGGTCCGCCAAGCGGATGGGTTGGTATAGGTACATTAGATGAATTAGTCGTGTTGTCTCCAAGATTTCCATAACTATTNCGACCCCAGCATGAAACTGTACCATCATCAAGTAATGCACAATGATTATGAGTTCCAGAGGTTATAGCTGTGGCTTTTTTACCGTCTGCAAACGGGAAAGTAAATGTTGGTGAGAATCTATGCGTTGTTGAATTATCTCCAACTTGACCCCATTGATTATTTCCCCAGCAGGAAACTGAACCATTATCAAGGATAGCACAAGCACTAGTGTAAGCTACTGAAATTGAAGTAGCGTAAAGCTCATCTCCTGTTATGTTAGTAAGCTCAGGGGACACGTGCTGTTCTTGGTCCCCGTTACCCATTTCACCATACATGTTTGCACTACCCCAGCAAGCAACTGAACCATTATCCAACAGAGCACAGACATTGTACCCGCCTGCGCTAATTGCAACAGCTGGCCTGTTGTCCGGCATAGGTGACGTAAGAATTGGCTCGCCCGTATTTGCATCGCCTCCATTACCTAGAGAGTATAGCTGACCGCGCCCCCAACAGGCTACCGAACCATTTTCTACGATTGCACAAGTTGCACGGTGTGTTAATGCAATATTCTGATTAACCATTGTACCTGCTGACTTCAAATCATACTGGAAGGTGATGTTCACCATAGGTTCATCTATGGCAAGATCTGCGCTATCCTCACTTGGGAAAATTGGGTATGTTTGATCTAAAACTTGCAGTTTAAAATCGAAATTATATTTTAGAAGTTCTCCAAACGTTATATTCGCCGGATCTAATGCCCATAATTCTCCTCCGTTGATTCCGTCATGGGCTGTAAAATAGAGTGTATTGCCAACTAATTCGACACATCCAGACTTGTACCTTCCATCATTATGACCGATACCTCCGGCGTTTACGTCCTTGACCAGCACCGTGCCATTGGCGGTCCCGTCGCTCTTCCACAAACCGTTGGTTCCGTCCACGACGTCGAAATAGAGGGTGTTTCCAACGGCTACGAAATGTTGAGGATTAGCGTTATCACTTCCGCTCACTATGTCCTTCACCAACGTCGTGCCGACTTCTGTTCCGTCTGACTTCCACAATTCTATTCCGTGAATTCCGTCGTCAGCCCGGAAGTAGAGGGTATTGCCTACGGCTGTTAAATATCTGATACTACTGGCACCGTTTCCGCTTTTGACATCCTTGACCATCACTGTGCCATCTTCTGTACCATCACTCTTCCACAATTCTTGTCCGTGGGCTACATCAGTGGCTATGAAATAGAGAGTATTACCAAGGGCTGTGAGCGCAAAAAGATTAGTTGCTGCGCTGTTTATGTCCTTGACCATCACCGTGCCGGCTTCTGTTCCGTCTGACTTCCACAATTCTGGTCCGTGAACTCCGTCGTCAGCCATGAAATATAATGTGTTTCCAACGGCTGTGAGGTATTGAGGATTACTGTGGCTACTTCCGTTGTTTATGTCCTTGACCATGACAGTACCATTGGCAGTTCCGTCACTTTTCCACAGTTCATATCCACTGGTTCCGTTGGTAGCGTGGAAGAAGAGAGTGTTGCCAACAACTGTGAGATACATAGACACACTACCACCGACTCCGCTCCTGATATCCTTGACCATCACCGTGCCCTCTTCTGTACCATCGCTCTTCCACAATTCTCGACCGTTGGTTCCATCATTGGCTACGAAATAGAGTGTGTTGCCAAATACAGTTAGGTATTCAGGATCACTGTCGCTAGTGCCGTAGTAAATATCCTTGACCATGANCGTACCATTTTCTGTACCGTCGCTCTTCCACAATTCTCGTCCCCAANTCTCGCCCCCATGGTTCCAATCAGCTGTGAAAAAGAGAGTATTACCAAAGACTACGAGATTATCAGGATAACTATTCCCTATGTTCTTGACCTCCACAGTACCTGAGGCTGTTCCATCACTCTTCCACAATCCATGACTGCTTCCGCTGGAATCGGCTTGGAAATATACTTCATTTCCAAAGGCTGTAAGGTGATCAGGATCACTGGTGCCGCTTCCGCTGTTGATATCTTTGACCATCCATGCGGTTCCGTTACCGTTGTAAGAGTAAGAACCTGTTCTAGGGTTTGAAGCTGTAAGAGTTACTGTATAATTTGTCCAATCAATTACTTCTGTTGGAATTCCAGTGATTTTTCCCGTGCTTGAGTCTAAGCTCAAACCTTCTGGTAAACTAGGTGAAATTGACCAATGCATACCTTCATTTGAATGATACAAAATATCTGTAGGATCATAAGATATGAGACGCTGAGTGCCTAGATGCGCTGCAAAAACGATGAGATTGCCAAGCTTCACATACTCTACAGGGTTTGAGCTATGCTCATTTTGATTGACATTGGCTACCANTNCTGTGCCAGATTCAGTTCCATCACTTATCCAGACCTCGTCGCCNGNTTCATCNTCATCTGCTGTGAAAAATAAACGATCTCCAATTNGAGNNATTTGNNNTGGANAACTAGNTCTNCCAACCNGNNGCAATGTCTTTAACGAGATAGGTTCCGTCTTCAGTTCCATCACTTCTCCATAATTCATTTCCATTACTGCCATCATGTGCTCCGAAATAAACTATGTTACCAATACTAGCCATATCAAGAATTTGAGAATGAGCTCCTCCTGATCGGATATCCTTAACTAAGACCGTGCCATCTTCTGTACCATCACTTTTCCATAATTCTCCTCCGTGAGTTCCGTCATCAGCATTGAAAAACAAAGTACCTCCGGCTGCAGTTAATGTCTGTGGAGTGCTAGAGTCACTGCCTGGATTAATGTCCTTAACACAAACAGTTCCATCACTTGTACCATCTGTTTTCCATAATTCTTTACCTCCACATCCTGAACCTGATGCTTTGAAATACAAAGCATCTCCCATCACTGTTAATTCGCTTATTCTACTTACGCCTGAGACTCGTATTGTTCCTTCATCAGTTCCGTCTGTTTTCCATAGTTGTGATGATAAGTCTTGATCACCCACTACAAAAAAGACCTCATCTCCAAACAAAGTTAACTGGGATGGGTAAGAACTTCCATCTGAAACAATGTCCTTAACTCGAACTGTTCCATCGGTAGTTCCATCTGTCTTCCAAAGTTCTCTATCCTCAGAATCATCAGAACCTGAGAAGTAAGCAAANTCACCTGCATCTAAGAAACTATGAGGGTCACTGTCGCTGTCTTCGCCACCCTCATCCATATCCTTAAGCATANAAGTACCATTTTCAGTTCCGTCACTAATCCATAATTCTTCTCCGTGCGTACCGTCATTNGCACTAAACAATATTGAATCCTTGAATCTTGTAAGGCCGTGGTATATCTCGGCGTNGGAACCTGGATTTATGTCTTTGACTAATTCTACTCCATCCGCAGTACCATCAGTTTTCCACAATGCATNACCATACTCATTAGTGNTTGCATGGAAAAAGATAATATCATTAACTACAACATGATCCTCAGATGATGTGAAAGNNGATNGTGTAATTACAGAANTGTTTCCTGAACCTTTGTAGGCNGCNTCTTCTCTGTAAGCTTCTAAATAGTCGAAAGTAATAGGTTCTATANCTTCATTTTCGTTTACAGAGTAGGNTGGTGGGTAGGGAGATGGTAACGATTGAATTCTGATTTCGTATGTTTCTTTAAATCTNTAACTAGTAAATTGATCAAACAAAGCTGCAACTTCTGAACTATCTAATGCATCTTCCAAAATCCTGTGGACTGCAATATCTCCTCTAAATGTTGTATCTCCGCCAAAGTGCTCNGTTTGTTCACTGTTAGTATATCCACCTACATTATCATTCTCGCCGCCAATACCTGCTTTGTTATTACCGCCCCAATCAAAATCTCCTGAGAATGACGCACTGGCCTCTAACTCACCNTCATAGTAAAGATAAGCCATCTCTGCATCTTCATCTAGGACTACNACTGCATTATGGAATTCTGAATCCAGGGAAATTGTTGTTGATATGTCNACGTAAGCATTATTGTCACCACTAGTCTTGAGACGATAAGTTAGCTCATTACCCATAAGTACCAATGAATTACCATCGCTCGAGCCTCCAATCTCCCACAAAACTTTGTTACCAGATAACGCAGAGGGCTTGAACCAAATCTCAATCGAAATTGAGTCATCAGTCAAATCACCTGACCAATCTTGGAAATTATCTCCCATGACTGCTGTATCACTGGAAGAATCAAAGCGGTAAGCATGTGTAAAATCAGTTATTCCTGTTACCTCTACTCTATCTAGATTGGAAATTATGATGTCATAATCCTCATTGCCACGTAAGTCCTCCCAATACTCGTCGCCATCATCATCATCTCCTACATTGTAATANAGAATTGAATCCGGTGGCGTAGTTGGAATACTNCTTGCATTGGCATAAATTGTATAGTTNGTAAAATCAAATAATTCNTCTGGAGTTCCTGTGATTGTTCCATTTTCTGAATTGAAAGACAAACTTGCTGGCAAATCTGGATAGATTTCCCAATCTGCATCTACTCCATCATAATCAAAAGTAATTGGATTCATCTCCACATCCTTGTACAATGTGTAGTTTTCAACAGTACCTGATCTAGCTCCGTTNTGCTCNGACAATTCTTCTAAAATTGAGGAATCTTCAACTACTGCTGATGAGTAGGAATCTGTGTCAACTACGACAAGCGCTTGAGATATGAAACTCAATACGACTAACATTGAAATTATGCGTTTAGAAAACATAACTCTTTTGGCAGAGAAAGTGCCTATAAAATGCTAATCATTATTCTCTAATCTAGATATTAACTTTTTCTTAGTTCCTGAAATTGCTAAACCACGCTTTTTCGCCAATTCAACCAGCTCTGCTTTAGTCATAGAAACATAATCGTATTCATCATCTTCAGATTCTTCTTCAGGCTCATCTTCAAGCGCCTCGTCATTAGAATCAGATGAATCGGTCTCATTTTCTACACTCGCTTCAGGTGATTCGGTATTTTCGTCGATTTCACGCTCTAAAAGTTCAGACGCTGAATCAATATCTACACTTATTCTATCATCTAAGTCTTCTTCTTGACTATCGTCTAAAGTTTTTCTAGGCTTACTCTCTTCCTCCTCTCCTTCTGTTGGATTTTCTGTGGCGAGAGCATCCATCATATCTACGTATTGTTCTTCGATATTAGCTGCAGCAGAACCAGTTTCAAGAGCAAGGGTTTCTAATTCATCAATCTTCTCTTTGCTCTTATCTAAATTAGATTCAAAAACAGCTAATTCTTGCTCATATTCATTTTTATTTTGTTCGAGCCTACGATCAAAATCTTTTTTCAATTCCACTAATTGTTTATCTTTATTATCTAAAATTTTCTCATATTCTTCCTTAGTTTTTTCCAAGGTTTCATTAAAAGTTGCTCGTTCTACTTCAAACTGCTGTTCCAAAGAAATTTGCTTGGAGACAAATTCCTCCTCCATATCCATTCTCTTAGTTTGTAACCTGTAGTCAATTTCTTGCTCCCTCTTTTTCAAATCTTCCTCACGAAGGAGAAGCTGGGCTACTGTTCTTGGTGCTGCAAATGGGCTTCCTTCAACTCTCTCTTTCAGAACTGCTGTTTCTATGACCTCAACTCTTACCGTTGTAGAATATTCGCCTCCTAAAAATTTCATCTTAACTTCCGAGGTGTGATTTCCTAATTCAAGAGGATAACCAGAAATTACACCAGTGTTAGGATCAAAATCAAGACCTAAATCCAACTCAGGATATACTACATATCTAACATTAACAAAATCTTTGGGCTTAATTAATCCTAAAGCTGTAATTAAAGGGTCGATTTTAGGCTCCATTTTGACTAAAGCATCGTTCCTGTCCTTAACGAATAACACATATCTTGGGTAGTAAGAAAGTGGATTTCTATACTTAACAAAAACAACTAAGGAAAACAAAAGGGCAATTCCTGTAAGAACAAGATATGACATCTCATCTTCTTCAAAATAATCATAATAATCAATAGCATTAACAATTACAAAAATTAAAATCAGCCCTAAAATATTACTGCGAACAAAACTCAACAAAATATCTTTACTTAACGAATATCGAAGATATAACTGTAAATCACGAACTTTCATCCTCATCTTCCTCAGGCTGCATACCTTCTTTCAAGCCTTCGTCGAAAGCAGCTTTAGATTGGCCCATGCTTTTGGCAAGTTCTGGTAATTTCTTTGCTCCAAAAAGAAGTAAAACTACTCCGCCAATAATTATAGCCTCAGTGGTACCAATCATATTATTCAATCAATAGAGAGGTACATTAACCTTACGGGGGAATAAACAAAACCCCCTTCCGAATAAAGTATTGTGGAAAACATACCTGCTTACGATGAAATTTCAGCAAATTTGCGAAAGCGTGCATGGCTGTACATGATATTAGCTACAGCTGTATTCATCTCGGCATTTAATTACTCAGAAAATTTAACCGAATGGCTAGGAGACAAACTATTGCCTAACGANGCTACTCTTGTTTACCTCTCTCCAGCTGAATTCTTAATTCTGAAAATGAGGATCGCAGCCTACGCAGCACTATCTGTTTCTTTCATTTTACTTATGATTGATTGCTGGACTACTATGAGGAAAAGAACTGACTTGCCTGAGATTGGATACTCNAAAATTATCGGAACNTTGTTAATCTCCTTAACTCTTTTCTCAGCAGGTGTCCTGTATTCACTAGAACTAATGCTTCCTCTGGTCTTAGATTTCTTACAAACTGACGCTGCTGATGCAGGATTGGAGACTACATACCGANTAACATCTTTCTATCACTTTGTGTTTTTNNTAACNTTTGCACTTGGAGTTAGNTTCCAGTTACCTCTAATCATNATGCTATTACTCAGACTCGAATTAGCTACAACAGANCAATTNTCTGANTTTAGAAGCCATTTGATTGTAACTTTTTTTGTACTGGCTGCATTGATTACACCTCCTGANGTAATATCTCAATTTTTACTTGCNGTACCNCTTATTNTTCTGTACGAACTTTCATTAATCCTAGGAAAAATCTGGTAGCATGAAANNACGGNTTTTTTCATTATTNGCTATATGTCTAGCCACTTTTTCATCAGGAATNGCTTCAGCCGACGGCGGTGGTCACAAACAAGTAATGCCTGATGAGAACATCATTGGAATCAGTCTACTAGCTTCAATGATAGCTTACTTCATGATTTCAAAAGTAAGTAAGTTTAGTCTAAATAACGAGGATAAGCTTGCATTTTCCCTANTTGTTTTCACAATTGTAGTCCATGCCATACTCGGAATTGATGATCTAAAATTATTAGCTGGAGCTGCCGGGTTCCTCGCATTTGGGGTCGCATTTTATGTATTGGAAATAGGATTTGTTGAAAAAAGTAAAACAATGTTTTCATATTTGCTTATCATTTACACGNTAGCCATAATCATATTCTACCTATATCAGCATCCAGATTTAACTAAAGATGGAAGTTACGATTCGGTAGGAATTCTTACGAAAATATCTGAAATTGGAATTATTGCTTTGACTCTGAGAAAATTNAATTAAATGGAAATNGGAATACACACTTTCGCATCTGCGAATTTTAAGGATGAAAAGGGAAAACAAATTCCCAATNATCAAGCCATAAATGAACTNCTNGACCGAATAGAGTACGCAGACAAAGTTGGTATTGATGAAGTAGGAATAGGTGAACACCACAGAAAAGAATATTTGGATTCTGCAGCCCACATAACACTCGCCGCTGCTGCTGCAAGAACTAAAAATATCAAATTAACAAGTTCAGTAACTGTACTAAGCGCTGCAGATCCTGTCAGGGTCTTTCAGAATTTTGCTACACTTGACCTTGTTTCTAATGGAAGGGCTGAAATCGTAGCTGGAAGAGGTTCTTTCACGGAGGCATATCCATTATTCGGATTGAAAATGGAAGATTACAATGATCTTTATGCTGAAAAACTTGAATTATTATTGAAAATCAGGGACAACGAGGTCGTTAATTGGTCTGGAAGGTTCAGGCCTGATTTGGTGAATCAAGCAATTTATCCTAGACCTATTCAAGATCCGCTTCCAATATGGGTTGGTGTAGGAGGAACTCCTCAATCATTCATTAGAGCTGGTATTCTGGGATTGCCGTTAATGATTGCGATTATTGGTGGCGAAACACACCGATTTGCTCCTTTAGTTGAACTTTACAAAAATGCTGGAATTAAAGCTGGCCATGATCCTGAAAAATTGAAAGTAGGAATTCATGCACTTGGATATGTTGCAGAAACTAGAGAAAAAGCTGTTGAAGAATTTTATCCTGGCTACGCAGCCTCATTTACTAAAATTGGAAGGGAAAGGGGATGGCCTCCTGTCACAAGAGATCACTTTGAATCTCAAATAGGACCAACCGGAGCATTGGTAATTGGGGATGTGGAAGAAGTTGCTGAAAAAGTTCTCAGACACAGCGAAGCACTTGGCGGACTTTCAAGATTTAGTTTTCAACTTGATGTGGCTGGATTGACACATGAACAGCTAATGAACGCCATTGACTTATTAGGAAACAAAGTGTCTCCTATCGTTAACAAAAATTTATCTTAAGTATCTGGAAACTAAAACAACTGCAATTAGAGTTGGAATAACTAGGAAACCAAACAATGAGCTAGATTCTTCATCCATAGTTCCCATTACTGGAGTTGTTTGATTATTGCCCTGATCCATAGTGTCGTTAGCAGCAGGATTAACCACTATAGTTCCAACCATGTTCAATGCTTCATGTGGTTCACAAATGAAACTGTATGTGTTGTTGGTTCCTTTATCGAAAGTAAAAGAGTAGTCAACCTCAGTTTCGGGTGATCCTGTACTGAAAAAACCATTACTATCTATCGCATTGTGCTCTAAGAATTCCCCNCTCCAGAAAAATCTTATTGTTTGACCTTCATTAATTGTTACTTCAGACGGAGAAAACTGAAGATTAGTACTATCAACTGTAATTACAACTACATTGTCGTGCGAATTTTCAACCTCGATAGCTACTGAGGTGGACTGCAAATTGAGTAAGCAAATTCCCAAGATAGCTGCGAGGAACACTTTACCTTTTATTGTGTTGTACATACTATTCCCTCGATTGTTTGCATATAAAGGTTCATTACTAGTGCCAACTTTTTGTCACTAGTGTCCAAGAATTATTTTAACTGGTTTTTTAGAACTTTATCGTCGACAATTGGCTCTTGACAGGCATANTTTTTACAAATGTAGGCAGTAGAATTACCCCCTATTGGACCCTTGTCTTTTAACAGAGGAATATCTAAGTCTGATGACGCTTCTGCTAATATTTTACATGGTAAATATTTTTCTCGTATGACTTTCAGTAATGAAATATCTCCATCAACTGTTGACAAGGCAATTTCATGAGGGCCTTCTGACAAATATCTGTTGACAAAAATAGCTGTAGAATGAGCGTGTGGATATTTGTTGATGTANACTCCAGCTTTCTCCATNGATGCNTCGACTATTTCTCTATAATTNTCATNTCCATAGTANTAATGAAGNCTNATGAGTAANANACTNCTNGTGAAATTGTAAGAAGGTGTAGCATTNTCCATGCTATTCACACTGTTAATGACCATATTCTTCGAAAGTGATTGTTTGAAATATCCGTCACTAAAAAATTTATCTACTAGAATATCAGCGTATTTTTTAGACAATTCAAGATATTTTGAATCAAAGCTAGCTTCATACATATCAATCAAAGCATTACCAAAATAGGAATAATCTTCNGCAAAAGCATCTATGTGACTTAAATTATCTCTGTAAACTCTGTTCAATGATCCGTCTTNTTTAGACATTTTATCTACAATAAATGAAACTGCTCTGTCAGCGATTTCAAAATATTCCTTATCGTCTAAAAAGGCGGAAACTTTGGCCAACGAACTAATCATTAAGCCATTCCATGATACTATAATTTTATCGTCTGTACCTGGAGCAATTCTAGATTTTCTATGCTCTTTAACCGCTAGCCTTGACTTCTCTAAAGAAGAAGAAATTTCATTTTCTGGAATTTTTAATAACGTTGAAAGAGAAGACTTCTTCATTATGATATTTGGAATTGAATTTCCTTCCCAATTTCCGGTTTTACTAATATCATANTANTGATTGAANATNTTNGCNTCNNTTTCNGATANCACAGCTTCTATTTCTTCTGGCTTCCAAACATAATATTTGCCTTCAACNCCCTCTGAATCTGCATCCATNGANGAATAGAATCCACCATTTTCATCTATCATTTCATCTTTNAGCCATTCTAAAATCTGTGNAATTACTGTCAANTAGTCTTCATTCTTNGTGAGTTGATANCCAACAAGGTATGCTTCCATTAATTGTGCATTATCGTATAGCATCTTTTCAAAATGTGGAACNAACCATTTTTCATCTACTGAATACCTTGCAAAACCCCCGCCAACGTGATCGTATATTCCACCATGGAACATGGAATCTAGAGTCTTTACAGCTGAATACAATGAGGTTTGATTATCATTAACATTGTAATCATTAAGCAAGTGCAAAATTGCTCCTGAATTTGGAAATTTAGGAGCCTGTCCAAAACCACCCCATCTCTTGTCAAAATTAGAGTTCCAATGTGATATTGCATTATCTGAAATATTACTATTCACTTTAGAATTTTCATTGTTGGCTGAATTCAGATGATTAACTATTGTCTCGGCCTGAGACACTAACTTTTCTTGATCTTTATGCCACATTTCAGCAAGACTAGAAAGTAAAGTTGGAAAA
>PBPR01000007.1 GCA_002724775.1 Methanobacteriota archaeon
CGACTTTCTATCGAGGAAAAATAAACTAGTCCTTATATAGGGTCCCTTTGTGCGAGAGACCCTGCAATCACGCAACCAGACGCTCAGGGCAATTATCCCTACACCTCTTGAGACACTCGTTCTCGACGAGAAACAGCGTCACGGTACGATGTGTAACTTGTAGGAACTACGCCTGATGTTCAATGCCGTTAGCAACGGTTAGCGATGTCTGGAGAGAGAATAAAATGCCAAAACACAACAAACCAAACCGCGGATCCATGGCTTTCAGTCCTCGCAAGAGAGCACGCTCTGAAACGCCACATATCTCTAGTTGGGCTGCTGTCGAAGGTGACGATCCTAAAATCCTTGGCTTTGCAGGATATAAAGTCGGTATGAGTCATATTATGGCCGTAGATTACCGTAAAAAATCAACTACTGCTGGACAAGAAATTAGAATGCCTGTAACCATCGTAGAAATTCCTCCAATGAAAGTAATTGGAGCTCGGGGATATATTCAGGATACTTATGGATTGAGAACTTTAACTGAAGCTTGGGAAAAGAAAATTGATAAGGATTTAGAAAGAACATTGCCTATTNCTAAAGGACATAACGCTAAAGAAGCTTGGAAGAAAATGTCTGATAATGATTTAGAAGAAATTAGATTATTAGTTCACACCCAACCAAGAATGGTTACCGGAATTCCAAAGAAAAGACCTGAAATCATGGAAATGGCTGTTGGTGGTGGAAGTCTAGATGCTCAAATTGAATTTGCTAAGGGAATGATGGGAAAAGAATTCACAATGTCAGACTTTACTCAAGACGGAGAAATGTTAGATGCAATCGCAGTAACTACTGGATATGGATTTCAAGGTCATGTAAAACGCTGGGGTGTAAAATTATTAACTCACAAAAACTCAAAGCACCGCAGAATGATCGGAAATTTAGGTCCTTTCAGTCCAGGNTATGTAGTATCTACTGTTCCTCAAGCAGGACAAACTGGATACCATCAACGTACTGAATACAATAAAAGATTATTAAAAATTGGAGATAATCCTGATGAGATTAATCCAAAAGGTGGATTCTTGAACTACGGTTTAATCAGAGGAAATTATGCGCTACTACACGGTTCTTTACCTGGACCAAGTAAGCGTCTAATTCGNTTCAGAAAAGCTGTTAGATTCCACGGAAAGAAAACAGATGCAATTGTTGCACCTGAAATTACAATGATTTCACAGGAGAGTCAACAAGGAGTATAATTATGGAAGTACCAATTTATTCAATTAAAGGAAAAGCATCCAAAAAATCTGCTCAGTTACCTGATGCTTTCAATGAACCTGTCCGATTAGATTTAATTCGAAAAGCTGTAAGAGCTTCTCGCGCAAACAGAAGACAACCATATGGAGCTTCTAAAGGTGCTGGATTCAGACATTCTGTTTCTTGGCCTGGTAAAGGTCGAGGTATGGCAAGAACTCCTCGCAAAAATGGAGGCGGCGGACGTGGTGCTGAAGCGCCAAACACGATCGGTGGTAGACGTGCTCACCCTCCAAAAGCTGAAAAAGATTGGAGCTTTAAGATAAATTCCAAAGAAAATAAAAAAGCATTCAAATCTGCACTAGCTGCAACTTCCCAAGAATCATATGTGTTAGCAAGAGGACATCAAATTCCTGAAAAAGCTACTCTCCCTTACGTTGTGGAAGATAAAATTGAAACATTAGCCAAAGACAACGAGGGCGGTTCGTTAACAAAAAGAGCCAGTACACTTCTAGATAGTCTTGGTTTATTAGATGATGTAAAACGATCTCGTGAAGGTAAAGGAATTAGAGCTGGAAAAGGTAAAAGTCGTGGAAGAAAATACCGTACTCCTAAATCTATTCTCCTAGTCTTATCTGAAGATAATGACTCAGAAAAGGCATTCCGTAACTTATCAGGAGTAGACGTTACTACATCCAAAAACTTAAACACTGAATTATTAGCTCCAGGCGGAGATCCTGGTAGATTAGTAGTTTTCAGTAAATCTGCAGTATCTGCTTTAGGAGAAAGACTATGAGTGAACACAAAGTAATCCTAAGTCCGAGATCTAAAGAAAGNGCACTGTATATGTTAGAACANAANAAATTAGAATTTTACGTTGCAAGAACTGCTTCTAAATTGGANATNAAAGGCGCTGTCCGTGCTTTNTTCCAAGTNGAAGTTAGCAAAGTCAATACCAGAATTACCAAAGAAGGAAAACTGGCTATTGTTAAATTAGCTGAAGGGCATTCAGCCGAAGATTTGAGTAATAGATTAGGAATATTGTGATAACATGGGAAAGAGAATAATACCAAGAAGACGCGGACGCGGCCGTCGTTACAAGGCTGCTGATAATCGCTTTAAAGGCGACGCACGCCATCCTAGATCAAAATCATCAAACGGAAAAGTTGTTGAGTTACTTCATGACCCTGGCAGGACTGCTCCTGTAGCAAAAATTGAAGATCAAAATGGAACATATACTATGATTGCGCATGACGGAATGCACGTCGGACAAGAGGTAGCTGCTGGTCATGGTGCTGAAATCAGTGTCGGAAACACAGCCTACGTTGGTTCTATTCCAGAAGGTACTAAAATTTACAATATTGAAGTGAAACCTGGAGATGGTGGAAAACTAGCAAGAGCTGCTGGAAATGCTGCTACTATTGTTTCCCACGGTAAGAAAACTATTGTTCGATTACCCTCCAAAGCTCAGAAAGCATTTGACAACATGTGCCGAGCTACTATTGGTTCAGTGGCAGGCTCAGGAAGAGGAGAAAAACCTATAGCAAAAGCTGGAAAGAATTATTACCGAAACAGGGCTAGACCAAAGATTTGGCCTAAAGTTAGAGGAGTTGCNATGAATGCAGTAGATCACCCTCANGGTAGCGGAAGAAAACAAACTATTGGTATTAATTCTACAGTTTCAAGNAATGCTCCACCNGGAAGAAAAGTTGGTCACATTGCTGCAAAAAGAACAGGAGCTAAACGTTAATGGCCCGTAGAACGAAAGGTCTTGCTACGCCAAAAGCCGCAAGAAGGAGAGAGAGAAAAAGGAAGGCAGGTATTCAAGTCCGCAGAAAGAAAGAATTTACTTACCGCGGAATGACTATTGATAAATTAAAAGAATTAACATTCGAAGAATTTATTGCAATTATACCTTCCAGACAGAGAAGATCATTCAAACGTGGCTTGAGTATGGAACAAGCTAAAATTATTAATGATTCTAACAATAAACCTAACAAAGTAATTCGAACACATCGTAGAGAAATGATTATTATTCCTCAATTTGTAGGAAGAAAATTTGGTATTTACAACGGAAGAGACTTTGTAGAAATTGAAATTGTTCCGGAAATGATTGGATTGTACTTTGGAGAATTAGCTCCTACAAGAACATCCCCTACACACACAGGACCTGGTGTTGGTGCTACCAAGTCGTCTAAATTTATGCCATTGAAGTGATATTATGAAAGGATTCTCATACCCGTACAACCCAGAAATTCATGCTGCTGCTCGCGGTACTGGATTAAATGTTTCACCTAAAGCTGCCAGAGAAGTTTGTCATGCGCTTAAAGGAATGGAACTTGAAAAAGCTAAGAATTACTTAGAAAGAGTAATCGATCTTGAGCAGGCTGTTCCTTTCAAACGTCATGACGGGAAAGTAGGGCACAGAAAAGGTAAAGGAATGTCTAGTGGTAGATTCCCTGTAAAAACTGCAGCAGCGATATTGAAAGTAATTGAATCTGCTGGAAATAATGGTGAAGCTCTTCACATTGATATTGAAAATTGGAGAATTGTACATATCGCTACTTCACGTGGTGTTAGGTTCGAAAGCAGGTTTCCTCGAGCTAGAGGAAGAGCAACTCCAAAAATGCGCGAAAGTGCAAACGTTGAGGTAGTATTGGAGGAAATGAAATGACCGTTGTTAAAGAAATGCTAAAAGAGCGTGTACGAAGAGTACAAGTTCATGACTATGTCCAAAACAAAACCAGTAGAGCTGGCTTTGGTGGATTATCTATACAGAGAACTCCTCTAGGAACTCACGTTAGAATTGCAGCCGAAAGACCTGGTCTTGTAATTGGAAGAAAAGGTAGTGACATTCAAAGACTAACCGAAGAATTAGAANGAAAGTTTGGTTATGAAAACTTGCAAGTTGAAGCTGGNGAGGTNAACAATTTTGCTCTAAATCCATTAATTATGGCTGCNAAAGTTGCTAATGCNNTAGANAGAGGATGGAATTACAGAAGAGCNGGNAATTCNATGTTNCANAGAATNATGGATTCTGGTGCNAGAGGATGTCAAATAACAATTGCNGGTAAATTNACTGGATTNAGACACNGAACTGAAAAATTCTTNTCTGGACACATCAAATTCTGNGGTGAAACTGCTCTTGAATTNATGGATGTAGGAATAGCACANGCCAAACTAAAACCNGGAACNATTGGTGTAAAGGTAGCNATNATGCGTCCTGACGCAAAGTTNCCCGATGAAATTGAAGTTACTCCGCTTCCTATGCCTGTTGTAGAAGAANCTTCAGAAGAATCTGAAGAAGATGCTAATGAGGAAGAAACCGCAGAGGAAGTAAAAGAAGAGAAAGCTAAGCCTAAAAAAGAGAAAGCTAAAAAAGAAGAGAAATCAGAAGAAAAAGGTGATGATAAATGACTTTGAAAAAACCTTTAGAATTAAGGGAAATGCAACCTGAAGAAAGAGAATCAAGGTTAAGAGAATTAAGATCTGAACTAATGAATGAAAGAGGTGTAGCATCCATGGGTGGACAACCAACTTCTCCTGGAAGAATGAGAGCTTTGAAAAAACAGATCGCACGATTAACCACTATCATGAGAGAAATTGAACTGGAGGAAGAAGCTTAGATGGTAGACATTGATCCTCTAACTGGCCTTCCTAAAGAATTGCTCGCAATGGAAGAAATTATTAGAGAACAACAATCAATTAAGGTTCATATAGAAAAACGCAGATATGGAAAATTAGTTACTGTAGTCGATGGTATTGGCAAAAGTGTTGATATCAGCGATTTGGCAAAGCAACTCAAAACTAAGTGTGCTACCGGTGGAACTTCTAAGGGTGGAATTATTGAGCTACAAGGCGATCATATAAAGAAAGTCAATGAAGTCTTAACAGATATGGGATTCCCTGTGGAGGTTCAATAAATGGATGGAAGAGGCGAATTTATGGGAGAACAAGTCACAGTTTCTCAACACTCTGACCCAAGCATACAAGGAATTTCTGGAAAAATTATCGATGAGACTCGAGAAACTATTACAATTTTTTCCAACGGGAAAGCTAAGATGGTCAGTAAGCGACCTGGTAAATTCATGTTCAAAAATGGTGAACTTAATGGAAACAAAATTGCTTACAGGTCTCAGGACCGCATTAAGAAGGTGAAAGCATGAGTAAAGATAAGCCACGAGACATAGGAGTTGATGTAGAAGCTCCAGCTAATCCTTGGGATGGTGACGCAAATGACCCATTCTATGGAACACTTCCAGTAAGAGGACAAGTTTTACGCGGAATTGTTGTAAAAGCTAAAGCTCAGAAAACTGTTGTCGTTCAAATTAACAAAATGAAGTACGATTCAAAGTATGAAAGATACGCTCGAAGTTCATCTAAAATAAGTGCTCACAGTCCTGCTAGCGTTGGGGCAAATGAGGGTGACGCTGTGACCATTATGGAATGCAGACCACTATCAAAAACTAAATCATTCGTTATTATCGAAAGGAGAGACCCATGAGAGCTGTTGCAGGAAGACAAATGAGAGGATTGCCACAAGGTGCAAGAATTGATTGTGTAGATAATAGTGGTGCTAAAATTGTAGAAATTGTTACTGTTTTAAATTACAAAGGTGTACACCGAAGATCGCCTGCCGCTGGTGTTGGAGATATGGTAATTGCATCTGTCAAAAAAGGAAACCCAGAAATGCGCAGACAGCTTGTTAGAGCTGTCATCGTAAGGTGCCGCAGACCTTTCAGAAGGCCTGATGGAACCATGGTCCAATTTGAGGACAATGCTGCGGTTTTAACAAATGAACAAGGTGAAACTAAAGGTTCAGGAATTAAAGGGCCTGTTTCAAGAGAAGCTGCCGAAAGATGGCCCCGTATAGCTGCTGCAGCTACAACGATAGTATGAGGATTAAATGAGTTCAAAACAACCACGAAAACAGAGATTGGCCCGTTACACGGCACCTTACCACAGAAGACACCGAGAAATGTCTTCACCAATTGACAAAGGCCTTAGGGAAAGACAATTGTCAAGAGGATTCATGTATCCAAGAGCGATGCCTGTGAAAAAAGGAGATCGTGTAATGATTGTAAGAGGCGAAGGTAAATCTAAGTCTGCGACTGCTGTTTCTCTTGTTGATCGTAAAGCCAGAAAAGTTTACGTTGAAGGCTTCACTTATTTCAAATCTGACGGAACTGAATTACAAAGACCTATTGATGCATCCAATTTGGTAATTATTAATCCAGATTGGTCTGATATTAGAAGAAGGAAAATTCTAAACAGAATTAATGAATCTGTTGACTGGACAGACGAAGTTATTTCAGAATTTGAAGCTGCAGAAGATGAATATGAAGCTGAAACTGTAGAACCTGCTGAAACTAAAGATGAAGAAGTTCCTGAAAAAGAGGAAAAAGAAACTGCCGCTGAAGAAAATCCTGAAGATGTTGATTATTCAAAAATGACGGTTAGTGAATTGAAAGAAATGCTAAAAGAAAAAGGATTACCTGTTAGTGGAAAGAAAGCTGAGCTAATAGAAAGATTAGAAGGAGATTCAAAATGAGTAGCGGACATCTAAAGAGGCTCGTTGCACCACGTTCTTGGAACATTGCTAGAAAAGAAAGAACATGGACTACAAAACCTATGCCTGGAAAGCACTCATTGGAAGGTGCATTACCCATTTCAACAATTTTGAGAGATTATTTGAAAGTCTGTGATAATAATCGCGAAGCAAAAATTATCCTCCATAACCGTGATGTATTGGTTGATCAGCGTGTTGTTAACAAACCAAAATCTCCTGTAGGACTTATGGATATTATTTCGATTCCAAAAATTAAGTTGCATGTTAGGGCAATGCTCGACAAACACGGTCGAATTGAATTTGTTCCAATTAAAGCTGCTGATTCAAAATGGAAACTTGCACGAGTTGAAAATAAGAGAAATATTAAGGGAGGACACACGCAAATTAACCTCCACGATGGAACTAATGTTTTATCCAAAGAAAAAGTAAAAACCGGGGATGTATTGCAATTAAGTCTGCCTGACTTGAAAGTTAAAAAAGTTTTAAAATTCAAAAAAGGTGCGCAATCACTGATTATTGGTGGAACTCATGTAGGTTCAATTTCAACAATAATGGGGGAAGAAACCACAAGAAGTACAAAGCCAAACTTGGTCATGTATGAAAATTTCCAAACCATTAGACCATACTCATTTGTTGTAGGTGAAAAGAAAGCAATGATTTCACTTCCGGAGGTTAAAGTATGAATCCTATGAAAGAATTAAGAATAGCAAAAGTCGTTCTGAATATCGGCGTAGGAGAAGCTGGAGAAAGGCTCGGTAAAGCTGAAACTGTTCTCGAAAAACTGAGTGGATGTAAACCAGTTCGTACCTTATCTAAATCAACTAACAGGGATTTAGGTATTCGATTAGGAATGCCTATTGGATGCAAAGTTACACTAAGAGGAGAAAATGCAATAAAATTCTTGAAAGAATCACTTTGGGTGAGAGAAAATAGACTTCCTGCTTATTGTTTCTCAAAAACTGGTGGTGTTAGCTTTGGAATCCCAGATTACACTGGTTACAAAAATGAAAATTACGATCCAGATATTGGAATATTTGGATTAGATATTGCTGTGGCTTTTGAACGCCCAGGATATCGTGTTGCTAGAAGAAAGATTAAACATAATAAAATTGGCAAGAACCACCGAATTAATGCTGAGGAATGTCAAGAATATATGAAACAAAAATTCAACTTGGAGGTATTCAAGGTATGAACATCGATGACGTGAAAATTAAAGTCAGAGAAGTTTATCGTGGACGCATTGAAGGATGTGTCTTATGTGATAGAAAACGCGGACTTGTACGCAGACATGGACTAAATTTGTGTAGACAATGTTTTAGAGATAAAGCTACCGAACTTGGTTTCAAGAAATATGATTGAGGTATAAAAAATGAGACACGATTCACTATCTGATGCGCTTATAATTATCAAAAACGCTGACCATGTAGGTAAGAATTCTGCAGTTGTTCCAGCATCAAGATTAATAGGCGATGTTTTGAAACAATTGACTGAAAAAGGATATCTAAACAACTACGAGTATGAAGACAATGGTAAAGGCGGAGTTTTCAATATTTCTTTGAACGGTAGAATTAACGGCTGCGGTGCAATAAAGCCAAGATTCTCTGTTAAATTGAGAGACATGGAGAGACATGAAGCTAGATATTTACCTGCAAAAGATTTTGGNATTTTAATTCTTACNACNCCTTATGGTGTTATGAATAANGACGCTGCTAAGGAAGCATCAACNGGAGGAAAGCTACTAGCTTACGTTTACTAATGAACATTGAANAATTGATTTATGAANTTGANTTGCCTGATGGAGTTTCTTTTTCCATGGATAANCACAATGTGAAGATTNTCNGGATCAAGAGGTGAATTAAACCGCGATTTCAAACATCCAAANATTTCTATATCTGAAGATAATGGAAAGATTACATTAACCGGAAAGAAAATACGCAGAAAAGAAAAAGCGCTTATTGGAACTTGGAGAGCTCATTTGAANAATATGGCACAAGGAGTTTCCTCTGGATTNTTATANGAAATGAAAATTGTNTTTGCTCACTTCCCTATGAANGTNNCTGTNAAAGGAAATGTTGTCGCTATTGACAACTTCTTGGGTGAAAAAGTAACAAGAAATGCNAATATTTGTGGAGATGNTAANGTTATTGCNAAAGGNGANAAANTTACCGTCGAAGGAAATAATGTNGAAGATGTTGGACAGACTGCTGCAAANTTAGAACGGGCAACTGTTGTTAAGGGAAGAGATATTCGTGTTTTCCANGATGGAATCTATGTTGTTTCTAAAGGAGCTGCACAATGAGCGATGAAGAATATAAACCAAGGCAAAAGCCTGTTTTAACNAAAGAACAAAAANTAGACTTATCAAAAAGAAATCGAATGTCCCATAAAAGACCTAAATTTAGGAGACAGAACTGGTTCAGATACAAGAGGTTAGGAGAAAAGTGGAGAAGACCTCGNGGNATACACTCAAAAATGCGAAGGCATTTCAAGTATAGNATACCTGTCGTTCAAGTAGGTTTCAGAGGGCCTGCAAGTGTCAGAGGATTNCATCCTTCTGGNTTTGAAGAAATNTTAGTCTANAATCCTGGTAATTTAGAAGATATTGATCCTAAAGTNCAAGCTATCCGCATTTCAAGTAAAGTTGGTGATAAAAAACGNGAAATGATTGTNGAAAANGCTGATGAACTTAAAATACGTGTACTAAACAGGAGGGATCTATGAACTTATCNTACCAAAGAAGGGTTGCTGCAACCGTTTTGAAGTGTGGAGTTAATCGTGTTTGGATAGATGATAGGCCTGAAGTTCAAGAGCGTATCTCAGAGGCTGTTACTAGAGATGATGTAAGATTATTAATTGTCCAAAAATTNATTCGCAAGCATCAAAAGAAAGGTATTTCCAGAGGGCGTGCAAAGGCTATGGCTATTCAACGCTCAAAAGGGCGCCGAAAAGGACATGGTTCAAGAAAAGGACACGGTGGTGCAAGAACTCCAAAGAAAGAGTCATGGATGACAAAAGTACGTGCATTAAGAAAAGAATTAACTGCACTAAGAGATGAAAAAATTATNGATTCTTCACAGTACAGATTATACTACCGCAGAGCAAAAGGTGGTGTTTATAATTCAAGAAATCACTTGAGATATAATATGGAAGTTGATGGAATAAATTTAGGAGGTAAGAAATAATGCCAAAGAGAATGCACTTCTCTCGTAGAAGAAAAGGCGTCACTAATTATCGCAAAAGATTAGCACTACTAAAATCTGGATTGCCAAGAGCTGTCGTCAGATTTACAAATGCTAAAGTTACCGTTCAAATTACTAATTTTGAAGGTAAAGGAGACCGAGTATTAGCTTCAGCGTCATCAATGGACTTAGAAAAAATGGGTTGGAAAAACTCAAAGACAAATTTACCTGCCTCTTATCTATCTGGAAAATTGGCTGCTAAAAACGCGGTTAAAGCTGGAGTATCATCCGCAGTCTTAGATATTGGAAGAATCACTCCTATCTCTGGAAATCGTGCCTTCGCAGTGTTGAAAGGCCTTGTAGATGGAGGTCTAGATATTCCACACTCTGAAAATTCATATCCTTCCGACGATCGCATCAATGGAAGTCATATCTCTGANAAAATTGTAAAAGACTTTGATAAAGTTTCAAAAAAAATGGATGGTAAGAAATGAGCGAAGAAGAAAAGAAAACTGAAGACAANCCGTCTGAGAAGTCTAGTTCTGGATANAAAGGTAAAGGATCTAATAATGATAATAGACCTAAGAGAGGGCCTCCTTTATCTCCTGCTCAACAGCGAAGAAAGGCTGCTGAAGAAAGAATCTCGAAATGGACTCCTAAAACTGAATTAGGTAGAAAAGTCGTTTCTGGTGAAATTACTACCATCAAGGAAGCTCTTGCAAGTGGATTGCCNCTAAGAGAAGCTCCAATTGTAGATTTACTTATTACTGACATGATGGAAGAAGTTATAGATATTCATATGGTCCAAAGAATGTCTGATTCTGGTAGAAGGGTTCGCTTTGCAGTTACCACTATTGTTGGAAATGGAGATGGAGTTGTTGGATTAGGTCGTGTTTCTGGAAAATTAGTAAGACCTACAATTACCAAAGCACTCGATCGTGCAAAATTAAATATTATTGAAGTTCGCAGAGGAAGTGGTTCTTGGGAATGCTCTACTGCAGTTCCAAATTCCTTACCGTTTGAAGTNTCAGGAAGAACTGGTTCTACTAGAGTTAAAATTAAGCCTGCACCACCTGGTGTTGGATTAGTGACAAACCAAGTTGGACAAATTATGCTAAAACTNGCTGGTGTAGAAGACGCATGGTCATTCACAAGAGGACAAACTCAAACCATTTACAACTTTGCTAGTGCAATGTTCAAAGCGTTGGAAAAGACTCAATCTACTAAATTATTGCCTGGTCAAGAAGAATTTCACAACATGATTAAAGGAGTGAAACAAGAATGAGCTGGGCTGTTGTTAGAGTTAGAGGATCTGTTAATGTTAATCCAAAAATTAAAGAGACCATGAAATTAATGAGGCTGAACCGCGTGAATCACTGCGTTATTGTTCCAGAGAATGACACTTACACTGGAATGCTTAACATCATTAAAGATTACGTGACATGGGGAGAAATTGATTCTGATACTACTGAATTATTATTACAAAGCTCAGGAAAAACCAGCGGAAATTCTGATTTCTCTAAAGAACATTTAAAAGAAACATCTTTCAAAACCATGAAAGCTTTAGCCAAAGGATTAACTGAAGGAAAAACTGTTATGAGAGATGTGCCTGGTTTGAAACCTTTATTTAGATTACATCCACCTCGAAAAGGATACGAGGGAATTAAACGTAGTTTCAAGGAAGGTGGTGCTTTAGGATATAGAGCTGACAAGATTAATGCGTTACTAAGGAGGATGCAATATGCCCAGGCGTAAAGCTCTGAAAACCGGAAGTCGAACNAGAGGTCGCGGTCACAAGAAAGGCCGTGGTGCTGGACTAAGAGGNGGCCGTGGAAATGCCGGTTGTCATAAGACTAAACGAATTATGTACGAACGTGTCGGCCGAGTTTGGGGAGCTCATGGATTCAAGAGACCACAAACTGTNGTTATGGCTAANAATGCTATAAACTTGAAAGTTATTGAAGAAAGTGCAGCCGAATGGGTTGATCAAGGAAATGCATCAAAGAAAGGAAAAGTTGTATCTATTGATTTGAAGAAAATGGGATATGATAAATTATTAGGTACTGGTGTGCCTAGTCAAGCTTATAAAATTACAATAAGTGCTGCCTCTGCAAAGGCCGTGGAAAAAGTTGAGGCGGCTGGTGGAGAGGTCATAAATGGCTGAAGANAATATACCTAGAAATCCCGCACAGGCAATCTTGCCTTGTTTGTTTATGATTTTCCTCTATGTACTATGGTACAATTGGAAATCTCCNGAAANTACTGCTGCAACCTTTATGGGATTAGGTACTATCGGAATCACTTGGCTNGTTTACATGGGAGCTTCATATTCAGGTGAAGGTTCAAAGTTACACGGGCTAAAACCGATAATTGGAAGAATGCCTACCGTACAAAAACCGGAAGGGCACGTACACTTTAGAACAAAAATGACCTGGACCTTGGCAATTCTAATTGTATACTTTGCCATGACAAACGTAGCTTTGTATGGTCTTGGTGGAGAAACTATTGATTTATTCAGTCAATATCGCGCAATTTTAGCTGGAGCTAGTGGAAGTTTAATGCATTTGGGAATTGGCCCCATTGTTACTGGAAGCATTATCATGCAGCTATTTACCGGTGCAAAAATTATTAACTTAAACTTACAAGACCCACGAGATAAAGAAATATACCAAGGAACTCAAAAAGTATTGGTAATTGTAATGATTATCGTTGAATCTGTTCCACAAGTATTTGGTTTCTTAGAACCTAGCTCTTCTCTTGTTGCCGAAGTCGGACTTACTTGGGCTAGAATGACAATTATTACTCAATTAGCAATAGGATCTTATCTAGTATTTTTGATGGATGAAAGTGTATCTAAATGGGGTATTGGATCAGGTATCTCTCTTTTCATTGCTGCTGGAGTTTCTCAGGCAATATTTACTGGAACTTTGAACTGGGAACCGGCTCCAGGAAGCGGTACTGAAACTCCTTCTGGAACTCTTCCTATGATTTTGTGGTACATTAAAAATTCATCTACTCAAGACTTGAGTGGNGGTGGTTACGAAGCTATTTTGTTAGCTCCNCCTAATCCATTAGTTGCTTTAATTGGAACATTTATTGTATTCCTAATTGTTGTTTACGTAGAATCCTCAAGGATTGAGTTGCCTTTAGCCCATGGAAAAGTAAGGGGAGCAAGNGGAAGATATCCTATTAGATTAATTTACGCAAGTAACATTCCTGTAATTTTGATGGCTGCANTGTTNGCAAACGTGAACATGTTTGCTCTCTTGTTTTGGTCNCATCCGACAATGTCNAAGTGGCCAATTTTAGGNCANAATTGGAGACTTGGGGCCTTTGATACTACTGACGGAAGTAATCCTGTACCCACAATGGGGCTTGCTTACTACGTGAATAGGCTAGCGGGACTCCAGGATTGGTTTTTACCTCTGGTAAGTCCTGACAAATATGGTGCATACATGGGTGATCACGAACCATGGCAACTCGTCGCACACATTATCATTTACATGTCTATTATGGTCTTTGGATCTATTGTTTTTGCTAAATTTTGGATTGAAACAACTAACATGGGTCCTGAGGCTGTAGCTAAACAAATTCAGGGATCTGGTATGCAAATCCCAGGTTTCCGTAGAGATCCTAGAATAGTTGAAAAGGTGTTGGAAAGATACATTCCTACTGTCACAGTCTTCAGTGGAGCTGTTGTTGGATTTTTAGCTGCTGGTGCTGATATGATTGGTACTGTTGGACAATCTTCTGGTACTGGTGTTCTTCTCACAGTAGGAATTATGATACGCATGTACGAGCAAATTGGAAAAGAACAAATGATGGAAATGCATCCAGTTCTTCGAAGCTTCTTTGGCGAGGATTAATGCCGATTTACGGGGAATCCATAATAGGAAAAGATTGCTTTATTGATTCNGATGCNCTGATAGGTTATCCACATGCAAANGAACTTGAAAAAGAATCTAAAGAAATTGCTGGATGTAAAATTGGAAAAGGNTCTATTATACGTCCTGGCTCTGTGTATTCAACTGCTGAATTAGGTGATAATACGAGAACTGGACATAATTTTCTTGTTCGTGAAAATACAGTAATAGGAGATGGTTGTCTAATTGGAACTAATGTTGTCGTNGATAANGACTGTAAAATTGGAAACTATTGCAGTTTTCAAACTGGCGCATACATACCAACCGGAACAGTAATTGGTGATAGAGTTTTTTTAGGTCCTAATGCATCACTTACAAACGATANAATGCCTCTAAGAACTGANTATCTNTGTGAACCAATTANTATTGAGAATGATGTTTCAATAGGNTCAAANGCAACTATAATGCCAGGTATAACTCTGGGTGAAGGCGCATTTATTGCTGGAGGNGCTGTTGTNACTAAAGANGTCCCTGCTTGGCATTTAGCTAAAGGCTGTCCTGCCGTTTTTAGCGAACTTCCAGAAAATTTAAAAAAACCTAACAGGCTGGGACCATAGAATGAGTATTGTAATNGTTACTGGAGTTCCTGGTGTTGGCAAAAGTACAGTCATGAATGCNGCTAAGGACTTCGGTTATGACATTGTAAACTTCGGGACTACTATGTTTGAAGAAGCACAAAAAGAGGGTGTTTCCAATNGGGACGATTTGAGAAAACTACCNGTTGATGTTCAAAAAAGGTTACAGAAACAAGCTGGTGAGAAGATTGGTCAAATGGACAACGTTATTGTTGATACTCACGCTTCAATACTTACTCCCTCAGGATATCTTCCTGGGCTTCCTGAGTGGACTGTAAAAGCTATTATGCCAAATACTATTGTACTTGTAGAAGCTTTACCTGAAGAAATTGAAAATAGACGATCTAAAGATACTTCGAGAGCTAGAGACAAAGACGACATTGGATTACATCAAAGAATTAATCGTGAATATGCTATAGCTGCAGCCTTTATGACTGGAGCAACTGTTGGGTTTGTTCCTAATAATGATAATAAAATTGATATTGCTGTGGAAGAATTTAAGAAAATTTTGGGAAAATAATGGCTGAAGAAAAGCAGACAGTTGAAGACGAGATGAGGCCTCCAGCTATAGGTGGAACTTTTCTAACTATGGCTTTCATGCTTTGGATAATTATTAATCCAGAGCTAAGAGACTTTATGGGAGAATCTGCAGGTGCAGTACTGGAACCTCGAATTACCTTTGATTACCAATACCCTGTGTTAACTTTCCTTTTTGCAGGAATTATTATGATCTCATTTACTACAATTATCCGTCATTTCATCATTGACTGGGAAAAAATGGCTGAGATTCAAACTAAAATGGGAGCATATAACAAAGCAATGGGAGAGGCAAGACAGAGTGGAAACGAAGCTAAAATGAAAAAACTCTTTGCAATGCAACCCCAGATAATGATGTTGCAAAGTGAGATGATGTCAAATCAAATGAAACCGATGGCATTTACCATGATAATTGCAATTCCAATAATTATGTGGTTACGAATTTTTGTTAATGGAATGGATTTGCAAGTAATGTCACTACCCTGGGAATCAAATTATAGTCTCGACGATGATTTATGGATTTTACCTCATTGGATTTTAGTCTACTCTGGATTATCTTTACCGTTTGGACAAGTTATAATGCGCATCTTGAAAATTAGTTCAAACACAAGATCAACACAACTACCTTAATCTTCTTTCCAAAATCTTTCCAAAGTTAGTCTTTCGAAGAAATACTTTTCCTCATGAATTACAGTCCTTTTCCAATTGACGTTGAGATCCTTCATTTTACTTGATATAATTAGATAAATACTTCCATCTTTATCAAGGTAATTTTTAGCTTTAGAAAGAAATTTAACTGTAAATTCCGAACCCGTAGGACCGCCTTCTACAGCTAAAGCTAATTCTGGATCATTATAATCATCTGTTGGAGGCAAATAAGGAGGATTACATACAATGGAATTAAACTTACGATCTTGTAATTCTTCAAACATATTACCTTCTATTACTTCGAAATTTACACTATTTTGTTTTGCATTAAATTTTGTTGCTTTTACTGCTTTTGGATTGATGTCTACAGATGTTACAGAATTTTCATTCTTAGCCATATGAATAGATATTATTCCAGAACCACAACCTATCTCTAATACTGAACCTAAATCCTTTGGAAGATGATTGCACATCATCCAAGAGTCTTCAGCAGGTTGGTAGACNCCTTCGAATTCTTTTATTTTAATATCTTCCATAATAGACCATAAGAAAGGTTATATAACCATTTATTTAAATATATATAACTAATGGTATGGAAAAAAGGAAAAAAACCCGAGCAGTATCTATTCACCATCACAGAAGAATTCTCTAATGACTGGAATTCTTTCAAAAATAAAGCAAGTGAAAATAGACAAAATATTAGTGATTTGTTGAGAAGCACAGTAAGTTCTAAAATAAATAATGATAAGAAAAAAAAGGCTTTAGTTCTTAGTCCTCATACTGATGATGCTGAGTTAGGCTGCGGAGGGACCATCGCTAAACTAACTGAAGAGGGATGGAATGTTCATGTAATCTATTTTAGTGCGGTAGCAGAAAGATATCCGAATCTTGTTGAGGAAGCTGCAAATTCTGGCAAAATATTGGGAATAACTCACGAAGTTTTAGACTTTCATACTCGTTTTTTTCCGAGAGATAGGCAAGAAATATTACAAGCTTTATACGATCATTCCAGAAGAATAAATTACGATCTCGTATTTACTCCNACGACCACTGATATTCACCAAGACCATGGCGTTGTAACTGCTGAAGCAAAAAGAGCATTCAGAAATTGTACACTTCTAGGATATGAGCTCCCTTGGAATAATCTATCCGTATCTCTGAATTGTTTTATTCCTCTTGAAGAGAGGCATATCAAGAAGAAAATATTAGCATTAGACTGTTATGATAGTCAGAAACACAACCCTTATTTTAACGAAAAATTTTTCAGATCTGTTGTAAAAATGAGAGGTATACAATTATCAAGTCCTTTTGCTGAAGGGTTTGAGACGATAAAAGTGAGGTTAGACCAACTAATATGAAAAAAATCGCAATGGTTCTTGGTCACGATTTACTTATTCCTAATGAAGATACTCGAGTTTATCGAGAAGCTATAGCTCTAATAAATGCAGGATATGAAGTAACTGTCTTTTGTTGGTCNAGGCGATTAGAAAAATATGATACAAAGTGGGAAGTNGAAAAAGATGGAATTAAAGTTGTTAGNGTTTTTGAAGATTTANATGGTGGCTTTTTTTCAAAGGTNAAAAGCTTTAGAAANGCTTTNAAAAAACTAGAGGAAAAAGTCAGTGAATATGAACCTCANCTCATTCATGCTCATGATCTAGAAGTTCTAGATGTTGCTGTNAATATNAAAAATANATCTGNTACAAAAATTATTTTTGATTCGCACGAGGATTGGCCAATGATGGAATCAGTTCANAATTGGTTCATTGGTAAGTATTANGAAAGAAAACAAAATAANTTAATTGGGAAAGTGGATGCNTTACTAACNGTCTCTGATGANTTNGCNCTCAGATTAGGAGGAGGTACTGTNTTGTATAATTCTGAANTATTGGAAACTGTAAACGANCCTGTTTTACATGATCGCTTCGGATTAGANGGNGTNGTTGCAGGATATATTGGAGGCTTAAGGAAACCAATTNTAGAAGAAATTCTTGATGCCGCTTCCAAGGTAAATGCACTCAGTGTTCTAATTGTTGGAGGNCCACCTAAAGGACACTCTGGCTATACNGATATGATTGCTGAACTTGAANANNTTGCTGTAGAAAAAGGCGCAAANGCAAAGTTCACAGGGCCATTGCCTTACAGTATGATGAATGAATGCTATGCTGCATGCGATATTCTGATNGTAGGCCATTATGTTGACGAAAGAATGAGAGGATATGCGCTTCCGAAAAAATTATTAGACTCTATGGCCTACAAAGTTCCCGTTATAGTAGGGCCATATGAAGCACGCCAAAAAATTGTTGAAAGATATGATTGTGGTATTGTGACTGACGATTGGGCTGAGGCATTAACGAGATTAGCAAATGATAAAGCATTAAGAAAAAAAATGGGTGAAAACGGCTATAAAGCATTTAAAATGAATTATTCTTGGGAACTTCAAGAGAAAAAAATGCTTGAAGTATATGATGAATTATTGGGAGCGGAGAAATAATGAGAGTTTTGTTAACTGGAGTAGGNTGCCCTGGAGCTCATGCGCTAATTTCTAATTTAAAATTACAAGATGAAAATATTTTCATATTGGGTACAAATGCTAACGAACAAGCTATTGGTAGATGGATATGTGATGATTTTGCCGTAGTTCCCTGGGCATATGAAGAAAATTATGTTGATTCTATAGTTGGTTTAATTAAAAAATATAACATTGATATTGTATTTCCGCAAACATCATGGGAAATGTTTCATCTCTCAAAATCAGCTCATAGAATTGAGAAACATTGTAGGCTTTTAGCCTCTGATCATGAGCTAGTTGCAATCTGTGAAAATAAATATCTCATGTATAAGCATTTTGAAGGGAAAATAGAGGTGCCTGAATTTTACCTAGTTAAAACTATGAATGACCTAATTGAGGCTGCTAAAAAATTAGGATATCCTGACAAAGATGTTGTATTCAAACCTCCAGAGGGGAAGGGCGCTCGAGGTGTTAGAGTTTTGACCGAAAAATCTAACCGATATGATCTTCTGTTTAATGGAAGGCCTTTTGCAAAATATATCTCAATGGATGAGCTCAAATCTACTGTTGGTGAGAATGAAATACCTGAACTCATGATAATGGAATATTTAGATGGTGTAGAATTAAAAATCGATCCTGTTTTACATAACGGAGAAATGCTAACTTGTTCTGTTAAAAATAGGTTAAATTTTGCATCTGGTTTAGCAATGGGATTTGAAATGATAAAGAATCAAGCTGCTCTCGATTACGCTAGAGAATTATTGGAACATTTACCAATGGACTATTGCATTGATATTTCAACAAGAGGCGGTGTTTTAATGGAGATTAATCCTCGTGTTTCAACTTATATCTATGGTGAAAATTATTGTCCTCCTTACTTATCTTTGAAACTAGCAATGGGCGAAATGACTTCGGATGAAATTCGAACTTATCAGAAAGAACTGCCAATTGGCAAAAAAATGTTTAGATATTATGGACAAATAGATTATTAGTTTTACAAAATGATTAAGATGCTTCAACTACAGTCTCGTTCAACGATCCCATCATTACAACTATTACTAAAATTGCGACAATTGTCAAAATAATCCATATAAGTGCTGCATAAGATATGTATTTTAGATGATCATTCATTTGCTCCAAATTTTGGTTCAACTTTTTATTGAGTGACAGTAACGTATTATCTATGTTTTCCAAATGCTCTTCAGAGGTCATTTCTTCATCTAACATAGCTTGCTAGAGACATTTATTTATCTAATTTAGCGTCTATTAAGTTTAAAAAAATAAGTCAAAATCCCGTTAACTAATATCTTAAAGATAATAGACTTGATAACTAGGTTCGTCAAACATTTAGCAATTATTGCAAATGTAAATCAATTTGTTATCTGTTGATACGGCTTCTATTGTTGATTTATTCTGCATGCACATTTCACAAATGACGGATTCAAAATATTCATTTGTAGTGGTTTTAAACATAAAATTTTGTCGGGTCGCAAGTATATAAATGTTAAAATCTAGTGGGTAAATTAACTTAACTAATTATAAGATTAGTGCACTACAACAATGCAATGAAAACCCAACAAAAATGGCGCCAGGGGAGAGATTTAGGCTACAGTAGTATTTGGTTCATCTTATTCACAAAATTAGCTTCTAAACTTACCAGTCCTTGATAACTAAAGTAATATAACTGATTTGGTTTTGCAGTGCATATGCATCCGTTGAGATTGATTGCAAGGACCAGGAGAGATTGAGATATGAGTGAAAAGAAAGAAACTCCAATTTTTGATAGTATTAAGGATTCTATTAGTGAGGAACAAATTCGAAGAATTGAACAACATTCTAGAAATAACTTTCCAAAGATTGGGTTTGCTTTAGGCGTCCTCGGTTTGATATTTGGAATTACAGGAGGTATTTTTTCAGTCCTTGAAGTCGATTACGAATTAGGTTGTAGTGATGCTGAGTTTATTGAAGATAAGTACGGAGAGGTAACAGAAGCAACACTCAAGAGATGTGTTGAGGATTATGAAAATAATAAGTCTGCAGCTGCTTTTCTTACTGTAGTTTCTCTTTTTTCCATTTAATTGTCCTATGCTTGGGCCTATCGAGTTTACTTTTTAAATTAGCGAGTTCTGATGAATAATTTGTCCATTGAGCTGAGCTATTTTTGTACATTTTTTTCCGTACTTGAGAATTTGAGGCAGTTCGT